>NZ_JBSFVY010000040.1:0-76411 GCF_053592555.1 Streptomyces sp. NPDC002643
ACCGGCACCCGTGCCCTGACCCGGCTGACGCTCGCCGGGCAGGACTTCCTCGACCTCGCCGCGTTCGGCGAGGGCACGGCGAGGGGGTCGCCAGGTCGCCGCGCATACCGCTGCCCCGTTCGTCGGTGGAGGACACGGGCCTGCCGCTGCCGGACCCGCAGCCGGAGGCGGGCGCCGTACCCGACGCACCCCCGGCCCCGACCCCGTACGTCCCCCTTGTCCTGGAGCACCGCGTGCTGAAGGCGTTGCTCGGGGCGTGGGCGTTGGCGGCCTGTTCGCCGGGGGAGGCGCTGGCCGTCGAGGAGCATCTCGGGGTGTGCGGGGCCTGCGCGGACGAGGCCCGGCGGCTGCGCGAGGCCGTGGGCCTGCTGCAGCGACCGGAGAGCCTCGACCTGGCCCCGGCCCTGCGCACCCAGGTGCTGGACGCCTGTCTGGGCCGCCGGCCACCCCGTATCCCGGTACCGCGCTGGGCGGCCCCGTACGACGCGGAGGCCGCCCGGCTGGACGCGTTGCTGCAGGACATCGACCAGGCGGACTGGCACGCCCCGGTGCATCTGCGCTGGTTCGAGGGCGAGGGCCCGGTGAGCCGGCGGACGACCGTGGCCGGGGTCATCGCCCATCTGCTGAGCGTCGACGGGCTGGTCGCGACCGCGCTCGGCCTGGAGGACCCGCTGGACCGACTCGACACACCGGCCCCGGACGCCCGGACACCGGCGGCCCGCACCGAGGCGTACTGGAAGGCGTCCCACTTCCCGCCGACCCGCTCCATCCGCACCCCGTGGCGGGAGCAGAGCCACGACATCGTGCGGACGACGTCGTTCACGAGCGACGCCGAGGCGGTGCACGAGACCGAGCCGGACAAGAGGGACGCGAGGGATGACGGGGAGGAGAGGGCCGAGACGGACGCGCCGGGGCGGGGAGTGTCGGTGTCGTACGGCGGTTTCCAGCTGGCGCTGGAGGACGCGCTGCTCGACCGGGCGTTCGCGTGCTGGATTCACGCCGAGGACATCGCGGAGGCGGTGGACTACCCGTACCAGGCGCCGTCCGGCCGGCATCTGCACGGCATGATCGACCTGGCCGCGCGCATGCTGCCCACGGCACTGGCCGACCGCCGGAGGGCGGGCCTGGCCACACCCCCACCGGGCCGCCATCTGGTCCCGGCCGGCGCCCCCGGCCGCACCCTCCGCCTGGAGATCGAGGGCTCGGGCGGCGGCGAATGGCTCATCGCTCTGGACTCCCCCGCCGCCACGGCCTCCACCGACCACGAGATCGCCCACGTGGCCCTCGACGGAGTCGAGTTCTGCCGCCTGGCCGCGGGCCACGTCCCCCCGGAGGAAGCGGTGGCGGGCCAGCAGGGCGACCGCCAGGCGATCAGGGATGTGCTCTACGCGGCGGCGTCACTGAGCAGGATGTAGGGCGCCTCAAAGCCGCAGCTCAACAAAGGGGCGCGGGGCTGCGACATGTGCGGCTCCGCCGCGTGGGCGCGACCAGCCACAACGACCCCGCACCCGCCAAACGAACAACGCTCCCCTGAGCTATTAGGCGCCCTCACGCAAAAACAACAGTCCGCCGCCCATTCATCAAAATCCTCCGCTCGGCATGCCACTTCACAGCCCGAGCCAACGCCTGACACTCCACATCCCGCCCCACGGCGACAAGCTCCTCCGGCGTCACCCCATGCCCCACCCGCTCGACCTCCTGCTCGATGATCGGCCCTTCATCGAGGTCGGCGGTGACATAGTGCGCGGTCGCGCCGATCAGCTTCACACCCCGCGCATGCGCCTGGTGATACGGCTTCGCGCCCTTGAAGCTCGGCAGGAAGGAGTGATGGATATTGATGATCCGCCCGCTGAGCGCCTTGCAGAGGTCATCGGAGAGCACCTGCATATACCGGGCGAGCACGACAAGCTCGACATTCTCCCCCCGCACCAGCTCCAGCAGCCGCGCCTCCGCGTCCGCCTTCGTGTCCCTCGTCACCGGAATGTGGTGGAACGGAATGTCGTACGAGGCGACGAGCTCGGCGAAGTCGGTGTGGTTGGAGACGACGGCCGCGATCTCGACGGGCAGCGCGCCGATACTGGCCCGGAACAGCAGGTCGTTCAGACAGTGCCCGAACCTGCTGACCATGAGGATGACGCGCATCTTCTCGTCGGCCCGGTTGATCTGCCAGTCCATCTGGAAGGAGTCACCGATCGCCGCGAAGCTGGCCCGCAGCTTCTCGACGCTCACCGGCGCCTGAGCCGAGAAGTGGACGCGCATGAAGAACAGACCCGTGTCGTGGTCGCCGAACTGCTGACTGTCCTCGATGTTGCAGCCGGTCATGAAGAGGTAGCTGGACACGGCGTGCACGATGCCCTGCTTGTCGGGGCAGGCAAGGGTGAGGACGTACTGGTCGGCGGGCGCCTCGGCGCCTCGGGTGGACTGCGCGTTCATGCCGGACAGGGTCCCATACGGCCTACCGAAGCCGACAATCGTCCCGCGGACCGACCGGACCGACCACACCCCTACCCATCGCCCACTTCCCCTTACTCCCTCCACGCGGCCCGCGTCATGATCCCCGCGCTCCCCCTACGCGACCCGCGCTCTCCCTACGCGGCCCGCACTCCCCCTACGCGACCCGCGTCATGATCCGCAGCACCTCCAGGGTGCGCGGCGGCGCGTCCGGGTCGTCGCCGTCGCTCGCCGCCAGGCGGACATGGGCCTCGCGGGACGCACGGACGGCCTCGGGCCAGGCCTCGTGGTTCAGATACGCGGAGACCGGCGCGTCGGGCCCGACCTGGTGCATGATCCGCAGGACGCGCAGCACGGCGGTGTCGACGAGGGCCGCCTCCTGGGCGTCCCGGAAGATCGTGCCGACGTACTTCTCGGCGGACCAGTTGTCCAGCCAGGTGTCCTCGACCAGGCGGTACACGGCGTCGGTGACGTCACCGTATCCGTCGACGCCGGCCAGCCAGACGTCCCGCTGGAACACCGGATCGGAGAGCATGTGCAGCGCGGAGCGCACATTGCTGCGCCAGCGCCACCACGGCATGTCGTTGAGTGGCATGCCGCCCATGGTGGATGAGCGACGCCCACGACGGGAAGGGTTCTCCGGACCTTGGACGGACATCGATTGCGCATTCCTCTCTAAAACCTCTCGAATATACGATCGTAGCCCGCGCTATTCACCTCTTGGCCACCTCACCTTGACCGTCCGTCACGCCACGGTTGGTGATGTGGCGGAATCGTGCGGGGCCATGACCGGCTTCCAGGCACGACGGAACCCCTTTGTCCCAGGCCTCGCCAAGGGCCTGGCCGGCGCGACCACACTGGCGGTGTGTGCGTCGTTCGCCGTCGGGTGCGGGGTCGTCCCTGGTACCACGGGGGGTTCCGGGGGCGGCACCGTCACCGTCATGACCTGGGCGCCGCAGGACACCTCCGCCACCAACAAGCCCGGTATGCCGGCCATGGCCCAGGCGTACGCCCGCTGGGTCAACGCGAACGGCGGCATCAACGGCCACGAGCTGAAGATACTCACCTGCAACGACCACAACGAGACGGTGTCCGCCGCGAAGTGCGCCCGGCGCGCGGAGGACGAGGGCGCCGTCGCGGTCGTCGGCTCCTACAGCCAGCACGGCCGCTCCTATCTCGGCCCGCTGGAATCCGCAGGCATCCCCTACATCGGGGGCTACGGCGTCACCGACGACGAGTTCTCCAGCTCCCTGTCCTACCCGGTCAACGGCGGCCAGGCCGCACTGATGGCGGGCCTCGGCGAACAGCTCGCGAGCACCTGCGGGCCCGTCGCCCTGGTGCGCCCCGACTCCATAGCCGGCGACCAGCTTCCGCTGCTGATGAACTCCGGGCTGAAGACGAAGGGCCATCCCGCCGTCTCCGACCAGCTGGCCGCCGAGGACGCCACCGAGTACGCGCGGCACTCCACCGAGGCCCTGCGGCAGGCGACGTCCGACGCGACGGCGCGGGAGGAGGGATGCGTGGTCCCGGCGCTCGGCGACCGGACCTCCACGTTCATGGACTCCTTCCGGCGTGACCGCGAGGACTACCCGCGGGTGCGCACCGGCACCGTCCTCGGCAGCATCGACCAGTCGATGATCGACTCCACCGGCGGGAAGTCCTCGCCGTACGAGGGGTCGTACGTCACCGGCTGGTACCCGGTGGAGAGCGACAAGCGCTGGGACGAGATGAAAGAAGTGATCAAGGAGCACGCCTTCGGTGACAACCGCATCGACCCGGCGGACCCCGGGGTGCAGACCACCTGGATCGCGTACACCGTGCTGAGGGCCGTCATCGAGGAGATCGGCGACGGGGAGGTGACCTCCCGTACGATCGGCCGCGTCCTCGACAGCGGCTTCAAGGTCGACACCGGTGGCCTCACCCCACCCCTCAGCTGGCGCTTCGAGGACCTGATCGCCGCCGCGAACTTCCCCCGCCTCATCAACCCCGAGGTCACCTTCCAGGTGGTCCGCAAGGGCCAGCTGGTCGCGGCCCGCAAGGGCTTCGTCAACGTCGAACAGACCCTGGTGGACGCGGCCTGATCCCCTGGCGGACGCGGTCGCGGTCGCGGAGCTACAGCTGACCCGCCTGGCGTTCGGTCAGACCGTAGTCGGCGGCTATGGCGTTCCACAGCTCGGCGGCCTTGGTCTTCTGGGTGCTGGCGGTGGCGCTGGCCTTGTTGCCCGCCTGGGTCTGGCCGGTGGTGCGGGCCTGGCCCTTCTTGCAGCCCTTCTTCCCGGCGACCTGGTCGGCCCACGCGGCGTAGTGGTTGTCGGCGGAGGCGGACGCCTTCCACGCCTCGGTGAGCGCGGTGGTCAGGGCGGCGTGGTTCGGCAGCTTGTCCACGGACAGCGTGCCGAGCTTGGTGACCAGGTCGTTGCGCTGCTTGGCCGCGCCGCGCAGATCGGTGGCGGCCTGCCCCAGGTTCTTGCAGGACCGGATGTTCGACACGGCCTTGACCACGGTGTTACGGCTGTTGCCGCTGTCCGCGAGCAGCTTGTCCAGCGCGACGGCCTGCTCCTTCGCCGGGTCCGCCGACGGGGACGCCGACTCCTCGGGCGCGTTCTCGGTCGCCGACACCGGCTTGTTGTCGCTCTGCGAGCCTCCGCTCTCCGACCCCGCGCTGCTCATCAGGGCCCCCGCCCCGATCCCGAGCACGGCGATCCCGACCCCGACGGCCGCGATCAACGGCACCCGGGACCGTGTACGACCGCCGCCCCCGTCACGTCTCGCGGGGCCCCGCCCACCATGCCCGGCATCAACGGGGCCGTGCCCACCGTGACCGTGCCCGTACGCCTGCGGCGGCAGCCCGGCGCCACCGCCGTACGGCTGCTCGTTCTCGATCCGGGGCAACTGCTGGGTGGCCCCGGCGGCCCCCGGCTCACTCCTGAACAGGCTGTCGAAGACATCCCCCTGGGGCCCCTGCGGCTCCGGCGCACCGTACGGCTGGGGCTGGGGCTGCACCGGGGGCGGTGCGGCGGTCACCGGCGGTATGTACTGCGTGGCCTGTGCGTCGGGATGCACGGGCGGCGCCCCGTGCGGGGGGTGCCCGGCGTTCGCGGGGGGCGGCGGCGGCCCGGAACCGCCACCGTCCGGCACCCGCCCGAGAAACGTCGTGGCCTCGGCCGACGGCGTCTCCGGCGGCAGCGCCCCCGGCCCCACCGGCGGCAGATACTGCGTGGCGGCGTCGACCACCGGAGCCTGCCCGGTCACGGGCGGTATGTACTGCGTGGCCGCCTCTGCCACGCCCCCACCCGAAGGCACCGGCGGAATGTACTGAGTGGCCCCCTCATCCATGGCGGCGACGGGCGGCAACGGCGCGCCGGCCGCCGGACCCGAAGCACCGGGACCACCGCCCCCCGCCACCGAAACCTCACCCGCGACCGGCGGCAAGGGCCCCCCGAACCCGCCCCCGCCATACGTCTCAACCCCGTACGAGCCCCCCTGCGCCCCCTCGGGCGGCAACGGCGCACCACCCCCATGAGCACCGACGGCCCCCGCCCCACCCCACTCGGGCACGGCCGGTTGAACGTGCGGGGCGGCGGGCGGCTGGGCATAGGCATCAGCGGTCGGCTGCGCATGCGCATAGGGATCACCCGCCGACTGCCCATGCGCAAAGGGGTCACCTGCCGACTGCCCATGCGTATAGGGATCACCCGCCGACTGCGCGTGCCCATAGGGGTCGGCGCCCGACTGCGTATAAGGATCAACGGCCGGCTGATGATAGGGATCAGCGGCCGACTGCCCCTGACCAGCGCCGGAGGGATGCTGCCCGATCCCGGCAGCGGCATCTGGGCCGCCCCCGCCGGAGGCCCCCTGGCCGGCCCCCCACGGCCGCCCCGCCGGCTGAACCGGCGCGGGAGGCAGATCCCCCGGCATCAGCGGCGCACCCCCATCGGAGGGCAGCACGATGCCTTCGCGCGCGGTCCGCGCCAAGGGCTCCTCGCCCTGTCCACTCTGCGTCACCAGGACTCCTACGAACGGGGGACTTTACGGAATCAACGCCTCACGCTACCGGGTACACACAACCACCCGCCAAGCAGTGCCCATGCCTGGATGGCGACCCGGCGCCCTCATCGGCGGCCCGCGCCCCCGTGCTGGCGGCGCAGCCGCCGCTCAAGGGGCGCGGGGCCGTATCGATATGCGGCTCCGCCGCGCGGGCGCGAGCAACCACAACACACCCGCACACCGCAACAAGCCCCACCCCCACGGCGCACCCCGGACAGGCCCAGCCCGCCCAACGCCCACCTACAACCCAAGCCCCACAGAACCCGGCACCCCAGCGGAGCTACGCCGCCTGCAACTCCATCCGCGCCCCGAACTCCCGAACCACCGCCTCCTCCCTGAACGGCTCCAACCGCTGCTGAAAGTCCTCCAGATACTCGGCCCCCCGGTTCGACCGCAGCGACCCCAGCAACTCCACGGCCTTCAGCCCCGTATGACACGCGGCCTCCACCTCCCGCTGCTGAACCTGCGCGGTGGCGAGCAGCACATAGCCGATGGCCCGGCGCCGAGCCCGCGCGGCGGGATGCTTGACCAACGCCTCCTCGGCCCGCCGCGCCGCGGCCTCCGCCTGCCCCAGATCCCGGTGGCAGTGGGCCAACTCATCGGCGAGATAAGCCTCGTCGAAGTGCTGAATCCACGCCGGATCGTCCCCGGAGGCGGGGTCGGCCGCCTCCAGCGCCGACACAGCCATTCCCGCCGCCGCCTGCGCGGCCCGCGCGTCACCCATCAGCGCATGCCCCCGCGCCTCCGCCGCATGGAACATCGACTCCGCACGCGGTGTCGCCCGCCCCCGCGCCCCCTCCTGCGCCGCGCGCGCCAACTGCGCGATCTCCCGAGGATTCCCGAGCTGCGCGGCGAGATGGCTCATGGACGCGGCGAGGACGTAACCGCCGTACGCGCGATCCCCGGCGGCCTGGGCGAGCCGCAGCGCCTGGATGTAGTACCGCTGGGCCAGGCCGGGTTGCCCGGTGTCCACGGCCATGTACCCGGCGAGTTCGGTGAGTCGGGCGACGGCCGCGAACAACTCCCGCCCCACCGCCTCCCGGTACGAGCCGGCCAGCAGCCCGGAGACGACGCTGTTGAGGTAGTGCACGACGACCGGCCGTACATGCCCGCTGCCGTACTGGTGGTCGAGATCGACCAGCGCCTGGGTCATCGCGCGTACGGCGGCCACGTCCGGCAGTCCGACCCTCGGGCCCGCCGAGCGTGCCACCTGCGAGTCGGGCGCCGAGATCAGCCAGTCACGGCTGGGTTCGACCAGCGCGGACGCGGCGACCGACGACCCGGACAGGAAGTCCCGCCGCCCCACATCGCTGCGCCACAACTCGCAGACCTGCTCGATCGCCCCGAGGACCGTCGGCGAGAACTGCAGTCCGACGCCGGAGGCGAGGTTCTTGCCGTTGGCCATGCCGATCTCGTCGATCGTGACCGTACGGCCCAGCTTGCGGCCGAGGGCCTCGGCGATGATCGCGGGGGCGCGGCCCCTCGGCTGCTGTCCCCGCAGCCAGCGCGCGACGGACGTCTTGTCGTAGCGCAGGTCCAATCCGTGCTCCGCGCCGCACATATTGACCCGACGGGCGAGCCCCGCGTTGGAGCAGCCCGCTTCCTGGATGAGCGCCTGCAGTCGTTCGTTCGGCTGCCTGGCGACGAGCGGCCTTGCGGCCATTGGCGTACCCCCTGTGGCTGTGGTGCCTTGCCCACGCACCGAGTTGACGTGTCTTCAGTGACCGGGTTCCTTCGCACACGCGTACCGAAAGCACGTACTGCTGTATCGAAAAGATCCGGCCTCGAAGATCAATGCCCCGCCGACATACCGAAGATGCGAGACATGCCAGGATTGCCGGGGTAAACACGGATGCTGTACCCCACACGTGGCTACCCGGCTCACTCGGCCGTCCTTCCCGCGCGCCCCCGGGCGTGCACCCGTGCGCCCCGGGCCCGGAAGCGATGCTCTCCCCCGCGCATGTGACTTCCGTAACCCCTGATGACCGCTAGAGTTGTGTTCATCGTGGAAGAGACCATCGCGGGCCCTGAAGCTGCCCAAATCCCGAAGCAGCGTGGTGAATCGCTGCTGGACACCGCCGTTCGATACGCCGAAGAGCGCCACTGGGACGTGTTCCCGGGCACATGGCTGGAAGCCGTCGACGGGGTGCAGCACTGCTCCTGCGGCAATGCCGCGTGTGCCACCCCCGGCGCGCACCCGGCGCGCGAGGACTGGGCGACCCAGGCGACAGGCAGTGCGACCGTCGCACGCCGTCTGTGGTCGAAGCAGCCGACCGCGTCGATTCTTCTGCCGACCGGCCGGACCTTCGACACCATCGATGTCCCCGAGACCGCGGGGTTGTTGGCGCTCGCTCGTATGGAGCGGATGGAGCTGACGCTCGGTCCGGTGACCTGGACGCCGGACCGCCGTATGCACTTCTTCGTGCTGCCGGGCGCCTCGGTCAAGGTCCCTGATCTCGTACGGAAGTTGGGCTGGTCCCCACTCTCCCTCGACCTCAAGGCGCTGGGCGAGGGCGAGTATGTGGCGGCGCCGCCCACTCGGTACGGGTCGCGGGGGGCTGTGCAGTGGGCACGCCGGCCCACGCCGGCGAATCGGTGGCTGCCGGACGCCGAGGAACTCATCTCGCCCCTGGCGTACGCGTGCGGTAGGGATGGGCGCCGGTAACGCTCCGGGTGGGGGTGTTTCGGCCGGTTGCGCGGCTGCGGGTGGGTTGTGGTTGCTCGTGCAGTTCCCCGCGCCCCTAAAAGCAGGGGCTGCGCCCCGCTTTCAATCGGGCCGCAGGCCCATGCTGTCAAGGGGCGCGGGGCAGTGACATATGCGGCTCCGCCGCGTGGGCGCGATCAGCCCCCACCTACCCGCACTCGCCCAACAAACCGCTCCACCCGAGTCATTAGGCGCCCGGCACGCCATTCACCGCGTGAAACCGTCCAAGAACGGCTCTATCGCGGAGCGCCACGCCTCCGGCTGGTCGTAGTGGACGAGGTGGCCGGCGTCGGAGACCTCCGCGTACTGGCCGTGAGGGAGGACGCGGACCATCTCCTGCGACTCGGCCCGGCCCAGTTCGCCGTCGAGGCCGCGGACGACGAGCGCGGGGCACTGGACCTGGGTCAGCTCCTCCCAGTGCGCGTCGTACACCCAGGTCTCGCGGGTCTTCAGCATCAACTCGGGGTCGAAGACGGGCCGCCAGCCGTCGGCGCACTCGTGCATGACCTCGGCGTAGAACTCGCCCCGCGACGGGTTGGGCCGCTCCACCCAAGGGTCGTCCTCGCCGAACCATTTGCGGACGTCGGCGAGGGTGGCGAAGGGCAGCGGCCAGGCCTTGAACCAGGTCTCCCACTCGCGCTGCGAGGCGGCACCCAGCGCGGAGGCCCGCATATCGCAGATGATCAGACCGCGCACCAGATCGGGGCGCTTGGCGGCCAGCTGCCACGCGGTCAGCGCGCCCATGGCATGGCCGATGAGGACGACGGGGGCGAGACCGAGTTGTTCGACGGCGGCCTCGGCGTCCTCCACATAGGCCTCACGGGTGTACGCGGCCTCCTCGGGCTTCTGGCTCTGCCCATGTCCGCGCTGGTCGAGCGCGACGGCGCGATGCCGCTCGGAGAGCCAGCGGGCGGTGGGTGCCCAGTGGGAGGCGCGGCCCATGAGGCCGTGCAGTAACAGCACCCCCGGCCGCCCGGAGCCGTCGTCCCCGATCCGCCCGTCCACCCCGATCCGCCCGGCCGCCCCGATCGACCCGATGTCGCCGGCCTCGCCGGTCTTGGGCGGGTCGCCGAACTCCCAGGCAGCGAGGCTCACACCGCCCGCTCCGGTCACGTCGATGCGCCGCACCATGGACACCCCCCAGGCTCCCGCTCGGACCACCTGCCGCCGCCTCTCGAACGTCTCGCACATCCCGCACGTCCTGTCGTACGTCCTGCACCCGTCGCCCTGAGCCGGCCGGTCCTCGTCGTCCTACCGCTGTCGTACCACTGCCGTGCACTTGCTTCTGCGCTGTCGCCCACCGTGCGCCTCGTCGCGACCGGCGGGCACTGCTGTTACAGCGTGCCTATCGGGTGACACGTTACGTATGCGGGGTGTGCGGCGGTACGGATACCGGCGGTACGGTCGCCGGTCCGTACGGGGAGCACCGCCCCGCAACTGGCTCCGACACCCAGATTATCGAATGCGCATTCGAAGATGCGGTTCTCGGTGACAACACCCCTCGTTCGAGTGACCCCCCTCAAGGATTGCCCGCCATCGCCGGGGGGAGATCTTCAACGGGAGGCGGACCGCTCGGGGAAAACGGTCCGAGGGGGATGACCCTGGGAGCTCGGGGCTCCGGGTCAGCACAGGGGAGGACAGGCCCCGGCGCCGTACGGCGCCGGGGCCCTCCTCATGTCCACGGCACATGCGCATCCGCCCGCCCCTTCCCCTGCCACCACGCGATGCGTCGTCGCGGCCGCCGAGAGCCCTCAGGTCATATGCCTCATGCGCAAGCCTCGCATGCGAACGGCGCGAGCGCTGCGATTCGGAACACTGAATCTTGGACCCGGGGAGAGCGAACGCGACCGCAGCTGTCGCCCGGCGTCGGTCTCAGCGCATGGCACCGGGCGCGTGGCGCTCGGCGCTTGGGTTCAGTGCTTGGTGTTCAGCGTTTGGGTTCAGCGCTTGGCGACGAACACGTGGGAGGCGACGTCCGCGTCCAGCTCCGCCGCCTCGCCGCCGCTGCCCACCAGGACTCCGCCGGCCGCCTCCGTGACGCTCACGACCGAGCCCGGCTGCACTCCGGCCCGGCGGAGCGTGTACATCAGCTGGGCGTCCGTCTGAATGGGCTCGCCGATCCGGCGTACGACGACGGTCTTGCCCTCGTGGCCGGGGTCGAGGTCCGCCAGCGACACCATGCCCTCGTCGAGGAACGGGTCCGCGCCGTCCTTCTCGCCCAGTTCCTCAAGCCCCGGGATCGGGTTGCCGTACGGCGACTCCGTGGGGTGGCGCAGCAGTTCGAGCACGCGGCGCTCCACGGCCTCGCTCATCACATGCTCCCAGCGGCAGGCCTCCGCGTGGACCTGCTCCCACTCCAGACCGATCACGTCGACGAGCAGACACTCGGCGAGGCGGTGCTTGCGCATCACGCGGGTCGCGAGACGGCGGCCCTCCTCGGTGAGTTCCAGATGGCGGTCCGGGGCGACCGACACCAGGCCGTCCCGCTCCATGCGGGCGACCGTCTGGCTCACCGTCGGACCGCTTTGGTCGAGCCGCTCGGCGATACGGGCACGCATGGGGACCACACCTTCCTCTTCCAGTTCGAGGATGGTGCGGAGATACATCTCCGTCGTGTCGATCAGTCCGGACATACGTGCCCCTCGATGAGATTCAGCCGGAGCCTGGCCGTTCGGCCCACCGGCTTGCGCTGGCCCTGGACTCAATTCTTACGCATCCCACTGACAACCGGGTTCTGGCAGCCGATTTCGAAGCCACGTCAGCGCGTACACCACCGTCCGGTGCCACCGCGACCGCTGTACGTGAGCGGTCGCGCGCGGTACGTGGCCACCGACCCGCCCCGGGCGCCGACACGCCACGCGCGCGTCGACACCCCATTGACACCCAACTGGTCCAGACCTCTACCGTGATCCAAAAGGCCGGACCGAACAAAGGGGCACAGCCATGGGTGAGGGCACTGCGGTGGGGCGGCGGTTCTTCGACGCGGCGATCGGTCTGCTGGAGCGCGTACGCGAGGAGGAGGCCGAGGCGGTGCGGGCGGCCGGGGAACTGGTCGCCGACACGGTCGTGGCTGGCGGCCGGCTGTTCGCGTTCGGCGCCGGGCACTCGTCCCTGCCCGCCCAGGACCTCGTCTACCGGGCCGGTGGCCTCGCCCTGATGAATCTGCTCGCCGTACCCGGCGCCGTGGGCGTGGACGTCATGCCCGCGACCCTCGGCTCCGCGCTCGAACGCGTCGACGGCCTCGCCACCGCCGTACTGGACAGCAGCCCCCTGCGCACCGGCGACCTCCTGGTGATCATCTCGCTCTCCGGCCGCAACGCCCTGCCCGTCGAGATGGCCCGACACGCGCGCGTGCTGGGTGTGAAGGTCATCGGCGTCACCTCCGTCGCGTACGCCACCGAGACCACGTCCCGCCATTCCTCCGGCACGTTCCTCAAGGACCACTGCGATCTCGTCCTCGACTCCAAGATCCCGGTCGGCGACGCGGAACTCACCCACGCCGCCGTCCCCGCGCCGTTCGCCCCGGCCTCCACGGTCGTCGCCTCCGCCCTCCTCCAGTCGGTCATGGCCACGGCCGCGGCCACCCTCGCCGACCGCGGCGTCCAGCCCCCGCTGCTGCGCTCCGGCAATGTCGACGGCGGCCTCGACTGGAACGATCAGGTCTTCCGCGAGTACGGCGACCGGATCTTCTATCTGCGCTGAGTTCCGCTGTCTGCCATCTGCCTGCGCTGAGCGCCCGGGGAGAGCTTCGGGGCGGGAGCCCGGCGTGCAACGATTTCGTCCACATCTCGGGAACCAGATGTGGGCTGGGTCACGTTCGAGTTGAATGAAGGCCAGTGAGCAAACCGACGCGCCGTCGCGTACGTGCGGAGGACGCAACGCAGCCTGCAGGGGGTTCAGGTGAGTGCTTCCCGGCGTAGTCGGACCGCCGACGAGCTCGGACCCGACGAGCCCGAGCGACCCGGTCCGACGGACGAGAACAGCAAGAACGGCAAGAACACCGACGACAGCGACAGCAGCGAGGACAGGGAGACCATCGAGGACACCGAGGACACGGCAGAAGACCCGTCCGGGGCCGGCCCCGGCGGTTCCGACCTGCTCGCCGCCCTGCTGGACGGAATGGACGCGGCACTGTGCGCCTTCGACGGCGACGGCGTCGTCACCCACTGGAACCGCGAGGCCGAACGCATCCTGGGCTGGAGTGCCGAGGAAGCGGTCGGACGCCGGGGCTTCGCCGGATGGGCCGTACGGACCGCCGACGCCGAGGAGGTCGAGGGGCGGCTGATGGCCGCCATGCACGCCCCCGGCCGCCAGGTCCACGAGTTCGCGCTGCTCACCAAGGACGGCGGGCGGGTGCTCGTAAGGACCCAGTCCGCCGCCGTACGCGGGCCCGACGGCAAGCCGGCCGGGCTGTACTGCGCGTTCAGCGAGGTCCACGCCCAGATCGACCTGGAGCGTTCCATCGCCCTCAGCGAGGCCCTCTTCGACGACGCGTCGTGGGGAGTCGTCCTCGTGGACGCCGATCTGCGCCCCGCCGTCGTCAACGCGCACGCCGCCCGCTCCCTCGGCATCGGCCGTACGACCGTCCTCGGGCGCCCCCTCGGTGAACTGCTCACCCAGGGCGTCGAGGAAGTGGAGAGCGCCCTCACCCACGTACTCGCCGAGGGAGCCCCGCCCGCGCCCGCCGAGATCTGGGTCGGCGTACGGGGGCCGGACGGGGAGAAGCGGCGCTGCTGGCGCAGTGGCTTCCTGCGCCTCGCCTCTCCCCTCGCCGAGGAACCGGTCCCGCTCGGCGTCGGCTGGCTCTTCCAGGACGTCACCGAGGCCAAGCAGACCGAGCAGGAGGCCGCGCAGCTCCGGTTCCGCGTCAACCAGTTGCACCGGGCGTCGCGGGCCGCCGCCGAGTGCGAGGACCCCGGCGAGGCCGCGACCGTCCACCTCGACTTCGCGCTCGCCGGGTTCGCCGACCACGCCCTGCTCGACCGCGTCTCCGGTGGCGCCCTCGCGGACGGCGAAGGCCCCGCCCGCCTCGTACGCGCCGCCGCCACGCCCTCGGGCGCCCCCGGCCCCAGCCACCTCACCGGCCACGCCGGCCTGCCCGTCCGTTACGGCCAGGGCCACCCGGCGCTGCAGTGCGTGGAGCGGGCGGGTTCGGTACGGGCCAGCGCCGGCGCCGCCGCCCCGGAAGCGGCCCGCGTCTGGGCCACCGAACGGCAATGGCCCCCGGACACCGTCCACGCCCTCTGCGCGGTCCTCCGCAGCCGAGGCCGCACCCTGGGCGTGGTCACCTTCCTCCGAGGCTCCGCCCGCACCCCCTTCGAACGCCCCGACGCGACCTACGCCGAGGACATCGCCATACGCATCGCGACGGCGCTGGACCTGGAGGCGATGGAGAGGAAGCCGTGAGCGCTCCGCTGGAAGCGCGGTGATGGAGCTGCGGGCTGGTGGGGGCCGGGGCCGCCCGCGCGGCGTCGCGCCCACGCGCGGCGGAGCCGCGAGATGTTTCGCTGCCGCGCCCCTTTCGGGGGGCGATTGCGCAGCGGACTTCGCCGAGGCCGCTCAGGGGGCTGGAGCGAGGTCCGGGATCGGCTGAGGTTCGGGACCGGCCGAGGGCTGAGCACCGGAGGGCATGGGGCCGAGCCCCTGAGGCTGAGGAGGGACCGAGTTCCCGAGGCCGAGGGCTGGGGGGCTGGAGCCGAGGGCTGGGGGCTGGGGCGTGCCATCGGGCTCCTGAGGCCGAATTGCCACACCACCGGGCCCCTGGAGCCGGAGCGTGGCACCGAACCCCTGAGGCCGGGCCGGGTCCGGTTCATGGCCCACCGGCTCACCACTCGCGGGTGGCTATCAGTTCCTCCGCGTCCGCGTCGGTGAACCCGTAGGCCTGGGCGACGCGCCAGAAGTCCCCGGCGATCTCCTCCCGCGCGACGGTCTCGATCTCGCTGCCGGCCGCCTCGAACTCCGCCTCCAGCCGGTTGAACTCCTCCGTCGCGGCGTGCGTCAGCGCGTACAGCGACGCCAGGTCCGACGGCCGCTCGGCCTCGATCCGCTCGCACAGCCGCACCAGGACCGCCTTGCCCTTGTCCAGGACGTGATCAGGGAAGTACGCGTCCTCATACAGCTCCCGCAGAAACGCGTGCCCGGCCATCTGCTGATTCGTGATCCCCACAGCGCTCTCCCGTCCCCTCCGACGCAACGACGTGCCGACGTGCCGACGTGCCGACGCACCGATCATGCACCGCACCACTGACAACGCCGGCCCGGCGGGGAACGGGCTCGCGTACCGGAGGCCGGAGGGAGAGGTCACGTACCGGAGAAAGGGCTCGCGCCGCCTGCTCACCCCGGCCGAGAATCCCCGGCATGGCGATCATTCATCACACCACCCTCAAGCCCACCAAGCTCGAACTGCTGGCCTCGTGGCTGCCCACGCGCGCGTGGTACGTCGGCGGGGAGGGGGAGCCGGAGTTGGTCAAGGCGGGCGGTTTTCGGCTCGACGATCCCGAGGGGGAGGTCGGGATCGAGTTCATGGTGGCCGCCGACGGCTCCGGGCCCGAACCCGTCCACTACCTGGTCCCCCTCAGCTACCGCGGGGCTCCCCTCCCCGACGCCGACCACGCCCTGATCGGCACCATGGAACACGGTGTCCTGGGCAAGCGCTGGGCCTACGACGGCTGTCATGACCCGGTGGTCGTCGCGGAGTTGCTCGCCCTGTTCGAGGGCCGCACCCAGGCCCAGGCCCAGAGCCTCACCGACACCCCGGACCACGAGATCACCCACTCGTACGCGGGCTCCGCGCCCCTGCCCTCGACGCCTACGATGACGGGCGCCGAGGACGGCGAGGACGCCACCGACCTGGCCGTCGCTCCGGGCCTCGTCCTCCGCCTCAACCGGGTTCTGCGGCCCGCCCCGAACGGCGCCGCCGACCGCCCGGAGGGTACGACCGGCCATGTCACCGGCCACTGGGACCTGGCCGACGGCAGCCGGGCCCGAGCGGTGTTCGCCGTGTTGCGGGGGTGACGCCAAGGGGGACGACGGCTAGTCCGTGGCGGCGGGTTCCGGCAGGGCGCCGGAACGGGCATCTGGCGCGGCGGTCGGCTGTCGTCGTTCGTGGCGGTTCAGCGCCGCGAGGGTCAGGGTCACGGTGACCGACGCGGCCGCCATCAACGTCATCGCGGCGGCCGGGGAGGTCAGTTGGGCCAGGGTGCCCGCGAGGATCGCGCCGACGCCCTGCATCGCGGCCATACCGGTGGCGTGCAGACCGAGGGCCTGGCCCGCGAGGTCGTCCGGGGTGAGGGACATCAGCCGTTCCTGCAGAACCAGGCTCGCGGCGAAGCCGACCGACGCCACGGTGACCGCCAAGGCCGACAGCGCCACCCCCGGCCGTAGGACGAAGAAGAGGTACGGAACCGCCAGCGACAGCCGCAGCGGGGTCGCGAGCCGGGGGCGCAGCGCCGGCGGCACCAGTCGGCCCACCGCCATGTCGCCCACGAACATGCCCAGCGCACCGCACGCGTACAGCGTGCCCGCGGCTTCGGGCGCGTAGGAGACGTACAGCGAATCGCCGCCGACCACCAGTCCGTTGGGGACCCACAGGCCCAGGTAGGTGAGGCGGCGGGGGCGGGAGGACCACAGGGCGGCGTTGGTGCGCCAGGTCGCCGCGACGGACGGGCGGCCGGAGGAGCGGGGTGGGCGGGCCGTGAGGCCGAGGCGGGTAACGAGGGCGGAGAGCACGTACAGCGCCGCCGCGAGAAGCAGGCACGCAGGTGGGGAGAGGAGTGCCAGCAGGGCGCCGCCGGTCGCGAAACCGGTCACCTGCGTCAGGCCCCAGAGCATGTTGTAGACGGAACGGCCCAGGACGTAGCCGTCCTTGGAGAGGATCTCGTTCAGCAGTCCCCCGCGCACGCCCCCGCCCAGCGACGCGACCAGGCCCTGCAGGAGTACGACGGTGAAGACGCCCCAGACCGGCAGGCCGGGCAGCGCCAGCGCCGCCGTACCGACCGCGAAGGCGAGAGCGAGGCCGGTGAGGGTGGCGCGCGGGGGCAGCCGGTCGGCGCCCGACAGCAGGAACGCGCCCCCGAGCAACTGCGCCAGCTGCGGGCCGAACATGCTCACCGCCGACAGGAACGGGGAGCCGGTGGCCCGGAAGACCAGCGTGCCGAGGGCCAGACCGCCGATCGTCTGGGCCGCGGCGAAGGCACCGAAGGAGAGCAGGAACGGGGTGAACTCCCGGGTGCGGAACAGGGTTCGGTAGCTGCGCATGCGAGGGAGTCTCGGGGCGGGCCGGGGGGCTTGTTCACTGTTTCGCCGACGTGCGAAAGGTCGCGGGCGGGGCCTCAAGAAGGTCGTACGCAGGGGCTTAAGGTCGGGCCCATGGGCTTGTGGCAGATCGGCACCGACACGCTCGCCCGTAGTCGGTTCGTGCTGTCGCCGTTCGCCGAGGCCTTCGCGAGTCTGCGGCTGCTGCACGCCGGGACCGGGGCCCATCCCGGCGAGGACGCCTGGCTGCGCGCCCATCTGCCCGGCTATCGCGCGCACCTCGCGGCCGATCCGGTGGCCGCGCTGATCGTAAGGGCGGCGCTCGGCACCACCTGGATCGCCGACTTCTTCTGCCCCACCTCATGCGTCGGGGAGAGCTTCGAGGAGACCGTGGCCCGAGTGCGGGCGGCCGGCGCCGAGGAGGCGCGCGCCAACCTCCGGGTGTCCCTGAGGGGCCCGCTCCCCACCGCCCTGGACCGCGACGACCTGCCCGAACGGGCGACCGCGCTGCTCACGTACGTCTGGGAGGAGACCGTACGGCCGTACTGGGCGCGTCGGCGGCGTGTGATGGAGGCCGACATGGTCGCGCGGACCGCCCGGGTGAGCCAGGGCGGCTGGGCGGCCGTACTCGACTCCCTACGGCCGGGGACGACCCGATGGCTCGGGGAGAGCCGCATCCAGGTCAGCCACAACGCGTATCCGCCGCGCGAGATCGCCGCCGGGGCCGAACTGCTGTTCATGCCGGTGACACCGAGGACCGGGTGGGTGTCGTGGGAGGGACGGGAACGGTACGCCGTCGTCTACCCGTGCCTCGGAGTGCTCGCCGAGGACCACGACCGCCGCCCCGCCCCGGCCGGCCTCGGCGCGCTCCTGGGGACTTCACGGGCCGCGTTGCTGACGCTGCTCGGGACTCCCATGAGCACGACACAGCTGGTCGCCGTGACCGGGCAGGCGCTCGGCTCGGTGGGCCGGCATCTGCGGGTGCTGCGGGACGCGGGGCTGGTGGAGCGGCGGCGGGCCGGGCGGTCTGTGCTGTACGTGCGGACGGCGGCCGGGGAGGTGCTGCTGGAGGCGTCGGGGGGCATCGGAGGGAGGGGGACGGGCAGGGACGGTGAGCCGGAGCCAGGGCCGACGGCCCAGCGGCCGTGAAGGTGCCGACGGCTGGACCTCGGCTGAAGGTCGGCCGGCCGTCGGCTAGACGCCGCCCTCGATGAGGGTCCAGCCCGAGGAGATGTCCGCGACGGAACCGACGTTGGAGTACTTGCCGTTGATGAGGGTGGAGGTCCAGGCCGTGCCGTCGTTCTTGTAGAAGAAGACGGTGTCGGAGGTACGGCCCTCCTTGTCCCAGAGGCCCGACGTACCGATCTGGCGGAATCCGCCGACCGAGCCGTTGGTGGCCTTGGCCGCCCGGGCCAGCAGGCCGGAACCGGTGTTCTGCAGGGCCAGGACGGAATCCTCGGTCGCGGTCAGCCTGCCCAGCGTGGGTCCGCCGTCCTTGGAGTCCCGGTGCGTGTAGCGGCCGTCCTGCAACGTGCCGTAGCCCAGATCGTTCCCGGCGGTGAAGGCGGCCGTGTCGCAGGAGGCGGCGATGCTGCGCCAGCCCTCGTTGAAGTTGTCGTACGACTGGCCTTGGTCGTAGTCGCCGTTGGTCAGGGTTCCGGTGACGGCGTCGCCCGTACGGGAGTTGTAGAACAGCACCGTGTCACCGGCCGCCTCGACATGGGTCCAGCCCGTCGAGAAGTCGTCGAAGCTCTCCACCTGCTCGTACCGCCCCGACTCGAAGGTCCCGACCTCGCCCTCGCCGGTGTTCGCGTTGTACAACACGAGCGAGTCGCGGCTCGCCGCGCCGTGCGTGTACCCGGTCGGAAGATCGAAGACGGCCTCCTGCTGCCACTCCCCCGCCGAGAGGGTCCCGCTGACCGCCTCCCCGGTACCCCGCTTGTAGAACAGCATCGAGTCGCTCGGCGACGTCTCCTCGCAGTACGGCGAGGCCGCGCCGGCGACCCCACCGGGACCGACCACGCATACGCCGACGACGGCAGCGGCAAGTGCTCCGACCAGGGATTTCCTCATGGCTCTCCCCTTCATTCCTCGCGCTTGGACCGTCCCCCAACCACGCTCGGCGACCTTCTTCATCGTGCGCCGCGAGGGTGGGTGACGCATCTCAGCAAACCTCTCAGCAAACCTCTCGGAAAATCGCTTGAGTGCTCCGGGATCGCTTCTTAGGGTGTGCGGTACACGAGAAGGGAGGTGGTTCGGCAGATGTATGACAACCGGACGCGTGAGGTGGCTGCGGGCTAGCGGCTCGTCACCACACTCTGTGCGGTGCCGGACCAGCGCGTGAGATGAACGCGCAGCCGGCCCAATCTCAAGCAGTCACCCGACCCGCAGGCTCGCCGGTACGTCCGGCCGGCTCCTCGTCGTAGAGACGGGGGACCCGAGCCTGCGGGTCGTCTGCGTTTCGCTTACGGCCAGCGGCTTGCGGCGCGCGGCCAGCGGCTTGCGGCTTGCGGCTAGTGGCTTGCGGCTTGCGGCTAGTGGCTTGCGGCTAGTGGGCGATGTCCTCGTAGCCCTCGATGTCCCTGGGGTCTCGGGGGCCGGGGCCCACGTAGCGGGCCGAGGGGCGGACCAGGCGGCCTGTGCGTTTTTGTTCGAGGATGTGGGCGGACCAGCCGGCCGTGCGGGCACAGGAGAACATCGACGTGAACATATGGGCCGGGACCTCGGCGAAGTCCAGGACGATCGCGGCCCAGAACTCGACGTTCGTGGCGAGGACGCGGTCGGGGCGGCGCGCGTGGAGTTCGGCCAGGGCCGCCTTTTCCAGGGCCTCGGCCACCTCGAAGCGGGGGGCGCCCAGGTCGCGGGCGGTGCGGCGGAGGACTCGGGCGCGGGGGTCCTCGGCGCGGTAGACGCGGTGGCCGAAGCCCATCAGGCGTTCGCCCTTGTCGAGGGCCTGCTTGACGTAGGCGTCGGCGTCGCCCGTGCGTTCGATCTCCTCGATCATGCCGAGGACTCGGGAAGGGGCGCCGCCGTGGAGGGGGCCCGACATGGCCCCCACGGCGCCCGACAACGCTGCTGCGACATCCGCGCCCGTGGAAGCGATCACGCGCGCCGTGAAGGTGGACGCGTTCATGCCGTGTTCCGCGGCGCTCGTCCAGTACGCGTCGACCGCCGCCACATGCTTGGGGTCCGGTTCGCCGCGCCAGCGGATCATGAAGCGTTCGACGACCGACTGCGCCTTGTCGATCTCGCGCTGCGGAACCATGGGCAGGCCCTGGCCACGGGCCGACTGGGCGACGTAGGAGAGGGCCATGACGGCGGCGCGGGCCAGGTCCTCGCGGGCCTGTTCCTCGTCGATGTCCAGGAGGGGCTTCAGACCCCAGACGGGGGCCAGCATGGCGAGGGCCGACTGGACGTCCACGCGGATGTCACCGGAGTGGACCGGGATCGGGAACGGCTCGGCGGGCGGCAGTCCGGGGCGGAACGCGCCGTCGACGAGCAGGCCCCAGACATTGCCGAAGGAGACATGGCCGACCAGATCCTCGATGTCGACGCCCCGGTACCGCAGGGCGCCGCCCTCCTTGTCCGGTTCGGCGATCTCCGTTTCGAACGCGACGACTCCTTCGAGTCCGGGTACGAAGTCGGACATCAGGCGGCTCCTCATGGTCTCTTCGACTGTTCCAGCACCATACGCCTGAGTGCCACGTTTGGGGAGAGTCTGCGGCACTCAGTGCCATCAAGCATCTTCAGTCGTCCGACGGACAAGTGCCGTCGCCTTTCGACGGGCGAGAGCCATCCCCCTTCCGATGGGACGCTCATACGGCAAGATGACCATGTGAACGATCACGATCCTGCTCTCATGCGCAAGCAGTACCGGGCCGAGGGGCTCGACGAGAGTGAGCTGGCCGATGGGCCGATGCGACAGTTCGAGCGGTGGTTCCGGCAGGCCGCGCAGGACGGCGCGGTGTTCGAGCCGAACGCCATGGTCGTGTCGACCGCCGACGCCGAGGGCCGCCCCAGCTCCCGTACGGTCCTGATGAAGGCGTACGACGACCAGGGCTTCGTCTTCTACACGAACTACGACTCCCGCAAGGCCCGCGATCTCGCCGAGAACCCGTATGTCTCGCTGCTCTTCCCCTGGCATCCGATCGCCCGGCAGGTGATCGTCACCGGTACGGCCCGGCGGACCGGGCGGGATGAGACGGCCGCCTACTTCCGTACGCGTCCGCACGGCTCGCAGTTGGGCGCCTGGGCCAGCGCGCAGTCCTCGATCATCGACTCCCGGGCCGAACTGGACGCCGCGTACGAGGAGTTGGTCACCCGCTATCCGGAGGGCGAGCAGGTGCCGGTGCCACCGAACTGGGGTGGCTTCCGGGTGGCGCCGCAGAGCGTGGAGTTCTGGCAGGGGCGGTGGAATCGGCTGCACGACCGGTTGCGGTACGTGGCCGAGGCGGACGGGTCGTGGCGGGTGGAGCGGCTCAGTCCGTAACGGCTCAGTCCGTAACCGCTCAGTCCGTAACCGCTCAGTCCGTAGCAGGCGGGCCGAGTACGTCGTCCAGGAGGGACGCCCACTGGGCCACCACCCTGTCGCGGCGGGTCCTGTCGTCGGTGAGGAGGTTGGCGAGGCCCAGCCCACGGGCCATGTCGAGCAGGCCCTGGACGGTTTCGCGGACGCCGGGGCGGGACTCGTCGGCGCCGAGGAGATCCACGGCTATGCGGTGCGTCTCACGGCCCACGTGGGCCTCCAGCTCGGTGACCCGGGGGCGGAGCTGGTCCTCGTTGGAAGCGGCGACCCAGAGGTGGAGTGCGGCGCGGAAGAGGGGGCCGGTGTAGAGGTCGACGAGGGCGGCGACCACGGCCCGGCGGTCGATGCCGGCCTCGGGATTGCCGGTGGAGGCGCCTTGGGGGGCGCTTACGGGGGTGCCTTCGGGCGCGCTTTCGGAGAAGAGGGCGCGTAGGGCCGTCGAGCGCTCCTCGGCAACGTACTCGACCGCCGCCGTGAACAAGTCCTCGCGCGTACGGAAGTGATGCTGGGCCGCGCCCCGGGAGACGCCCGCGCGTTCGGCGACGACCGACACCGTGGAACCGGCCCAGCCGTGCTCGGCGAGACAGGCCACGGCGGCCTCCAGCAGCCGCCGCCGGGTGGCCCGGCTGCGGTCCTGCTTCGGACCGGCCGTGACCGTGGCGGCCGTGACCGTGGCGGTCGTGTTCGGAGCAGTCGTGTTCGGGGCGGTCGTATGCGTACCGGCCCTGCTCACAACACCCATCCCGGTTCCCGTCTTTCGAGGAAGGCCGTCATGCCCTCGCGGGCGTCGGCGGAGGCGAACAGCCGGGACGAGAGGCGGGTCAGTTCGCCCGCGTCCAGGTCGAAGTCCTCCAGCACCTTAGCCGTGAGCAGGCGTTTCGTCTCCGCCAGGGCCCTCGGGGAGGCTCTCCGCAGTCCGTCGAGGATGGGTTCGAGTACGGCGTCGACGTCCTCGCCGGTCGCGGTCAGCAGACCGATACGGGCGGCCTCGGCGGGGCCGAAGCGTTCGCCGGTGAGGTAGTGGCGGGCGAGCGCGCGGGGGTCGGTACGGGGGCGGAGGGTGAGGGTGATGACGGCGGGGGCCACGCCGATGCGGACCTCGGTGAAGGCGAATGTGGCCTCGGGTCCGGCGGTGGTGATGTCGCAGGCCCCGAGCAGCCCGATGCCGCCCGCGCGGACATGGCCGGTGACCCGGGCGACCACCGGTTTGGGCAGTTCGAGGATCTGCCGGAACAGCTTCACCAGAGCGTCGGGGGCGGGCGGGTCCCGCAGGTCCGCGCCCGCGCAGAACGTGGTGCCGGTGTGGGTGAGGACGACGGCCCGTACGTCGTCGTCCTTGCCGCAGGCGGTGAGGGCCGTGGAGAGTTCGTCGACCAGTGCGGCCGAGAGGGCGTTGCGGTGGGCCGGGGAGTCGAGGGTGAGGGTGGTGATGCCTCGGTGGTGGGCGGTACGGATGAGGGGCGGCACGCAGGCTCCCTGGGGTGACTTCGGCTGGGGGTCAGTACGACTTCGGCAGGCCCAGGGTCTGGTGGGAGACGTAGTTGAGGATCATCTCGCGGCTCACCGGGGCGATACGGGACACGCGGGCGGCCGTCACGAGGGAGGCCAGGCCGAATTCGCTGGTGAGGCCGTTGCCGCCGAGGGTGTGGACCGCCTGGTCGACCGCCTTGACACACGCCTCCCCCGCCGCGTACTTCGCCATGTTCGCCGCCTCGCCCGCCGCCGCGTCGTCCCCCGAGTCGTACAGATACGCCGCCTTCTGCATCATCAGACGGGCCAGTTCGAGTTCGATGTGCGACTGGGCGAGGGGGTGGGCGATCGCCTGGTGGGCGCCTATGGGCCGCTTCCATACGGTGCGCTCGCGGGCGTATGTGATCGCTTGTGCGAGGGCGTAGCGGGCCATGCCGATGGCGAAGGCGGCCGTCATGATGCGTTCGGGGTTGAGACCGGCGAAGAGCTGCAGCAGGCCGGCGTTCTCGTCGCCGACCAACGCGTCGGCGGGGAGCCGGATGTCGTCGAAGGTCAGCTCGAACTGCTTCTCCGACGCCTGGAGTTCCATCTCGATCCGGCGGTACTCGAAGCCGGGGGTGTCCCTCGGGACGATGAACAGGCAGGGCTTCAACGTCCCGGTGCCGGCGTCCTCCGTACGGCCGACCATGAGGGTGGCGTCCGCCTTGTCCACGCCGGAGATGAAGACTTTGCGGCCGGTCAGCAGCCAGTCGCCCGCCTCGTCCCTGCGAGCCGTCGTCGTGATGCGATGGCTGTTGGAACCGGCGTCCGGTTCCGTGATGCCGAAGGCCATCGTCTTCGTGCCGTTCGCCAGGGCGGGGAGCCAGGTCCGCTGCTGGGCCTCGGTGCCGAAGCGGGCGATCACCGTGCCGCAGATGGCGGGTGATACGACCACCATAAGGAGCGGGCAGCCCGCGGCACCCAACTCCTCCAGCACGATGGAGAGTTCGGAGATCCCGGCGCCTCCGCCGC
The DNA here is from genome assembly GCF_053592555.1 of Streptomyces sp. NPDC002643. Taxonomy (NCBI): domain Bacteria; kingdom Bacillati; phylum Actinomycetota; class Actinomycetes; order Kitasatosporales; family Streptomycetaceae; genus Streptomyces; species Streptomyces sp. NPDC002643. The sequence goes on from NZ_JBSFVY010000040.1 coordinate 24,462, forward strand.
CGTGTGCCTCCGGCAGGTTGACGCCCAGGTAGCCGAGCTCGGCCGCCTCTGCCCAGAGGGCTTCCGGGTTGAAGTTGCGGCCGTGGCGTTTGCCGAGGGCGGCGACGGCGGCTCGTAGGGATTTGTGGTCTTCGGATTCGATCACTGGGGACATCGAGGGTTCCTCATGGGGAGGGTGGAACAGTTCGTTGGAGGGTGCGGGTGTGTGGGGGCTGATCGCGCAGTTCCCCGCGCCCCTTAAAAGCGCTCGTCCTCGACTACGGCCAGAAGGGCGCCCAGCTCCACCTGCTGCCCAACCACCACGTTCAGGCTGGTCAGAGTGCCTGCGGTCGGAGCTGTGATGCTGTGTTCCATCTTCATCGCCTCCAGCCAGAGGAGGGGTTGGCCGGCCTGTACTTCCGTACCTTCCTTGAGGCCCTCCACCACTCGTACAACTGTTCCCGGCATGGGGGCCAGGAGAGAGCCGGCGGCGTGGGGCGCGGTCGGGTCCGGGAAGCGGGGTAGGGCCGTCAGTTTGACGGCGTTCACGTAGCGGCCGGTGCCGTATCTCGTCACCTCGAACTTCCTTCGTACGCCCTCCACTTCCAGAACGACCCTGTTGGCGTCCGCGTGGATGACGGTCATCCCGTCCACCGCCAGTCCCGTCCTCGTGTGGTGGTACGTGACCTCGTGTACCTCTCCCGCCAGGGCGTAGCGGCGGCTCTGGGGCTGGGAGGGGACGTTGCGGTAGCCGGCGAAGCGGGGGGAGGCGGTGGCTCGGGCGTCGGCGAGGGCGGCGGCCACGCAGGTCAGGGGGTCGGGGGGCGCCGTGGTCAGTTCGTGGAGGTGGTGGTCGTAGAAGGCCGTGGTCATGCGGGCCTTGGTGAACTCCTCGTGGCGCAGGGAGTTGATGAGGAGGGCGCGGTTGGTCGTCGGGCCGTGGAGTGTCGTGCGGTCGAGGGCTCCGGCCAGGCGGCGGATGGCCTCCGACCTGGTGGGGGCGTGGGCGATGAGTTTGGCGAGCATCGCGTCGTAGTGGACGCCGATCTCGTCGCCCGCCTCGTAACCGGTGTCCAGGCGGACGGTGTCCGGGACGGTCAAGCGGTGGAGGGTGCCCGTCTGGGGGGTCCAGTCGGTGGCGGGGTCCTCGGCGTAGAGGCGGGCCTCGACGGCGTGGCCACGCGCGCGTGGGGGCTCGGGGGCGAGGGCGGCGCCCTCCGCGACGCGGAGCTGCTCGGCCACCAGGTCCACGCCGAACACCGCCTCCGTGACCGGGTGTTCGACCTGGAGGCGGGTGTTCATCTCCAGGAAGTGGGCCCGGCCGTCGGCCACCAGGAACTCGACCGTGCCCGCGCCCACGTAGGAGACGGCTCGCGCGGCGCGTACGGCGAGGTCCTTCAGCTCCTCGACGAGTGATGCGGGCAGGCCGGGGGCCGGGGCCTCCTCGATGACCTTCTGGTGGCGGCGTTGGAGGGAGCAGTCGCGGGTGCCCAGGGGCCAGATGGTGCCGTGGGTGTCGGCGAGGATCTGGACCTCGATGTGGCGGCCGTTCTCCACGTACGGCTCGATGAACACCTCACCGTCGCCGAAGGCGCTGGTCGCCTCGGCTCGGGCGGCCTCCAGGGCGGCGGGCAGCTCCGCCAGGCGGCGTACCACGCGCATGCCCCGGCCTCCGCCGCCCGCCGCCGCCTTGACGAGGACCGGGAGGTCGGAGGCGGTGATCCCGGAGGCCTCGGTGGCCCCGGAGGCCTCGGTGGCCCCGGTGAGGGAGGCGAGGCCCAGCAACCGCTTCGCGCGCGTCTTGGACGCCATCGCCTCGATCGCCTCCGGGGGCGGGCCGATCCAGGTGAGGCCGGCGTCCAGGACGGCGCGTGCGAAGTGGGCGTTCTCGGAGAGGAAGCCGTAGCCGGGGTGGACGGCGTCGGCGCCGGCGGCGAGGGCGGCCTTCACGATGAGGTCGCCTCGGAGGTAGGTGTCGGCGGGGGCCGCGCCCGGCAGTCGTACCGCTGTGTCGGCCACGCGCGCGTGGAGGGCGTTTTCGTCCGGGTCGGAGTGCACGGCGACCGTTTGGATTCCCAACTCACGGCAGGTGCGGAAGATCCGGCAGGCGATCTCGCCTCGGTTGGCCACGAGGAGGGTCGCGATCATGGGGTCGGCCGCGGGTTCGGTCACGGGGTCAGCCGTGGGTTCGGTCATGGGGTCGGTCATGGATGGGGGTCCCTCACATCCGGAAGACGCCGAAGCCGCCGTGGGCGCCTTCGAACGGGGCCGTGTGGATGGCCGACAGGCACAGGCCGAGGACGGTGCGGGTGTCGCGCGGGTCGATGACGCCGTCGTCGTACAGGCGTCCGGACAGGAACATGGGCAGCGACTCGGACTCGATCTGCTGCTCGACCATGGCGCGCAGGGCGGCGTCGGCGTCCTCGTCGTACGGCCGTCCCTTCGCCATCGCGGATTGGCGGGCGACGATGGAGAGGACGCCGGCCAGTTGCTGGGGGCCCATGACGGCGGACTTGGCGCTGGGCCAGGCGAAGAGGAAGCGGGGGTCGTAGGCGCGGCCGCACATGCCGTAGTGGCCGGCGCCGTACGAGGCGCCCATGAGGACGGAGAGGTGCGGTACGCGGCTGTTGGCGACCGTGTTGATCATCATCGCGCCGTGCTTGATGATGCCGCCCTGCTCGTACTCCCTTCCGACCATGTAACCGGTGGTGTTGTGCAGGAAGAGGAGGGGGATGTCGCGCTGGTTGGCGAGTTGGATGAACTGGGCGGCCTTCTGTGACTCCTCGCTGAACAGGACGCCCTGGGCGTTGGCGAGGATGCCGATCGGGTAGCCGTGGAGGGTGGCCCAGCCGGTGGTGAGGCTGGTGCCGTAGAGGGGCTTGAACTCGTCGTAGTCGGAGGCGTCGACGATACGGGCGATGACCTCGCGGGGGTCGAAGGGCACCTTCAAGTCGCCGGGGACGATGCCGAGGAGTTCTTCCGGGTCGTATGTCGGGGGCTCGGCGGGGGCCGGGTCGGCGTATGCCTTGCGATGGTTGAGGCGGGCCACGACTCGGCGGGCCTGACGGATTGCGTCCCGCTCGTCGACGGCGAAGTGATCGGCGAGACCCGACACGCGCGCGTGCATGTCGGCGCCGCCCAGTGACTCGTCGTCGCTCTCCTCGCCGGTGGCCATCTTCACGAGCGGCGGACCGCCGAGGAACACCTTCGCCCGCTCCTTGACCATGATCACGTGGTCGGACATGCCCGGGATGTACGCGCCGCCGGCCGTGGAGTTGCCGAAGACGACGGCGACCGTGGGGATTCCGGCGGCGGAGAGACGGGTCAGATCGCGGAAGATCGCGCCGCCGGGGATGAAGATCTCCTTCTGGGAGGGGAGATCCGCGCCGCCGGACTCCACGAGGCTGATGAGCGGCAGGCGGTTGGCGAGGGCGATGTCATTGGCGCGGAGTGCCTTCTTCAGGCTCCAGGGGTTGCTGGCACCACCGCGTACGGTCGGGTCGTTGGCGGTGATCACGCATTCGACGCCCTCGACCACTCCGATACCGGTGACGAGCGACGCGCCCACCGCGTAGTCGCTGCCCCAGGCCGCCAGCGGGGACAACTCCAGGAAGGGCGCGTCGGGGTCGAGGAGGATTTCGATACGTTCACGGGCCAGGAGTTTGCCGCGTCTCCGGTGCCGCTCGATGTACTTCTCGCCGCCGCCGGCGAGGGCTTTCGCATACTCGGCGTCGAGAGCGGCGAGTTTCGCGAGCATCGACTCGCGGTTCGCCTTGTGGTCGGGGGCGCCCGCGTCCAGGGCTGAGCTGAGGACCGTCACAGGAGGATCTCCGGTATGTCCAGGTGGCGGGAGCGGAGCCATTCGCCGAGGGCCTTGGCCTGGGGGTCGAAACGGTGCTGGGCGGCTACGCCTTCGCCGAGAATGCCTCTGACTGTGAAATTGAGGGCGCGGAGGTTGGGGAGGGTGTGGCGGGTGACTGACGGGGGGCGGATTTCAGATGACGGAGGACGGATTTCAGGTGACGGATGACAATCGTCAGATGACGGATGACAGTCATCAGATGACGGGTGACGGTTGACAGATGACAGATGACGACTTTCAGGTATCAGATTCTGAAATTTGTCAGTTGTCAGCTCATGCGCCAACCACCGCCACGCCTCCTCCGACCGCACCCATACCCCCACGTTCGCGTCACCCCCCTTGTCCCCGCTGCGTGCACCGGCGACGAGGCCGAGCGGTGCGCGGCGGGTCGGCAGCCCGGGTGGCAGTGGCTCGGGGAGGGCTGGTTCGGGTACGGCGGGGTCGAGGACGAGGGTATCGGGGGCCGGGGGTACGGGGACGCGGCGGCCGTCGTGGAGGACCGCCATGTGATCCACGGTGTTCTGGGGGACGTACTCGGCCTCGAAGACCCCGTACGGTGTGCCCTTGCCCGGTGGTGAGAGGACGTGGAAGCCGGGGTAGCCGGCGAGGGCGAGTTCCACGGCGGCTCCGCTCAGGGCGCGGCCGACGGTGTGTTCGTCGGGGTCGCGTACGACGAGGTGGAGGAGGGCGCTCGCGGTCTCCTCGGTGGGGGCGTCGGGGTGGTCGGTGCGGGCGAGGTCCCAACGCACCTCGGCGGGCGTCGACTTGGCCAGCGCCTCCGCCATCTGCTGCCGTACGAGCGCGGCCTTGGCCTCGATGTCCAGGCCGGTGAGGACGAAGACGACCTCGCCCCGGAACCCGCCGAAGCGGTTGACGCCGACCTTGAGGGTGGGGGGCGGGGCCTCGCCGCGTACGCCGGTGATCCGTACGCGGTCGGGGCCGTCCTGGGTCAGGCTGATCGTGTCGAGGCGGGCGGTGACGTCGGGGCCCGCGTATCGGGCGCCGGCGGTCTCGTAGAGGAGTTGGGCGGTGACGGTGCCGATGTCGACGAGGCCACCGGTGCCGGGGTGTTTGGTGATGACGCAGCTGCCGTCCTCGTGGAGTTCGGCGAGGGGGAAGCCGGGGTGGAGGAGTGCCTTCGGGTCGTGGTCGGTGAAGAAGGCGTAGTTGCCGCCGGTGGCCTGGGTGCCGCATTCCAGTACGTGGCCCGCGACGACCGCGCCCGCGAGGCGGTCGTGGTCGGACGGGTCCCAGCCGAAGTGGGCGGCGGCGGGTCCCGTGACGAGGGCAGCGTCCGTCACCCGGCCGGTGACGACGATGTCGGCGCCCTCGCGCAGGCAGGTCGTGATGCCGAAGCCGCCGAGGTAGGCGTGGGCGGCGAGGCTGCCGGGGTGCCGGGCGGTGAGGTCGTCGCCCTCTACGTGGGCGACGCGGACGGGGATGCCGAGCCGGTTCGCCAACTGCCGTACGGTGTCGGCGAGTCCGGCCGGGTTGAGGCCTCCGGCGTTGGTGACGATGCGGACGCCTCGGTCGTGGGCGATGCCGAGGCAGTCCTCCAGCTGCCGCAGGAACGTGCGGGCGTAACCGGCGTCGGGGTTCTTCAGGCGGTCGCGGCCGAGGATGAGCATGGTCAGCTCGGCCAGGTAGTCGCCGGTGAGGACGTCGAGGTCGCCGCCGGTGAGCATCTCGCGCAGGGCGTCGAAGCGGTCGCCGTAGAAGCCGGAGGCGTTGCCTATGCGGAGGGGTGGGATCAGCGGTGTCATGTGGACTCCCCGCCGGGGGCGCGGCCGCCCTGGCCGAGGGCTCGGCCTTCGCCGGGGGCGCGGCCCTTGCCCGGCGGGCCGGCGAAGGCCTGGGCGATGTCCAGCCATTGGGCGGCGTTCTCGCCTTCGGTGTGCAGGGTGAGGTCGGTGCGGTGAGCGCGTTGGGTGACCAGGAGGCAGAAGTCGAGGGCGGGGCCGGTGACGCGGTCGTCGGCGGCCTCGGGGCCGTAGGTCCACACCTCGCCCGAGGGGGCGGTCAGTTCGACCCGGAATTCCTCGAACGGTGCCTGGATGCCGTGCACTCCGTAGGCGAAGTCGCGGGTGCGGATGCCCAGGCGGGCGATGTGGCGGAGCCGGTCGGTGGGGGTGCGGGTCACGCCGAGGGCGTCGGCGATGTCCTGGCCGTGGGCCCAGGTCTCCATCAGCCGGGCGGTCGCCATCGAGGCGGTGGACATGGGCGGCCCGAACCAGGCGAACCGTGCGCCGTCGGGGGCCGCCCGCAGGGCCTCCTCCAGGGCGGCGCGCCCGGCCCGCCAGTCCGCGAGCAGTTGGGCGGGCGGGGCAACGGCGCCCTCCTCGGCGCCGTTGTCCACGAAGTCGCCCGGCTGGAGCAGGGCGTTCTCGACCTCCTTGGCGAAGGCCGACGGGTCGGTCACGGCGAGCAGGGACGCGCGGTCGGTCCAGGCGAGATGTGCGATCTGGTGGGCGATCGTCCAGCGGGGCGCGGGTGTCGCCAGCGTCCAGCGGTCCTCGGGCAACTCGGCGATCAGTGCGTCGAGTTCAGCGCCCTCGGTGCGCAGGTCGTCGATGACGGGCTTGGGGTCGGCCATGGCAGCGAGCATGACAGGCCGACCTGGAAACAATCAAGCGTGCTTGCATTTAAATCGCAGGGAGGCTGGGGGCGGGTTCGGTCTGTGGGTGGCGTGTGCGCGTCTGGTGCCTGTGGTGCGTCTGCGTGCGGTCGCGCCTGGGCGGGTGGGTGCGTGGGTGGGTCGGGGCCGGGCCGGTGTGTCAGTCCGTCGCAGGCGGGCGTACTGCTCGGGGGTGGAGAGGCATGAACTTTGCTGAGCCGGCTGTACGCGACGGACATAGGACACACCGGCCCGGCCCCTTCCGTCCGTACGCGGCTTCCCCGCCGTCATGCGACTGACCTGCCGTCATGCGACTGACCCGCCGTCATGCGACTGATCCGCCGTCGTACGTGTATACGGGGTCGTAGGCGTATACGGGGTCGTACGGGTACCGGGGGGCGTGGGTGTACGCGTCGTGCTCGGGGGCGGGTGTCTCCTGGGGGTAGCCGGTGGTGTCGTAGTCGCTGTCGTCCTGTACGGCCGTGGCGTGTTTTCGGGAGTTGTGGAGGTGGGCGTAGGTGCCGCCCAGGGTGAGGAGTTCGTGGTGGCGGCCGGACTCGACTATGCGGCCCTGGTCGAGGACGAGGATGCGGTCGGCGTCGGGGGCCAGGTCCAGGTCGTGGGTGATCATGATCGTGGTGCGGCCGGTCATGAGGCGGCGCAGGGGGTCGACGATGCGGCGGGCGGCGAGGGCGTCGAGGCCGGTGGTGGGTTCGTCGAGGACCAGGACGGGGGCGTCTCGGAGGACGGCTCGGGCGATGGCCAGACGTTGGAGCTGACCGCCGGACAGGCGGGCGGAGTTGGGGTCGACCTGGGTGTCGTAACCGTCGGGCAGGGCGGTGATGAAGTCGTGTGCGTCGGCGGTGCGGGCGGCCTCCTCGATGGCCTGGTCGCTGGCGCCGGGGCGACCGCAGGCGATGTTGGCGCGGACCGTGTCGTGCAGGACGAGGGTCTGTTGCGGGAGGAGGGCGACGTACTCGCGGAGTCGGTCCAGGGGGAAGTCGTGGAGGGGGGTGCCGTCCAGGAGGACCGTGCCCGCGTCGGGGTCGTAGAAGCGGAGGAGGAGTTTGGAGAGGGTGGATTTGCCGGCGCCGCTCGGGCCCGTGATGATCACCAGCTCGCCGGGGGCGACGGTGAAGGAGAGTCCGTCCAGGGCCGGGGAGGGGGATGAGGGGGCGGGCGTCTCCGGGTGGTCGGTGGTCGTGCTCGGGTAGTGGAAGGTGACGTTTCGGACCTCGATCGTGCCGTCGGGACGGCCGTTGTCTCGGGCTTCGGCGATGGAGGGGGCCGGGTCGGTGACGGAGGGGCGGGCGTCCAGGATCTCGGTCAGGCGTTCCGCGCCCGCGGTGGCGGCGGTGACAAGGAGGCCGAGTTGGGCGAGGCTGCGGATGGGCGGATAGAGGTAGCTGAGGAGGGCGGCGAAGGCGAGGAGCTGGCCGAGGGTCATCTGGCCCGCCGAGATCTCCCAGACGCCGATGCCGATCACCGCGAGGACGCAGACCGTCTCTATGACCTGGACGAGTTGGCCGTACGCCTGGTTGAGGCGGGCCGAGCGGACGGCCGCCTTGAACCAGGCCGTCGCCTCCTGTCGCAGCCGTCGCCGCTCGGCGTCCTGACGGCCGTATGCCTGGGTGAGGACGAGGTTGCCGAGGGATTCCTCGACCACGGAGGTGACCGCGCCGTCAGCGACCCGGCCCTCGCGCGCGACCGACTTGACGCCGGCCGAGAAGCGTCGTGCGGCCAGCCAGAACAGTGGGGCGAGGACGAAGGTGGCGGTGGCCAGGTCCCAGCGCAGCCAGAACGCGGCGGCCGCGTAGAAGACGGCGCTGAACAGGGCGGACGCCGTGCCGAGGAGGCCGGAGACGGCCATCTGTTCGATCGACTCCACGTCGCCCGTGAGGCGGGAGAGCAGGTCGCCCTGGCGGTGGCGTTGGAAGAAGTGCGGGGGGAGTTTCTGGACGTGGTCGAAGACGTGTTCGCGTAGGCGCATCACGAAGCGTTCGGAGACCCAGACGGAGAGGGAGCCGCCGGCGTAGCCGATGGCGGCGCCGACGATCGCGATGCCGAGCCACTGGGCGGCCGGGGCCCAGAACGCGTCCAGTGAGCCCCTTTGCAGGGCGTTGTCCGTGAGGTCGCTGAACAGCAGGATCGCGGAGGTCTCGGCGAGCGCGCCCAGCACCGTGCACACCCAGATCGCCACCAGCCAGCGCCGCAGCCCCTTGGTCATGGGCCAGAAACGGCGGAAGGCCGCGCGGGGGGTGAGGGTGGGGGTGGGGGTGGGAGTGGGAGTGAGGGTGGAGATGGGGGTGGGGGGCTGGGTTTGGGGGTGCTCGGGTGGGGCTTCGTAGGGTTCGAATGGTTCGTATGGTTCGTATGCGGTGGGGTTCGGTTCCTCGGTCGTCAGGGCCTCGGGTGGGGTTTCGGGAATTTGCTCGGGCCTGGCCTCCGGAGGGTCTTCATCTTTTCCTCGGGTGACCGGTAGGCCATAGGGAGATAATTCCAAACCCGGTGGAACACTCCTGGGGAAATCGACCGACGGACGACGGTTTTTCAGTCGGCCCTTGGGCGCACGCATATTTCTCCCATCGAGCAAGAACAATTTATTGGTGAGCGGGCGCCGGGCTCCGGGACTTTGCCGGATTGCCAGCCGATTACGGGGGAACCCACAGCCCGCGCACAACACCGGGGAGGGGAGCGAAAACGCCGGGAGGGCCGACGGGGAACCGACGACCCTCCCTTGCGACCAGGGCGTTTACCAGGGGCTCCGATCAGAAGCCGGGCTGCTGGGGAGCGGGCTCACCCGGGCGCGGACGGCGTCGGCGCTGCTGCTGGGCCGGCGGCGGGGGGACCTGGTTCGGATTGGCGGCGGGGTCCCCGTTCGGGTCGAATGCGTTTGCGTTCCGCCGGGGGACGAGACCTGAAACAACCCTGAAGCTCATGATGACTCCTTCTGAGTTTCGAGCAACTGCCGCTGTTCTCTGGCATCGCTGCCTGTCTGGTACCGGGCGATCCCTCCGCCCGATGAAAAACTTAACACGGCCCCGCGAGAAAAAAACAGAAAACTCAGAATCCGATCGGCGAATAAAGGCTGTGAAAACCTTGGGAATTCCTGGGTTTTGTTTGTCAGGCGGGGGAGGGGAGGGGGGGATGCGCAGGTGGGGGTGGGCGCGAGCCTCACAGGGTGGGTCAGGTTCGAATGAGGTTTACAGCCCTGACAGGGTCCATTACCGTGAACTGCGCAGCCCACTACACTGAACTACGCTCCCCCGCTCGTGGTTCTCCGCTCATCCTGGACGGCCCCCGTGACACTCCCCAGCGCTGACCACACCGCGCCCTCGGCGACGGCCTCCTCCTCCGCACCCTCCGCACCCTCCTCGCCTTCCACGCCTTCCACGCCTTCCTCGCTCTCCGCCTCGTCGCGCCGAGGTGCCCTCGGGCCCGTGGGGCTGGTGCTCGCCGGAGGGATATCGGTGCAGTTCGGCGGGGCGTTGTCGGTGACGCTGATGCCTCGCGCCGGGGCGCTCGGGGTGGTGACCCTGCGGCTGCTGGTGGCCGCACTGATCCTGCTGCTCATCTGCCGCCCCCGGCTGCGCGGGCACTCGCGCGCCGACTGGGGCACGGTCGTCGTCTTCGCCGTGACCATGGCCGCGATGAACGGCCTCTTCTACCAGTCCGTGGCGCGCATCCCCCTCGGCCCGGCCGTCACGCTGGAGGTGCTCGGCCCGCTGGCCCTGTCCGTCCTCACCTCCCGCCGCGCGGTGAACCTGGTCTGGGCCGGGCTGGCCCTGTGCGGGGTCTTCCTGCTCGGCGGTGGCGGCGGCTTCGGGGATCTCGACCCGGTCGGCATGGCCTTCGCGCTCTCGGCGGGGGCGATGTGGGCCGCGTACATCGTCTTCAGCGCGCGTACGGGGCGGCGGTTTCCGCAGGCCGACGGGTTGGCGCTGGCCATGGGGGTGGCGGCGGTGCTGTTCCTGCCGCTCGGGGTGTTCGAGTCCGGGACGCGGCTGCTCGACCCGACGACGATCGCGCTGGGCGCCGCCGTCGCCGTACTCTCCTCCGTCCTGCCCTACACCCTCGAACTCCTCGCCCTGCGCCGCCTGCCCGCCGCCACCTTCGCCGTCCTCATGAGCCTGGAACCGGCCATCGCCGCCACGGCCGGTTTCCTCATCCTGGGCCAGACCCTGTCCCTGACGGATTCCCTGGCGATCGCGCTGGTCATCGGGGCGAGCATGGGGGCGGTACGGACCCAGGTGGGGCGGGGGAAGGCGGACGTTTCGGGGTAGGGGCAGCAGCATGGGAGCGAGGTGGTTCGTGTGCGGGCCGGGAACGTGGCCGGGGCGTGGGTGTCCGCTTCGGTGCCCCACACCCCGGCCGTCCGGCGCCTGACCACCCGGGTCTCCGGGTCTCCATGCCTCCGGGCTCCGACTTCACGACCGCCCGGCCGTACGACCGCCCGGCCACCCGGCCACCCGGCCTCCCGGCCGCGCCTAGCGCTTCGCGGTCTCCGGTGCGAAGTGCACCGGGATGTACTGGTCGTAGAGCCGGCTGCTGGTGGCGGTGAAGTCGGCTCGGGTGACGATCGCGCAGCGGACTGTCCGGTCGCAGATCTGGCCGTCGGCGATCTCGGGGCGGATGTTCAGCGTGGTCTTGAACCGGCCGCCCTTCTCGTACGGGAGGGTGATGCCCGGCGTCCCGGTGCCCGTGTCGGTGATCCGGCGGGACGAGCCGTCCTGGGCCTCGCGGCCGCCGAGGCAGGGGCTGGGCAGGGTCGTGTACGTCGAGGGGTCGCCGACCTTGACGCCGTCCGGGATGACGCAGAAGGCCAGGAAGATGCCCTGGGCGCGGTTGTAACCGGCGCCCTTGACCTCGACGGTGCCGCCGGCGGCGGGCAGGACGACGGGGGTGGCCTTCAGCCGCAGCCGGAAGGTGTCGCCGTCGGCGGTGGTCACGGTCCGCTGGGCCTTGCCGGACAACGGCACGGCGGCAGCCGCCGTACCCGCCAGCGGCAGCACGGCGGCGAGCCCGGCCGCGGTCACGGCGAGGGCGCCGCGCAGCAACGCCTTGCTCTTCACGGCGGGGTTGTGGGTGGGTGCGGGGGTGGGGGGTGTCATGGGGCGGAGGCCATCCCTTCGCTCATGCGTTTTATGTCGCTTGTGGACTCCTTGATCACCATGCCTAGAACACGACCGATCAATAGGCAACGCCCGGCAAAGTCCTTCACATTTCAAGCACTGGACTGTCACAAGGTTCGGCGAGCGGGGTCTCGTGTCAGTCAGCTCCGTCGGCGATCGAGGTCTCGTCTCAGTCGGTCCCGTCCACGAGCGGGATCTCGTAGCGGAGGCGCTGGCGTCGGGCCGGCATCACCATGCGGTCGACCTGGATGGGGCAGTCGTGGCGGTCCAGGGTGAGCCTGGTCAGACGGAGGACGGGCTCGTCCGGCGCGGTGCGCAAGGTCTGGCGTTCCTCGTCGTCGGGTACGTCGGCCGTGATGTCCTCCCGGACGAGGGCGCCGACATGTCCCAGCTCGGCGAGCAGCGTGATGGCTCCGCCTCGGATTCTGGCACTGCCGGCCAGGGCTGTGCCCCGTGCGATGTCCACCGGGTAGTAGGTGTCGGTGAGTTCGCTCGGCTCGTCGTCGAGGAGGATCAGACGGCGGCGTACGACCACCGGCTCCCCCTCCGCCAGCCCGAACAGCCCCGCCACCTCGGCGTCCGCCGGCACCTCACCGGCGGACAGAATCCGTTGGGTGCCCCGTCGCCCCTGGGCGGCCGCGTCGGCGGCCCACGCGTCGCCGCCCTGTTCCTGCCCCTGCCCCTGCCTTCGCGGCGTCAGGTACGGCATCGAGGTGCTGGTCCATCTGTTCGCGCTCATGATGTCCTCTCCGTGTGGTGGCCCGTGCCCGCGCCCGCTCCCGCGTCCGCGCGGAGTCGGTCGCGGAGGCGACGGGCGATCTGGCCCATGAGGGCGTCGGCGGCGGGCTGGATGGCCGCAGCCACCCGGGATTCGGTGAGCACGGCCACCGCGTACGTGGGCCCGTCGGCGTGTTCGACCACGCCGATCTCGTGGCGGAGGTTGAGGAGTTGGCCCGTCTTCGAAAACCACTTGGACACGTCGGAGGCGAAGTCGGGGAAGAGGCGGTGGCGCATGAGGTTGTTGGCCATCAGTTCGCGGACTCGGGCGGCGACTTCGGGCGGGATTGCCGTGGGTGGGGTCGTGGTGCGGGGTGCGGGTGGGGTTGTGGGCCGGGGGGCGGGTGGGGCCGCGGTCCCGGTTGTGGGTGGGACCGCGCGGCGGGTTTCGGGTGCGGTGGGCGGCCGGTTCGGGGCCTGTGCGTCCGGGCGTGACCGCCAGATCGCCTGGAGGAGGTCCACGAACGCCCGGGCCGTGCCCGTGTTGGCGCGCGAGTTGTCGAGCTGCGGCACCCGGTGGCCACGGCCCGGCGTCCCGGCGTCGATCGCGAGCGCGTGCGCGAGATGCACCTCGGCCGCGTCGAAACGCTCCACCGGGGTGTCGACCAGCTCATGCATCGTGTGCCGTACGGCCAGGCCCCGCACCCCGAACTCCTCCATGATCGCGCCGACTTGGGCGGGCGGCGTCAGGGAGAAGAGGGTGTCGGCGGCGATGTTGTCGCTGATGCAGGTGCTGAGGTAGAGCAGATCGTCCACGGCGACCCGGGCGGGGTGGCGGAAGCGGCTGATGCCGGTCGGCCCCGGTGTGGTGATCCGGCCGGGGGCCACCTCGATCGGGGTAGCGCCGTCGAGTTCGCCCCTGCGGACACGTTCCAGCGTGGCCAGGGCCAGCGGGACCTTCACCAGCGAGGCACAGGGGAACTCCATGTCGGGGTCGATGCCGAGTTCCTCCCCCGTGGCCAGATCGCGGACCAGGAACGAGCCTTCGAGCCCGCCGTCCCGCAGCGCCTGCCGCAGCTCACCGAGCAGTCGACCAGTACGAGTCGTAGGGGTCGTAGGGGTCGTGCGGGTGGTACCAGCGCTGTGGGTACTACGGGTAGTACGGGGGTTCAAGGGGCGACCTCCGGTCGGTCGTACGGCTGGGGTCGGACGCCCAGGCAGTGGGCGAGGGCGGGGGCGCAGGCCTCGTGGATGCGGGTGGCGGTGGCGTCGGGGGTCGTCTCGTCGGCGACCGCGAGTGTGTAGCCGCGGGCGAGGGCGGGGCCGAGTTCGCCGACGGGGCGCCAGTGCAGGGAGAGGGTCCGGGCCTGGGCAGGGGAGCAGAGCAGGGCGTCGCCGCCGCTGAGGACGTCCGCCACGGCGGCGGGCACCGAGGGGGCGACGGCCAGTTGTACGGGGCGCAGTCCGACGGCGTCGCGGACCCGGGCCAGCCGGTCGCGGACATGCGGTACGTCGTCCTCCGGCTGGAGCCAGACGCGCCGGGGGCGTGGGTGGCGGTCGGCCCGGCCGGGGCGGAGGGTGTCCAGGTGGATCAGTTCGCCGTCGGGTTCGTCCACGACGGCGAGGCCGAGCGGTACGGTCCAGGTCGCCTCGGTGAGCGGCACCGCCAGGAGCGCCGCGTGCACCTGCCGGTTCGTCAGGAGGTCGGCCCGTTCCGCCGCCAGGGCCGGGCGCGGATCGAGGCTGAGGTCATGGGCGCGGGCCTCGGCGATGAGACGGGCGAGGGCGCCGGTGGGGCAGTCGGGGGGTACGGCGAGCCGTAGGGGGCGGTGCCGTGCGGCCTCCGCCTCGTGTTCGAGCCGGGCGGCGGCCTGGGTGACATGCCGGGCCAGGGGCAGCATGTCCCGCCCGAACGGCGTCAGGGTCACCGTACGGGACGACCGCTCCAGCAGACGCCCACCGAGGCGCTGCTCCAGCGCGGCGATACGGCGGCTCACCACCGGCTGAGCCATACCGGCCGCCGCCGCGCCCACCGTGAAACTGCCGTGCTCGCTCACATGAACGAACGCCCGGCATGCCCCCACAAGATCCACGGAGCCACTATGCCAAAACGGCTTCGCCGGACGGCCCTGCCGGACAGCCCCGCGCAACGGCCCGGCCCAACAGCCCCGTCGAACAGCCCCGTCGAACAGCCCCGCCCAACGCCCCCGTCGAACAGCCATCCCCACCAGCCATGCCGAAACGGCATGGATGCGTGCGTTCGCGTCTTGGACGGATGTGGCGGGTGCGGCGGAGGGTGGTTCCGGCGCGGCGGAGCACCGGCGCGCTCGCCGGGTGCCGCCGTGCCCACGACCTGGAGGTCCGACCCATGACGTACACGCATCGCATACGCCGGGGTGCCGCCTGCGCGACCGTCTTACTCGCGCTCGCCGCCCTCCCCGCGTGCGGCCAGGAGAAGGGGACGAACGCCGTGAACACCACCGAGGTCGCGAGCGGTTCCGAGGCCGCGAAGGGGGCCCGCTCCACCAACGGCTCCGCCACCGGCCCCACCGCCGGCTCCGCCAAGTCCACCGCCGCCGGATTCGGGGCGCTGGAGCGCGAGTTCGACGCCCGGCTCGGGGTGTACGCCCTCGACACCGGCACCGGACGCACCGTCTCCTACCGCGCGGACGACCGGTTCGCGTACGCCTCCACGTTCAAGGCGCTGGCGGCGGGTGCCATCCTCCGCAAGTACGGGACGGACGGCATCGACAAGGTGGTCACGGGCTCCCGCGACGACGTGGTCGCGGACTCCCCCGTGTCCGAGAACTTCGTCGAGAAAGGCATGAGCCTGCGAGGGCTGTGCGCCGCGACCCTCTGGTACAGCGACAACACGGCGGTCAATCTGCTCCTCGACGAACTCGGCGGACCCGACGGTCTGGAGAAGGTGCTGGAGGACCTCGGCGACGACGTCACCGAGATGGACCGGTACGAGCCCGACATGAGCGAGGGCAGACCGGGCGACATCCGTGACACCAGCACCCCGCGCGCGATGGCGGGGAGCCTGCGGGCCTTCCTGCTCGGGGACGCCCTGAAGCGGGACGAACGCGAGCTGCTCCGGACCTGGATGACGACGAACATGACCGGTGGAACGCTCATCAGGGCGGGCGTCCCCGACGGCTGGGAGGTCGCCGACAAGAGCGGCACCGCCGGATACGGGGGACGCAACAACATCGCCGTGCTGTGGCCGGACGACGGCGGCAACCCGATCGTCATGGCGGTCATGTCCACGCGGGGCAAGGAGGGCGCCACCCGCGACGACGCCCTCATCGCCAGGGCGGCCACCGCGGCCGTCGAGGCGCTCGGCCGCTGAGCCCCGCCCACGCGTCCGTGCGAGCCGCACCCACGCGTCCGTACAAACCCCAACCCACGCCTCCGTACAAGCCGCACGCTCACCCGTGCGTGAGCCGCACCCTCACCTCCCCAGGTGCGGCGGGCGTTGTATAACCGGGCAATGATCCACCACGTCGTGTCACCCGATGCCTGGAACGCCCGCCCCGACGAGCCGTACGCCCCGGCCTCCCTCCCGGAGGACGGCTTCGTGCACTGCTCACCCGACGAGGCGACCACCCTCGCCGTGATCAACGCCTTCTACGGGGACGCCCCGAAGCCGCTGCACGTCCTGCTCATCGACGAGCAACGGCTCGACGCCCGCGTGGAGTTCGAGGCGGCGGACCCCGCCCCGCCGCCCGGCGTCGGCGACGACGTCCTGTTCCCGCATGTCTACGGGCCGATCAACCGGGACGCCGTCGTACGCGTCCAGGGGGTCGAGTGGAACGGCGAGGGACGTGCCACACGGCTGACCGAACCGGCCTGACGTGACCTGACCGGAGGACCGGCCTCACTCTCCGCGGAGAGACCGTTCCTCACATGACCAGGAACGCGAAGAGCCAGTACGTCGCGGTGATGGCGATGCCCAGGCGTATCCGGCGGCGTCTGGGCCAGCCCTGGACCAAGGGGCTCTTGTTCCACCAGTAGACACCGGCACCCCAGATCACGGTCATCACGAACCCCACCGGGGTCTGGGTCCAGAACCAGGCCATGACGCCGATGATCGCGCCGCCGATGACATGCCCGATCACATGCTCGGCGATCCGGTCCTTCTGGTACTGCCGCGGCCCCGACCCACCCGACGCCGCCACCCCCGACGCCGCCGCCGTCGCCCCCGCTTCCGGTGCCGCCCCCGTTCCCTCCTCCCTCGGCCCCTCCTCGCGCCCCTTCTCCATCTCCCCGCCGTGCTGGTCCATGCGCCTCCGTCCCGCCGAGAGCTGGGGATGAAACCACCCCGATGCTCCCCGTGCCCGCACCGACACGAACGGTCACCGGGGCGGCGCGCGGGAGCGCACGCCCGGAGCCCTGGGCGCTCACGCGCGGCCCCGATCCCCCCCTCCGACCAGGCGGAGGCCCGGTCCCGCGACCTCACGGCGCTCAACCGACGACGGCAGACGACGGCAGACGGCCGCCGTAACACCCGTACGCCCCTCAAGTGCACCCTTAGAGCACTTTTCAGCCGTTTCTCGGCTCCTCCGGAACGGCCCCCTCCGGAGCGGCCCGAGCAGCCTGCTCCCCTCCCTCCGCCAACCCCTCCGCCAGCACCTCCGCCAGATGCCGGCCCCTTCTCCCCGCGAGCTGCTCCAGCTGGGTCCGGCACGAGAAGCCGTCGGCCAGTACCACCGCGCCGGCGTCGGCTTCCCGTAGCGCCGGGAGGAGTTGGTCCTCCGCGCAGGCCACGGAGACGTCGTAGTGGCCCTTCTCGAAACCGAAGTTGCCCGCGAGGCCGCAACAGCCGCCGCTGAGGTCACCGGTGAGACCGGCGGCGGCCCGGACACGGCGGTCGGGGGCGTCGCCGAGGACCGCGTGCTGATGGCAGTGGGTCTGGCCGACGACCGGGCGGTCGAGAGCGGGGGGTGTCCAGTGCGGCGCGTACCGTTCGAGCGCTTCGGCGAACGTGACGACCGAGTCGGCGAGTCGACGTGCTCGGGGGTCGTCGGGGAGCAGTTCGGGGAGGTCCGTGCGGAGGGTCGCCGCGCAGCTCGGTTCGAGGACGACGATCGGGATGGGGGACGCGGCCAGGTCCGGGTCCTCGTCCAGCAGGCGCTGCGGAAGGGGGTTCAGGAACAGGCCCAGCAGGTCGAGCGTACGGCGCAGCACCGCTCGGGCCCGGTCCAGCTGGCCCGTCGAGATATACGTCAGCCCGCAGCAGACCCGGCCCTGGCGCAGCGTGAACAGGCTCCGGGTGAGCTGCCATTGGGTCAGTTCGACCTCCTCGCCCGCCTCCATCCGCTTCAGCCAGCGGGGTTTCCTCCGCATCCGCAGGGTGGGCGGCACGATCACCTGCAACCCGGCGGCCTCCAGCACGCGCACGGCCGCCTGTCCCACGGACGGCGAGAGGTACTCCGTGAAGGTGTCCGTCCACAGCACGACCAGCTCCGGGGACTCGTACCCCTCGCCCTCCGAGCCGCCATCACCGCCATCACCGTCCTCGTCGGGCTCGTCGGGCTCGTCGGGCTCCTCCAAGAGGCCCGAGGCGGCCAGGGCGTCAGCGAATTCCTCCGGGCCCAGCGGCACTTCGGCGGGCAACCCCTCCACCCCGCTCGACTCCTCCCGCTCGGCCATCTCCTCCCTGGCCTGCTGCCACATCCGCCGCCGGTACCACCGGGTGAACGGCACCCTCGCCAGGCGGGGCAGCTCCCGCTCGGGCGCGATCCCGCCCAGCCGCTTCGCCAGGGCCGCAGGCGGCCGCACCCCGGCAAGGAAGTTGACGATGCCTGCCGTGCGCGTACGGGCGACGAGGCGGAGCCACACCGGCAGCCACCCCATCGCGTAGTGGGCGGCGGGGCGGCGGCGCCCGGCGTAGTGGTGGTGGAGGAACTCCGCCTTGTACGTGGCCATGTCGACGCCGACGGGGCAGTCGGAGCGGCAGCCCTTGCAGGACAGACAGAGGTCGAGGGCGTCCCGTACCTCGGGCGAGCGCCAGCCGTCGGTGATCACCTCGCCGGCCAGCATCTCGTGCAGCAGCCGGGCCCGGCCCCGGGTGGAGTGCTCCTCCTCGCCCGTCGCCCGGAACGAGGGGCACATGACGGCTCCCGATCCCGGACTCACCTCGGTCGTACGGCACTTGGCGACGCCGACGCACCGCCGTACGGCCGCCGTGAAGTCGCCGCCGTCCTCCGGGTATCCGAACGCCACCGGTACCGGGGGCTCGCCTCGGGGTGCCCGGGGCAGGACCGCGAAGCGGAGGTCGGCGTCGAGGGGGGCCGGGCGGACGAGCATGCCGGGGTTGAGGAGGTCGTCGGGGTCCCAGATCCGCTTCACCTGCTCGAAGAGTCCGACCATCTCCGGGCCGTACATCCTCGGCAGCAGTTCCGCCCGCGCCTGCCCGTCGCCGTGTTCGCCGGAGAGGGAACCGCCGTGGGCGACCACCAGGTCGGCCAGCTCCTCCGAGAAGCGGCGGAAGCGGGCGATGCCGGGGGCGGTCATCAGGTCGAAGTCGATCCGGACGTGGATACAGCCGTCGCCGAAGTGGCCGTAGGGCGTGCCGCGCAGGTCGTGTGCGCTCAGGAGGCCGCGGAAGTCGCGTAGGTAGGCGCCCAGTCGGGCGGGCGGCACGGCGCAGTCCTCCCAGCCGGGCCAGGCCTCGCTGCCGTCCGGCATCCGGGTGGCCGTACCGCTCGCGTCCTCGCGAATCCGCCAGAGCGCGCGCTGGGCGGCGGCGTCGGTCACCACCACCGAGTCCACCGGTGAGCCCCCGGAGGCGGCCGCCCACACGATGGCCTCGGCGTTCGCCCGCGCCTCCCCCGCCGACTCCCCACCGGTCTCGACGAACAGCCAGGCCCCACCGGCGGGCAGCCCGGGCCCTCCGGCCGCGCTCGCCCTCCCGGCCGAAGCCCCAGGTGAGTCGCCCGCCCCGGCCGGACCGGCCGACGTCCCGAACCGCCCGGCCGACTTGCCCGCCCCGGCCATCCCGATCACCCCCGGCGGTACGAGGTCCGCCGCCATCCCCTCCACCGTCAGGGGCCCGTACGGCAGCAGTTCGGGCGCGGCTTCGGCCGCCGCGCTCTCGTCGGCGTACGCCAGTACGGCCAGCGCACGCGCGCGGGGTGCCTCGACCAGTCGTACGACCGCCTCCGTGAGCACCCCGAGCGTGCCCTCCGAGCCGCAGAAGGCGCGGGCCACGTCGGCGCCCTTCTCGGGGAGCAGCGCGTCGAGGGCGTACCCGGAGATACGGCGGGGCAGCTCGGGGAAGCCGGTGCGCAGTCGGGCCAACTCCCGCTCGACCAGGGGCCGGAGGCCGTCCGGAGCCCCGGCCCACCCCTTCCCGAGTCTCCGCGTGTCCCCACTCCCTCCGATCACGGACAGCTCGCGCACGCTGTCGGCCGTGGTGCCCCAGGCGACCGAGTGGGAGCCGCAGGAGTTGTTGCCGATCATGCCGCCGAGGGTGCAGCGGCTGTGGGTGGAGGGGTCGGGGCCGAAGCGCAGGCCGTGCGGGGCGGCGGCCTCCTGGAGGCGGTCCAGGACGAGACCGGGCTGCACGACCGCCGTACGGGCCTCGGGGTCGAGGGAGAGCAGCCGGTTCATATGGCGGGTGAAGTCCAGCACCACGCCCGTGCCTGTGGCCTGCCCGGCGATCGACGTACCGCCGCCGCGCGCCACGACCGGCACTCCGTGCTCGCGGCACACGGACAGGACGGCCGTCACGTCGTCCGCGTCCCTGGGCGCGACCACGCCCAGCGGGACCCTCCGGTAGTTGGACGCGTCCATCGTCATCAGTGCCCGCGCGGTCGCGTCGAAGGAGACCTCGCCGCGCACGGCCGCCGCCAGCGCGCCCCGCAGGGCACGCGTGTCCACATCCCCGGCGCCGGTGCCCCCGGCGCGCACCGTGCCGTCCCCGAAACCGCCCCCGAATTCCGTCATGCTCCCAGGATGCCCCCGACCACTGACAGTGACCATCCGGTGACGCGCCGACGGAGGGCCGGCGGAGTTCGTGGCGGCCGTCGGAACGTTGGCCGGATTCCGGGGAGCTACCGGGAAACCAGCCAACCCCCGTCAGGAACTCCCATATAGTGACGGCCAATTGAGCACCAGACGCTGCTTCCCGTTCAGTAACTGACAGTGGCGTCGACCTCAGGTGGCGAGCGAGCCGCCGAACACCGAGAACAGAGAGCAGGGTTCGGACAAACACCGGAGACAAGAACACCAAGTCCGGACAAGAATCGCAGAACAGAGCACGGAGTTCGGACAAGTACGAGTACGGAGCACGGAGTTCGGAACCGACCGAGGACAGCAGCCCATGACCGCGCCCAGCCCCCCGCACTCACCCGGCGAACGCCCCGCTCTGCGCTCCCTCCTGCCCGCGCCCCTGCTCACCGCCCTACTCGGCGCGGGCGCGGTCGGCGGTGCGGTGGCCCTGGCACCGGAAGCCGTACGGCCGCCCCTGGCGGGCGGCGCGGGAGCGGCCGTGCTGTTACTCACGGTAATAGTCGGGGTCGCCGTCCATGCCCGGTTATCGGCGGCACTCTTGCGCCAACGACTTGACGCCATGTCGCGGGACGCGGGGCTGCTGCTCCAGGAACGCGCCCGGATGGCCGAGGAGTTCGGGCAGGAGCGGGGGCGGCTGACCGAGGAGTTCGTCCAGGAACGGGCGCGGATCGCGGCGGAGTTCGGACGGGAACGGGTCCGGATGACCGCCGAGTTCGAACGCGAGCGCGAGCGGCTGGCCGAGGAGCGGACCGAGGCCGCCGAGGAACGGGCGCGGGCGGCGGAGGAGACCGAGCGGGAGAAGGCCCGGCTCCTCGAACGCGCCCGCCGGGCCGAGGCCGACCGCACCGCCGCGCTCGCCGTCACCGCCAATGTGGCGGGCCGGATGCAGGCCCTCGCCACCGGCACCCTCGCCGACCTCCGCGCCATGGAGGAACGTCACGCCGACGAGGACGTCCTCGCCGACCTCCTCCATCTCGACCACCGCACCGCCCAGGCGGGCCGCCTCGCCGACTCCGTCGCGGTCCTCGCGGGCGCCCGCTCCGGCCGCCGCTGGGCCCGCCCCATCCCCATGGAATCGATCCTGCGCGGCGCCATGGGCCGCATCGGCGCCTATCGCCGTATCCGGCTGCACTCCTCCAGCGGGTCCGCCGTCGCCGGCCACGCCGCCGAGGGCGTCATGCACGCCCTCGCCGAACTCCTCGACAACGCCGCGAACTTCAGCCCGCCGACCGCCGAAGTGCATGTGTACGTGGAGGAGGTCCCGGCCGGCGTCATCGTCTCCGTCGAGGACGCCGGACTGGTCATGAGCGACGTCCAGCTCCGCCGCGCCGAACGCGCCGTCTCCGGCGAGGCCGCCGCCGGCATCACCGGCCTCACCGGCACCCGCCTCGGCCTCGCCGTCGTGGGCCGCCTCGCCCACAAACACGGCCTCAAGATCTCCTTCCGCCCGTCGGCGCGCGGGGGAACGGGCGTGCTGATGCTCATCCCCCAGGACGTACTGGGCAGCACGGCCGCCCCGCAGTCGGCTCCGGGTACTACGGGTATGGCGGCTGCCGGGGGTGCGCCGAATGCCGGGAGCACTACGGGTACTACGGGTACTACGGGCGCTCCAGGTACCACGGGCGCCGCAGGTACTACGGGTATGACGGTGGGGGCGGGCTCGGGGATCGGTGGGGCCGCCGACACGACCGGGGCCTACTCCGTCGACGAGTTGTACGGCCCCCCGCGTACCACTCAGGACGGCGGCACGGGATCGTCGTACGCCAACTCCCTTCCCCCTTACGACCTGACCGCCGAACCGACCCCCACCCATGAGTCGCCGGCCCCCGACGCGCTTCCCCGGCGCCGCCGTGGCCAGTCCCTCGCCGATGCCGGGGGCCGCGGCCGCGCCGACAGCTCCGAGTTCCGGATTCCCACCCTCCGCTCCGGCGACGACGCCAGCAGCGGCGCGGTCCGCTTCAGCAGCTTCCGCCGCGCGGTACGCGGTACCAGCGGCCACGACCAGGCGTACCTCCAGGGGACGGCCGCCGGGGAGGACCAGGGGGCCACCGCGGCGGAGGGGGCGACCGGGGCGACGGCCGGTACGGCATCGGGCGGCGAACTCGCGAAGTGGGAGGCCGAGCCCGTACGGGGTCAGGAGTGGGAGGCCGAGCCCGCGTCCACCGGGGAGACCGAGTGGGAGCCCGGCCCCGTACAGCGGACGACCTGGGACCCCGAGCCGGTACGGGGAGCCGAGTGGGAACTGGACCCCGTACGGGACCTGACCTGGGAACCCGCGAGGGAGCCGGCAGGGACGGAGCCGGCGGAGGGCACGGCCTCCGGGGCGACGCCGGCTTCGGCTTCGGTGTCGGGTCCGACCGCGAGTCCGGCTTCGGCCTCGGACGAGTCCGGGTCGTACCCGTCCTACCCCCCGTACTCCTCCTATGCGTCGCCCTCGTCGTACCCCTCGTCTTCGTCGTACTCCTCGTACGCGGCCTACGCCTCGTACGGGGGTGCGTCCGCCGATGGCTTCGGTGGCTCCCCGGAGGGCGGGGCGGCCTCCGGGGCCGGTGAGGACGTGGGGACGCACACGAGGCCGGGGCTGGATCTGCCCTCGAACGCGGACCTGGGGCTGCCCCCGACCACGGACCTGGCCCCGTACGCACCCTCGACCCCGGTCCCGGTCCCGGAGTCGAACCCGTACCTGGACCCCGAGACGGCCCCGTACGACCCCGACTCGAACCCGGAGCCGGACCTTGACCGACAGAACCGTACCCACCCCCACCTGGAAGGCGGCCCCACCCCATGACCGGCACCGGCACCCATGCCGACGACAGGCTCACCTGGCTCATGGAGGGCTTACTGGAGCGCACCCCGGGTGCCCGGCACGCGCTCGTGCTCTCCCGGGACGGTCTGAGACTGTGCGGTACGCCCGACTTGTCCGTGGACCGGGCCGATCAGCTCGCGGCGATCGCGGCCGGAATCCAGTCGCTGTCGCACGGGGCGTCGGTGGAGTTCGGGGACGGAAGCGGGGGTGTGCGGTCGGCGATGGCCGAGTTCTACGGTGGTGTGCTGTTCATCGTGGAGGCGGGCCAGGGGGCGCATCTGGCCGTGGTCACGGATGAGGAGGCGGACCCCGGGCTCGTCGGGCACAACATGAGTGAACTGGTGGAGCAGTTGGGCGAGCATCTGAGTGCGCGGCCGCGCAGGGAGCCGAGTACGGCCATGGGGTCCCGTACGCCATGAGCCGGCCCGGCAGGGACGATCTGCCCGACCGGCTGTACACCATCACGGGGGGACGGAGCCGTTCCACGCCGGGGACGCCGTTCGATCTGATGACCCTGGTCGTCGCCGAGGGGGACCCGGTGGCGGGGATGCAGTCGGAGCATATGGCGATCCTGCGGCTCGCCGAGCGGCCGAGGGCGGTGGTGGAGATCGCCGCCGAACTGCGGTTGCCGGTGAGCATCACGAAAGTGCTGCTGTCGGACCTTCTCGCGGCGGGCCGGGTGAGCGCCCGCCATCCGAGCCAGTCCCCGCCGATCGACCTCGACCTTCTTGAGCAGGTGCTAGTTGGACTTCGAAACCTCTGACGAACGGCCTCGCCGTCCGGGCGAGCCGACGGGACCGGGCGGGCCGGGTGAAGCCATGGGGCCGGGCGAGCCGGGTGAGGCCGAGGACAACTTCGGGTCGGATTGGCGTAGTTGGCTGAACAGTATGAGCAGCATGAGTGGCATGAGCGGTATGAGCCGTATGAGTGGCATGGGTGAGGACGGTGACAGCGGCAGCGGTGAGGCCGTTCCGCCGGATGGCCCCGGTGAGGTCGGCGAGTCCCACGAGTCCCACGAGTCCCGTGAGTCCCACGAGTCCCTCGCCGAGAGCCGGAGTGGTCAGGGCGGTGCGGATGGCGACGGTGGTGGGTCTCGGTGGGTGAGTTGGGCCGGTGAGAGCGATGAGGGGGACGACGGCGGATGGCCCAGCTGGCCCAAGTGGTCGAGTGTGGCCCGTTCCGTGGCCGCGGACGACGAGACGGAGGCCGTGAACGAGGCCGACGGGGCTGACGCGAGCGACGGGGGCGACGGGGGCGACGAGAGCCACGAGGCCCACGTGCCGGGCCACACACCGGGCCGCCTTCCGGGCCCCATCCCCGCCGCCCTCCCCGGCCCCATGCCCGCCGCCTCCCCGGAGCCCGAGCCCGCACCCGAGCCCACGCCCACACCTGACCCCGTACCCGCCCCCGCTCCACTGTCCTCCCCACCCGCCCCCACCACCTCCACCCCCCTCCCGGCGCCGCTCCCCGAGCTGGCCCCGGCCGCCTTCACCCCCGTACCGACGCAGACCCCCGACCCTGCCCCGGAACGAACACCCGGCCCCTCCCCCTCCCCGGCGTCCCCTCCCACCCGCACCCACGCCCACACCCCGGCCCCCATCCCCCTCGCCGATCTCCTCTCCTACGGCGAACCCTCCGACCTCTACCGGCAGTTGCGGCGTGAGTACGGTGATGTCGTGCCGGTGGTGCTGGACGGCGGGATACCGGCCTGGCTCGTGCTCGGTTATCGGGAGTTGCATCAAGTCACCAGCGATCCGGTGCTGTTCAGCAGGGACCCGGAGCTGTGGAGTCAGTGGCCGAACATCCCGGACGACTGGCCTCTGCTGCCGGTCATCAGCCGACGGCAGCCCTCGATCCTCGCCACCGTCGGCGAACGCCACCGCTCCCGCGCCACGATGATCGGGGAGGCACTGGAGGCCGTTGACCCGTTCGAACTCCGCGGTCATGTGGAGCGTTTCGCGGACGAGTTGATCGACGTGGTGTGCGGGACGGGTCAGGCGGATCTCATCGGTCAGTACGCGGCGCTGCTGCCCGTCCGGGTGCTGGCCATGCTGCTCGGTTTCCCCGAGGAACACGGCCCCGGCATCGTCACCACCCTCAACGACATCCTCGACGGCGGCGACCGCGCACGACCGGCCGAGGCGTTCCTCACGACGTCGATGACACGGCTGGTCGGCGAGCGCCGGGAGCGGCCGTACGACGACGTCGTCTCCCGGCTGCTCTCCAACACCGCCGGGTTCACGGTCGAGGAGGTCACCCACGATCTGATGGTGATCCTCGCCGCCGGACACCAGCCGACCACCGACTGGATCGGCAACTCCCTGCGCCTGATGCTGACGGACGACCGGTTCGCGGCCTCCCTCTTCGGCGGTCGCAGCAGCGTCGCCGAGGCCATGAACGAGGTCCTCTGGGAGGACGCGCCGATCCAGAACGCCGCCGGGCGCTGGACCACCCGGGACACCCGTCTCGGCGGCCGGGCCCTGCGCGCCGGCGATCTCGTCCTCCTCGGTCTCCAGGGCGCCAACTCCGACCCCCGCGTCCGTACCGACCGCACCGCCCTCACCGGCGGCAACAACGCCCACTTCTCCTTCGGCCACGGCGAACACCGCTGCCCCTTCCCCGCCCAGGAGATCGCCGAGGTCATCGCCCGGACCGGCATCGAGGTCGTACTGGACCGGCTCCCGGACCTCGACCTCGCCGTACCGCCGGACACGCTCGCGCGACGGTCGTCCCCCTGGCTGCGCGGCCTGGTACGGCTACCGGTCCGCTTCTCCCCGACGCCCCCGCTCGGCCGCCGCTGACCACCACCGGCCCGCACCCGGCCCCACCCCGGCCGCCGCGGGCAGCCCGTTCGCGTCAAGTGGCGTGCGCGGGCCCCGGCTGCTGAACTGGGAAGGCGCGCAACACCGCCCGGCGAAGCCGACGGATGGTGGTTCATGGGATACGCACTCCACCCGCGCAAGGTCAGGATCGTCACCGGCCCACCCGAGGCGGGCCCCCTCCGGGAACTGTGGACACACTGCCGTCGCCCCTTCGCCGCCGCCTTCTGGCACCTCCGTTGCCGCTGGCTGCTGCACCGGGGCGTCACCCACGCCCGACGGTGGTGGAACCCTCCGTGGACGACCGCGTTGGTCGGGCTCGTCGTCCTCATGACCCTGGCCCTCCTCGCCTGGGCGTTCGTGGCGGTGCTGGACCTCATGGGAAAGACGTGGGTGGTGAACGGATTCGGCCCCCACGACCTGTGCCAGGAGAGCGGGGGAAACGACAACGAGGGCAACAACGCCTCCGCCTGCGACGCCGTCTCAGGTATCGCGATGCCCACCCTGCTCCTGGCCGCCTCCACGGTGCTGTTCCTGTCCTGGCGGCTCTGGCAGGTCCGCCGCTTCTGCACCCGGCAGGCCCGGCACGACCCCGCCCGGCTGGTGCAGACGGCCGGGAGCCTGATGGACGAGGTGGTCGGACGGGACCAGCTCTGCGACGCCATCATGAAGAACCTCGGCGACAAGAAGGTCCGGCGGCCCCATGTCGTCGTGGGCGGGGTCGGGGTCGGCAAGACGGCGCTGCTGGTCCGGCTGGCCCAGAGACTCGCGGCGGTCGGCGCCGTACCCGTCCCCGTACGGCTGCGGGACGCGCAGGGCGAGGACCGGCTGGACTTCGACGAGCTGGCGCTGGCCCGTTTCCGGGAGATCGTACGGTCGAAGGTGCGCTCCGACGGCGAGGTGGACCGGATCTGGCGGTGGCTGCGGCAGCGGGCCGACCGGATCGTCGTCCTCGCGGACGGGCTGGAGGAGGCGTTCAGCTCGGACGAGGTGAGCGGTCGCCGCGACAATCTGATCCGGGACGCGATCCGCAGGGCCGGCGAGGAGGGGCTGCCGCTGGTCATCGCCTCACGACCACACGAACCGCTGCGCGCGATGCAGGCGGCGGTCTCGGAGCTGGAACCGCTGAGCAACGAGGCGGCGTTGCGGTACATCGCCGGCAGCGGCAGCTGGCGTTCCGATCCGGCCCTGCTCGACCGGATCGTGGAGGCCACCGACATGGTGGAGTCCCCCATCTACCTCAAGATCGCCAAGGATCTGCACGCCAAGGACCTGCTGGAACCTCTGTGGACCGGTGGCGGTGACCCGGACCTCCGGCTCCACGACAGCTGGCGGCTGCGGGCGGCGCTCATGGAACGCTGGGTCCGCGCGCTGGTCGAGGGCGATGTCCACCCCGAGCTGCCCATCGACCACGACACGAGGCTGGCGGTGGTCGAGTACCTCTCGGCGCTGGCCTGCGTCGGACTGGCCTCGGACAGCGCCGACGTAAGGCTCGGCGACCTCTCCCGGTACGCCGACGGCCGGGGCGCGGGGCCCGGGGGCCTCGGCTACGGGGTGCGGTCGGGCGGACTCCAGGAGTGGAACACCCGAGTCGCCGCGAAACTGGACCGGCGGATCGCCGCCCTGCGCTGGCAACCGGCGAGTCCCGACGCCGGTGCCACTGCCACTGCCGACGCCGGTGCCACCGCCGACACCGCTGCCGACCAGAACGACACCACCCCCTCGACTGCCGCCCAGAAGGACCCCTCCGCGACGCACGACGACGCCTCCTCGGCGGAACGGCACCACACCTGCCTGCGGCCGCAGGGCGACACCGACTGGTGGCTGGGCCCCCGGGTCGACATCCGGATCGCCGCGACCTGGGGCACCCGGATGGGCCTGGTGCACGAGAACGGCGACCAGGTCCGCTTCCAGCACAGCATCGTGCAGGCGTACCTCGGCTCGCGCTTCCTCGACGTGATGTTCGACCTGCCCGAGCCGAAGGAAGAAAAGGAGCAGGACGAGCAGGAGGCGCAGGACGAGCAGGAGCCCCCCTCGCCGGCCGACGGCGAGCGATCCGACGAGCACATCACCGGCGCCCTGCGACGCGGCGGGCGCGAACTGCTGATCGCGCTGACGTTGTACTCCCGTACCCGTAAGGGGCGGTGCGTCTGCGACGGCGCCGAGGTCGACGATCCGCGCTGCCCCGTCAACAGGATGCGCGCGCTGCTGACGAAGCAGGCCGGGAAGCTGCTCGACGACGCGCAGCGGTCATGGAGCGTGGCCGAGCAGTCGCCGGCCACCGCCGACGGCGGCTTCGACGACCGGGGCAGCCCACGGCTGAGGGCGCTGGAGCTGTACGGCGCGGCGGTGGAGATCGACAGCGTGGGGGCCGCGCCGCGCCAGCGGGAGCTGATCTCGACGATCCAGAGGCACTGGATGCGGCTCGGCCAGGACGAGGACCCGGCACGGCTCCGCGAGGCGAAACTCACCCTGGTCAGGCAGTGCGGCACAGCCGTACGCCGGGTCACCACGGACCTGAACGGCAGCGCCGGGCAGGAGCCTGCCGCGCACCAGCCGTACGGCCTGCTGTTCCGGATCGGCCGCGAGGAGACGGACCGGCGGGTGCGCGAGGCGCTGATCAAGGAGGTGGGGTCGGGGGGCGAACCGGCGTACCAGGAGTTGTGCGACAAGCTGGAGGCGCCCTGCGCGACGGTCGCGACCCGACGCGAGTGCGGCGGGCGGAACGAACCCCACCCGGCCGAGGGCTCGAAACAGTGCGCGGAACGCAGGCTGGCCGAGGAGGAGGCCTTGGCGGAGAAGGGGAAGTGGGCGTGCGACACCATGCGTGCCTGGCTGCTCCCGCTGCTCGTCGACTCGTCCATGATGTCCCGTCATCTGGCCAGCCCCCGCGACGACCTGGACAACTGGGTCCGTACAGCCACCCGCGCCGGGCCCCGGGCCGCGCCCCACACCGGACTCCACGACAACGTTGACGGCCCGCACCTCGACCCCGACGGCACCCACCCCCACGGAACGCACACCGGAACACACGCCGGAACGCCCCCCGACGGCATCCACGCCGACGGCCCGGGCGCCGCCGTGGGCCTCGGCGTGGCGCTGGCCCAGGGCTTCAAGTACGCGGCCAACCGGCGCCCCGGGCCGTCGTCCAACCCGAGGGCCCGTGAGTTCCTGGTGAAGCACGCCCAGGAACTGCTGAAGGAGAGCAGTTTCTGGTACACGCGGCTGACGCTGCTGCACGCGCTGACCCTGTGGAGCCTGCCCGACGACGTCAACGCCGACCAGCCGATGCGCGGCCATGGCTCGGACCCCAAGGGCCAGGTCAGGGAGTGGCTGGCGCAGGGCGACGGCAGCCGCGAGGAACACCCCTTGGTGGCGGGCGCCGCGAAGCTGGCGGTACGGGCGCTGCAGACCCGGCGGCCCGAGCGGTTCCTGTGGATCGACGAGGCGACCGTGGTCTCCTGCATCGGCACCGAGGTCGGACTGCCCGGGGAGCCACGCGCCCACAACCTGTGGATACCGTCGTCGACGGGGTGGAGCACGCTGGACCCGAGAGCGCAGCAGTTGCTGGCCGACGTACTGCTGCTGCTCGTGCTCGGGGAACGGGCGCACCGGCCGAAGGACGCGTTCCGCATCCTGGAGCGGCGTGCGAAGGAGCCGACGCACATGCCGTCGTGCGTCCGCAGGGACCGCACCCGGCTGAGCCCCGTCCGGGGCGCGGAACGCGCGGCCCAGCCCGGCTCGCACTGCACCGACGACTGCCGGATGAAGATGTGCCCCTACCCCGCCAAGGTGGAGAACCTGCGCGCGGAGTTCAGCGAGGTCTTCTGCCTCCAGCAACGCGACCTGCTCAAGAAGTGGCAACCCTGGTCCTGGGCCGCCTTCCGCTTCCGCCGAGAGGCCCCCTGGCAACGCGACGTCCCGATAGCAGGCATGCGCCGCTTCTGGGACCAGATGAGCGACAGAGCGAGAGACGCCGAACCGCGCCCCTTAAAAGCACGGGGCGCAGCCCCAAGCTTTTAGGGGCGCGGGGCTGTGACATGTGCGGCTCCGCCGCGTGGGCGCGAGCAACCACACACAACCCGCAGCCGCCCGTGCGCCGAACCCCCGAGCTATTAGGCACCCGGCGAAGCGGCGCAGCCCCATCTCACCCGACGGACGACGTTTCGCCGACGTTTCCCCGAGCCGCTAGGCTCGCCACCGTGGCTGATATCCAGATCCCCGCTGACATCAAGCCCGCCGACGGACGTTTCGGCGCGGGCCCCTCCAAGGTGCGGACGGAGGCGCTGGACGCCCTGGCCGCGACCGGCACCTCCCTGCTCGGCACCTCCCACCGCCAGGCCCCGGTGAAGAACCTGGTCGGCCAGGTCCGCGAGGGCATCAGCAACCTCTTCTCCCTCCCCGAGGGCTACGAGGTCATCCTCGGCAACGGCGGCTCGACGGCGTTCTGGGACATCGCGACCCACGGACTGATCGAGAACAAGAGCCAGCACCTGACCTTCGGCGAGTTCAGCTCGAAGTTCGCGAAGGCGTCCAAGCTCGCCCCCTGGCTGGCCGAGCCCACGGTGATCTCCTCCGACCCCGGCACCCACCCGGACGCGGTCGCGGAGGAGGGCGTGGACGTCTACGCCTTCACGCACAACGAGACGTCCACCGGTGTCGCCGCCCCGCTGAAGCGCGTCGAGGGCGCCGACGAGGGCGCCCTGGTCCTGGTCGACGCCACCTCCGGCGCCGGCGGCCTGCCCGTCGACATCACGGAGACGGACGTCTACTACTTCGCCCCGCAGAAGTCCTTCGCCTCCGACGGTGGCCTCTGGATCGGCGTCTTCTCCCCGGCCGCGATCGAGCGGGCGGAGCGCGTCCACGCCTCCGGCCGCCACATCCCGGAGTTCTTCTCACTCCCCACGGCGATCGACAACTCCCGCAAGAACCAGACGTACAACACCCCGGCCCTCGCGACCCTCTTCCTGCTGAACCAGCAGCTGGAGTGGATCAACGGCCAGGGCGGTCTCGCCTGGTCCACGGCCCGCACGAAGGACTCCTCGACCCGCCTCTACACCTGGGCGGACGAGTCCAAGTACGCGACCCCGTTCGTCACCGACCCGGCCAAGCGCTCGCAGGTCATCGGCACGATCGACTTCGCCGACGAGATCGACGCGGCCGCCGTCGCCAAGACCCTCCGCGCCAACGGCATCGTCGACACCGAGCCCTACCGCAAGCTCGGCCGCAACCAGCTCCGCGTCGCCATGTTCCCGGCGATCGCCCCGGACGACGTCGAGGCCCTCACGAAGTGCGTCGACTACGTGATCGAAAAGCTCTGACCAGCCTCGTACTGGACTGAAGCCGTACGCGGCCGCAGTGATACGCGACTGATGGGCGCCCGGCGAACGTCGGGCGCCCATCGTCATGTCGTACGTGTCATGTCGTACGTGTCATGTCGTACGTGTCATGTCGTACGGGAGGTGAAGTCCTCCCCGGCGAGGAGCAGTTCGGGACCGGTGTGGTACCGGACCTGATCCGGAAGATCGCCCCGCCACGACGACTGCCCCCCGCCATCCCCACTCCCCTGGACGACGGCGATCGGAAGCATCACCAGCGCGGTGGTGCCCTCGGGCTCGGAGGTGCCGCGCAGTTGGACGCGGATGCCATGGCGCAGGGAGAGCCGGCCGACCACGTACAACCCCATGCGCTGTGAGACGCCCGCGTCCACGGTGGGCGGGTCGGCGAGCTTGTCGTTGAGGTCCTGGAGGTCCTCGGCGGTGAGGCCGATGCCCTGGTCGTGGATCTCGATCAGCACATGGCCGTCGGGGAGACGGGTGGCGGCGACGCGGACCCTGGTCCGGGGGCTGGAAAACGTCGTGGCGTTCTCCAGCAACTCGGCGGCCAGCCGGACGAGGTCGGTCACGGCCCGGCCGTGGATGTCGCACTCGGGGACGCCGGAGAACTCGACGCGTTCGTACTGCTCGACCTCGGAGGAGGCGGCGCGGAGCACGTCGATGAGCGGGACGGGCTCGTCCCAGCGGCGGCCGGGGCCGGGTTCCTCGCCGGCGAGGACGAGGAGGTTCTCGCTGTTGCGGCGCATACGGGTCGCGAGGTGGTCCAGCCGGAAGAGGATCTCCAGCTGGTCGGGGTCGGCCTCGTTGTTCTCCAGGTCGCTGATCAGGGTCAGCTGGCCCTCGATCAGGGCCTGGTTGCGGCGGGAGAGGTTGGTGAAGATCGCGTTGATGTTGCCCCGCAGCAGGGCCTGTTCGGCGGCGAGCCGGACGGCCTCGCGGTGGACCTGGTCGAACGCGCGGGCGACCTCGCCGATCTCGTCCGTGGAGGCGATCGGGATCGGCACGACCCGGGCGTCCACACGGCCGGGATCGGTACGGGACAGCTGGTCGACGAGCATCGGCAGCCGCTGCTCGGCGATGCCCAGGGCGGCGTTGCGCAGCCGGCGCATCGAGCGGCTCATCCGGCGGGCCATGATCCCGGTGAAGAGGAACGCGGCGAGGACGGCGACGGTGGTGACCGCGCCGGTGACGAGGGCGTCGCGCCGGGCCTCGACGGCCACGGCTTCGGCCTCGTCCAGCGCCTGCGCGATCAGCTCGCCCTCGACCTGGCTGTAGCCCTGGAACTTCAGGGTGGCGGCGGTCATCCAACTGGACGGCGTGATCCCCTGCCGCTCCAGATCGGCGGAGTCCCGACCGGCGGCGATCTCCTCCGCCATCCGTTCCAGGGAGGGCGCCCCGCCCTCGCTCCCCCCGACCCGACCCGCCAACCGCAGCTCGGCCTCCCCCGCCTTCTCCCTCAGCACGGCGGCGAGCCGGACGCCCTCCTCCTCGGTGGCGCTCCGGGCGAACTCCCGCTGGGCGACGCCCTCGGCGGCGAGATAAGTCCGAAAGGCGGCGGCCACGGCGGACGACGAACCGCTAGCACCCCCCGATAACCCCGATAAGTTCAGCTCGCCACCTTCATCACCTTCATCGCCGCCCGGTTCACTCAACAGATACGTACCGAGCGCCCGTTGGGTGGAGTGTGTGGCCTTGACCAGCGAGAGCGAGTACACCATGCGCCCGTAGGACGATCTGCTCCCGGTCCCGAACCCCAGCTCATTGGCGAACCCGGCGAGATTGCGGGCGAGGCCGAGGGAACTCTGCCCGGCGTCCCCCGTGTTCACCACCATCGCGAACGACTGCGCGCGAGCGGCCGTCAGTTGCGGCTCGGCGGCACGGACCTCCGCAAGCCTCCGCTCCAGCCCCAGCCCGCCCGGCAGGCCCTCGACGGCCCGGTCGAAGGCGGCGGCCCGCCGTTCGGTGAACGCACGGGCCTCGTCGACCGCCGGGCTGCCGGGCGTGCCCTGCGCCAGAAAGGCGACGGTGACATCACGTTCGTTGAAGATGGCCTCGCTGTAGGCGTCGGCGGCGGCGACGATCTCCGCGACCCTCTGCCCGTCGCGGGCGTCCTGCAACGTCTCGATCGACCGCCGCACCTGGCAGCCACCCGTCACCATCACGGCGAGTACCGGAACGAGCAGAATGGCATGTAATCGAGTGGACACGTGCCAGTTGCGCGGCAGAACGCCGTTCCTCTCGCTTCGCCTCATTCGAATCCCGTGACCTCTCAGTCCCGAAAGTTGCTCCCGCGCATCGCGCGGGGACGAGACGCGGACGCGGGCTACACGTCCCTTGCGTAATCTGCGCCGACAACAAACACGACTCACGAGTAACCAACACCCCGCCACCCCCACCCCCGAATCCCCCCGCAGGTCAACCCCCTCCCCGCATATGCCACCGACACAACCCATTTCCCCCTGCCCAGACCACAACTTCCCGACCGCAACAGCCACGAACACCGCCCGAGCCCCAGCCCGAAAAGCAGTGGTGCCGGGCGCTGCCCTTCGAGGGCAGAGCCCGGGAAGGGGGCGCCAGAGCGACCTTTCGAGGCGCGGCCAGAGGAGGTAGGGAGCACGCGGGCCGCCTTTCGAGGGCGCAGCCCGGGGGCAGGGCGCCGGGGCAACCTTTCGAGGGCACGGCCAGAGAAGGTAGAGGTCGCACGGGGTACCGACCTTCGAAGGCGCAGCCGGAAGAGGAGAGAGACCGAGGCGACCTATCGAGGGCACAGCCAGAGAAGGTAAAGGTCGCACGGGGTACCGACCTTCGAAGGCACGGCCCAGAGAGGAGGCACGCCGACCGATACGTTCGAGGGCACGGCCAGAGAAGGAAGAAGGCGCGGGGCCCGGCTTTTGAGGGCAAAGCCCGAAAAAGAAGAAGGCCGGGGGCTGGTCTTCGAGGGCGCAGCCCGAAAGGAAGATCACGCGGGCCTGGCCTTCGAGGGCGCAGCCCGAGAAAGAAGAGGGCGCGGGCACCGGCTTTCGAGGGCGCAGCCCGAGAAAGAAAGGGGCGCGGGGAACTGCGCGACCAGCCACAACGCACCCGCACCCGCAATCCGACAAGCACCCCCCACCCCTTAGGCGCCCCACCCCACCCAGCGGAGCGCCATGGCAGGCTGATGTACATGCGCCCACGACCCCACCGCCGCCCCTCCCTGTCGGCCCTCTCCGCAACCGCCGCGGCCCTCACCACCCTCCTCCTCACCCTCCTGCCCGCCACGCCGGCCCTCGCCGCCGACGACGACGGCTTCACCATGAAGGACCCGAGGATCACCGAGTCGAGCGGCCTGGCGGCCTCCCGCCGGCACCCGGGGGTCTACTGGACCCACAACGACAGCGACGACGGCGCCTTCCTCTACGCGGTGGACAGCGAAACGGGCGAGACGGTGGCGACGATCACCATGACCGGCGTAGGCACCCCCCGAGACGTGGAGGCGATCTCCCTCGGCCCCGACAACCACCTCTACGTAGGCGACATCGGCGACAACCTCGGCGGCACCTGGGCCTACGTCTGGATCTACGAACTCCCGGAGCCGAAGGAACTCAAGGACCAGACGATCAAGGCCACGCAGTACGTGGTGAAGTACGAGGACGGGGCCCGCGACGCGGAGGCGCTGATGGTCCACCCGAAGACGGGCCGGGTGTACATCGCCGACAAGAACGACCAGGGCGGCTCCCTGTACGAGGGCCCCGCCGAACTCTCCGCCTCCGGCACGAACACCTTCAAGAAGGTCGCCTCCGTCCCGGACCTGGAGGTCACGGACGGCGCGTTCTCACCGGACGGCAAGCAACTCGCCCTGCGCGCGTACTTCGGCGGCATCCTCTACGACTGGAACGACGGCAAGATCAAGAAGGCCGAGCGCCTGAGCGTCCCACTCCAACGCCAGGGCGAATCCCTCACCTTCACCACCGACGGCTCCAAGGTCATGTACGGCAGCGAGGGCGAGGGCAGCTCGGTCGTGGCCCGGGACGTACCCGGCGGCGGATCGGGCGGCGACGGAGACTCCGGTTCGTCCTCCGACGAGAACGGCTCCGGCTCGGCATCGGGCGACGACACCACGACGCCCACCCCCGGCTTCACGCTGGGCGCCCTCGCGGTCGCCGGCGCGATCGTCGTCGTATGGGGCTTCAAACGGGTCCTACGACGACCGTCGTAACGCGATGACGACGCCCTATACGGCTGAGCCCTGCCCCTCTGAGCCTTGCGCAGCTGCGCCCCCTACTGCCGAACCCCGTACGGCGGTGTCCCGGCGGCCGATGGCCTCGGCCACCTCACCGATGGCGGTACGCAGAAGCGCGCCGTACGCGCCCCGCGGAAGATGCGGAACTCCGTCCCGTGCAGCACCGATGTGCTCGGCGGCGGCGTCGAACGCCCCCAGCCGACGGTAGTTGTCGGCGAGGTTGAGGTGCAGGGACGGGTAGAAGCCGGCGAGTCGGAGACCGGCGTGGTGTTCGTCGACGCGCCGCTGGGTCAGGGCATCGGCGGCGTCCAGGGCACGGACGTCCCAGGCCAACGCCCGGGCCGGGTCCTCGTACAGGTCCGCCAGATGGTGCGCGAGAGTACAGCGGTGCAGCGGGTCCCCGGTGACACCGATCTCGGACCACAGCTCCAGCAGCGTCCGCCGAGCGGAGTCGAGACCCCCGCCCCGCCCTTCGACGACGGCCCGGCCGATGGCTTCCATGATCGGGTCGGGGGTGGTGGAGGTGTTGCTCCGGGCGGTCATGACGGCACTCCTCATCAGTCGTCGCAGCCGGTGTCGTCGGACCTCACCGGCATGACCAGCGTGGTGAGATCCCCCCGGTCGGCCGAGCGGACGGTCATGGGCTGATCGGGCCCACGCAGATCAAGCATCACGTCGGGCCCGACGACGGTGCTGACGGCCGGATAGAGCGTGGTCATCTCGAACGTGCCCCGAAGACCGCGCCCGCGCTCGCCCCGGCCGGCGTCGGCGTCGGCATCGGCATCGGCATCGGCATCGGTGACCAGTCGGCCGTCCCTCACGACCAACGAGACCCGGTCCCCCACCCACTCCTCCAGAGTCCGCAGGAACGCCCCCTTCAAAACCGTCACACGAGCCACGACCTCGGCCAGCGACGCGAGCATCAGCCGATGATCGGGGAACTCCTCCCCCAGCAGCCGGCAGTGACGGTCCTCACGCCCCGCCATACACAGCCGGAGGGCGTACGGCGTCGCCTCGACCCGTACGAGCGGGCTACGGCGGACATCGGCGGTCGCGGCCCGCAACTCGTCGCCGTCGACGGTGGCCGCCCATGTCGTGGCCGCCGTCTCGACGGGGACCAGGGTGCGGGTCGAGAGGCGGTAGCGATCGGTGGCGGTGAGGGTGACCGCTCCCGGCGCGGCCTCGATATGCAGCCCGCCGAGCACCGGCAGCCCCGGTTCACGTACGGTCGCCGTCATGACCTGGTCGATCGCCTCGGCCAGTACGGGCCCCTTCAACGTGGCGATCGACAGACTCGGCCCATCGGCGAACGACGAGTCGCTGAGCGACGACTCAGTGATGAGCGCCGCCTTCCGCCGTACCGCCCTCGCGTCCTCGGCGACGTTCGCGACGTGCTCGTCGATCAGCCGGACCGCTTCACCGGGCCCGGCGTCGAGCACCGCCTCGACCACGGCGAGGGGCATGGCGATCTCACGGAGCCGGCGCAGCGCGGTCGCCCGGCCGATCTGATCGGCGGCGTAGTAGCGGTAACCGGACAGCGGGTCGGTCTCGGCGGGAGGAAGCAGCCCGGAGTCGGCGTAGAACCGCAACGCGCTCGCGGTCAGCCCACAACACCGGGCGAAGACCCCGATCGACATCAACTCGGCCCCACCGACCGGCTGCGGCTCGCCATCCCCTACCGGCGGCGTTTCGGATTTCGACACCCCGTCATCGTCAGCCTTCAACCAACTCGAAGGTCAACTCCCACCACCCACATCCCCCGGGGCCTCCCCGCAGCCCTCTCCCCGGATCTCACCCGAAGCCTCACCCCCGCCCCGCCGCTCGACCAACACCTCCAACCCATCCAGAATCCGCTG
Organism: Streptomyces sp. NPDC002643; assembly: GCF_053592555.1. Taxonomy (NCBI): domain Bacteria; kingdom Bacillati; phylum Actinomycetota; class Actinomycetes; order Kitasatosporales; family Streptomycetaceae; genus Streptomyces; species Streptomyces sp. NPDC002643. The sequence goes on from NZ_JBSFVY010000040.1 coordinate 61,821, forward strand.
CAACCCGAACTCGAAGTGATCGAAGTCCGGCCCGAAGGCGTCCTCGGAGAGGGCGGCGAGGAGGGGATAGCGGCCGGACGCCATGACCTTCTCCATGATCGGGACATGGGCCTGCCAGAACTCCGCGTCGGTCAGCCCCGTACGGCGTTCCGCCTCCTCCTGGTACAGCTGGGTGCGGGCGGCGCCGACGACATAGCCGTCGACCATGACGATCGCCGAGACCAGCTCCGGGTCGGCCAGCCCCATGGACTTGATGCGGGACAGCATCTTCTCCATGCCGTCGATCGCGCTCGGGCCGAGGATCGGGCGGGACTGGTTGACCTGGAGCAGCCAGGGGTGGCGGCGGTAGAGGGCGAGGGTCGCGCGGCCCAGGGCTTCGAGCGCGGAACGCCAGTCGCCGCCGCCGAGGTCGGCCGGGTTCTCGGAGGGGCGTTGGACGCGGTCGAGCATCAGGTCCAGTAGCTCGGCCTTGCCGGGGAGATAGCGGTAGAGGGACATGGTGCCGGTGCCGAGTTCGGTGGCGACCCGGCGCATCGAGAGCGCCTCCAGCCCCTCCTCGTCCGCCACCCGGACGGCCGCTTCCACGATCCGGTCGAGCGTCAGCGCCGGCTTGGGCCCCCGGCTCGGCCGCCGCCCGGTGTCCCACAGCAGCTCAAGGGTCCGCGCGATGTCCCCACCGCCGCTGGTCTCCGTACCGCTGCCGCTCGTCACTCCGCCACGCCGTGCGCCGCCCGCTTCGCGGTCCCGGCTCCCGGCGTCGCCCTTGCCCCTGGTCATGGACCGAGTCTAGGTCCCCGCGAAAAAACTGAGTACGACGTACGCACAATCGGGTACGGTGTACCCAGTTGCAGAGAAGGGGGACCCATGAGCGACGGAAGCGGAAACGAAAACGGCGACGCGTACGCCACGCGGGACGGGTACGCCAAGCGGGACGGACACAGCGCGCGGGAGGGGTACGCCGTACAGGAGGGCTACGCCGTACGGGCGGAGGGCCTGCGGAAGACGTACGGCGACAAGCGGGCACTCGACGGCTTCGACCTGGCCGTCCGCGAGGGCACGGTGCACGGCCTCCTCGGGCCGAACGGCGCGGGCAAGACCACGGCCGTACGCATCCTCTCCACCCTCGTACGACTCGACGGCGGCCGGGCGACGGTCGCCGGTCTCGATGTGGCCCGGCACCCGCGCGAGGTGCGGGCCAGGATCGGGCTGACCGGGCAGTACGCGGCGGTGGACGAGGTGTTGACGGGACGTCAGAACCTTGAGATGTTCGGCCGGTTGTTCCATCTCGGGGGCAAGCGGGCCAAGCGGCGGGCGGTCGAGCTGCTGGACCAGTTCGACCTCACCGACGCCGCCGACAAGGGCGTCGGCGGCTACAGCGGCGGTATGCGACGGCGACTCGACCTCGCCGCGTCGATGATCCTCGCCCCGGCCGTCCTGTTCCTCGACGAGCCGACCACCGGTCTCGACCCGCGCAGCCGGGGCGAAGTCTGGGAATCCGTACGCGCGTTGGTGGCGAGCGGCACGACCGTGCTGCTCACCACGCAGTATCTGGAGGAGGCCGACCGGCTGGCGTCCCGGATCACCGTCATCGACCAGGGCCGGGCCATCGCGGACGACACTCCGGACGGCCTCAAGAGCACGGTCGGCGGCGACCGCGTCGAGGTCGTCGTCACCGAACGCGCCGACATCCCGCGCGTGGTGAAGGTCGTGGCCCGGGTCGCGGACGGCGAACCGGAGTCCGACGAGACCGAGTCACGGGTCCACGCCCCGGTGACGGACCGCGTGACCGCCCTCACCGAGGTCGCCCGCACCCTCCAGGACGAGGGCATCCCCGTGGAGGACATCGGCCTGCGCCGCCCCAGCCTCGACGACGTCTTCCTACGCCTGACCGGCCACCGCACCGAGAGCACCGAGCGCGCGGACAGCTCGGACGGCCCGGACGGCCCGGACGGCCCGGCGAGCAAGGACAGCACCGCGAAGGAAGGTAGGGCAGCCGCATGACCACCGCGGACATCACCGAAGCGAACACACCGAACACACCGAACGCCTCGAACGCCTCGAACGCCTCCAGCAGCCCGAACACCCCGGCCACCCACAGCCGTACGTACTGGCTCCTCGCCGACTGCTGGAACATCGTCCGCCGAGGCCTCACCCACTACCAACGCCAACCCATCAACATCGCCTGGCAGTTGGGCTTCCCGATCCTCTCCGTCCTCCTCTACGGCTATGTCTTCGGCAGCGCCATGCAGGTGCCCGGCGGCGGGGACTACAAGGACTTCCTGATGCCGGGGATGTTCGCGATGACGATGGCGTTCGGCTTCATCAACACCGCGACCCTCGTCGTCCACGACTCCACCAAGGGCGTCATCGACCGCTTCCGCTCCATGCCGATGGCACCGTCGGCGGTGGTCGCGGGGCGGGGCGTGACCGATCTGGTCGTGGCCTGCGCGGAGTTGGCGATCATGATGCTGACGGCGTTCGCGATGGGCTGGCGCCCGGACGGCGGCCCGGGCTTCCTGGCCGCGTTCGGCCTGCTGCTCTGGCTGCGCTTCGCGCTGATCTGGATCGGGGTGTGGCTGGGCCTCCTGGTCCCCAACCCGGAGGCGGCGGGCGGCCTGTTCGCGGTGGCCTTCCCCCTCACCATGATCTCCAGCATCTTCGTGGCCCCCCAGCTGATGCCCGACTGGCTGGGCTGGGTGGCCGCCTGGAACCCGATCTCCTCCACGGCGGCCGCGACCCGCGAACTCTTCGGCACACCGGTCGGGGGCGGCGACTCCTGGGTGGAACAGCACGCGCTGCTGATGGCCGGGGTGTGGCCGGTGATCCTCACGGCGGTCTTCCTGCCCCTGGCGGTACGGCGATTCCAGAGGCTGAGCCGTTGACGTAGCTCAGCGGACGACATGGATCAGCGGACGACGTAGATCAGCGGGCCGGTGTCAGGTGGCGTCCGGCGTACCAAGTGACGCCGGACGCCTTGACGTGTCCATGCGACGTCTCTTCCATGGGGGACAAGGGCTGTGGGAGCGCTCCCACTCTGTTCCGGGCCCGTGCCTCCCGAGGAGGAGACAGCGAAATGTTCCGCAGCTTACGGAGAACTCTGGGTGTGCTGGGCGCGAGCGCCGCCCTGCTGATGCTGCCGATGGCAGGTGGCGCGTCGCAGGTGGCGGCGGCCACCGGCGTCGCGGCGGCGGAGCCGGTCGAACCCGCCCGGACGGAGACCGCCCAGGTCGAAGCCGCACAGGAGGCCGCCCAGGTCGAGGCCGCCCAGGCGGGCGCCGGCTACTGGCACACGAACGGCCGCCAACTCCTGGACAAGGACGGCCAATCGGTCCGCATAGCGGGCATCAACTGGTTCGGCTTCGAAACGACGAACCACGTCCCCCACGGCCTGTGGACCCGCGACTACAAGAGCATGATCGACCAGATCCAATCCCTCGGCTACAACACCCTCCGCATCCCCTACAGCGACGACATCCTCAAACCGGGCACGACGCCAGACAGCATCAACTACGCGGACGGCAAGAACGCCGACCTGCAAGGCCTGACATCCCTCCAGGTCCTGGACAAGATCGTCGCGTACGCGGGTCAGGGCGGCCTGAAGGTGATCCTGGACCGCCACCGCCCGGACGCGGCGGGCCAGTCGGCGCTCTGGTACACGTCGGCGGTCCCCGAATCAACATGGATCACCAACCTCAAATCCCTCGCGACCCGCTACGCCGGAAACCCCACAGTCGTAGGCATGGACCTCCACAACGAACCCCACGACCCCGCCTGTTGGGGCTGCGGCGACACGACGAGGGACTGGCGGCTGGCCGCCGAACGCGCGGGCAACGCCGTGCTCTCGGTCAACCCCGACCTGCTGATCCTGGTCGAGGGCGTCCAGACGTACAACGGCGTCTCGGGCTGGTGGGGCGGCAATCTGATGGGCGTCGCCGACCACCCCGTACGCCTCGACGTCCCCGACCGCCTCGTCTACTCCGCCCACGACTACGCGACGAGCGTGGCCCAGCAGAGCTGGTTCACCGACCCGGCCTTCCCCGCCAACATGCCGGGCATCTGGGACCGCTACTGGGGCTACATCTTCAAGCAGAACATCGCCCCCGTGTGGCTGGGCGAATTCGGTACGACGCTGACGCCGACGGTGGACCAGCAGTGGCTGGCGGCGCTGGTGACGTACCTCCGCTCGACCTCGACCTACGGCAACGACTCCTTCCACTGGACCTTCTGGTCCTGGAACCCCAACTCCGGTGACACCGGCGGCATCCTGAAGGACGACTGGCAGACGGTCGACACGGTCAAGGACGGCTACCTGACCAGCATCAAGGCCCCGGGCTTCCCGCCGGGCGGCGGAGGGAGCGATCCCGGCGACCCGGAAGACCCCGACGACCCGACCGACCCAGGTGACCCCGGCGGCGGAACCCCCACCTGCGCCGCCACCTACACGATCACCAGCGACTGGGGCACCGGCTTCAACGCCGACGTAAAAATCACCAACACGGGAACGACCGCCATCAGTTCCTGGCAGGCGACCTGGACCTGGTCCGGCACCCAACAGGTGACGAACATGTGGAACGCCACATACACCCAGACCGGAGCCACGGTCACCGCCGCGAACGCCGCCCACAACGGGACGGTGGCCGCGGGCGGTTCGGCCGGCTTCGGCTTCGGGGCGGCACCCGGGGGCGGAGGCACGCCGAGCGTGAGCTGCACGGCGACGTAGGCCGAGTTCTTGAGAAGGGGCGCCCGGTGCGACGACCACCGGGCGCCTCAAGTCACATACGCCACCAACATATTCACTCGTACGACTGAGCCCACTCCGAACACTCACATGCCGCGTGTCCGCTCAGTTACGTTCCGTCGCATGGTCAGTTCACCGCATGAGGCGATGCATCGGATCTTCCGCGAGGACCCGGAGCTGTTCGCCCGCCTTCTGCCGCGGGCGGGCATCGCCTTTCCGCAGCACACCGCCATCGAACCTCTCGACACGGACTTCACCGAGCTGAAACCACTGGAACGCCGGGTGGACAGCTTCTTCCGGGTGCGCGTGGCCGATGAGGAGGGTGGCTTCGTGCTCGCCGTGGAGGCACAGAGCGAGCCGGACTCGAACAAGCACAGGAGCTGGCCGTATTACCTGGCCTATATGTACGCCAAGTACCGGCTGCCGCCCTTCCTCGTGGTGGTGTGCAAGGACAAAGCGACCGCGTCCTGGGCGGCGGAACCGATCCGTGTCTGCCACGGCTTCCACACGAGCATGCTGGTTTTCCCCCTGGTCATCGGCCCCGGCAACCTGTCCGCGATCACCGATCCGGACGAGGCCGCAAAGGACGTTCCGGTGGCCGTGTTCTCCGCCCTCGCGCACGCCAAGGACCCGGGGCTGCCTGCGATACTGGAGGCGCTGTCGTCGGCTGTGGCGGAGCAGAGGGCCGGCGCAGGAGGGAATGCGGGCGCTGAACCCGTGGACTGGGCGGAATTCGTCGAGATCGGTCTGGGCGACGGCCCGGGTCGTGAGTACTGGAGGCACCTGATGGCCACCTACAGGCCGAACTTTCCGGGCAGCAACACCATCGTCGAGGAGTCATGGCTCAAGGGCCGCGACGAGGGCAAGGCGCAGGGCCATGCCGAGGGCAAGGCTCAGGGCCATGCCGAGGGTGAGGCGCGGGGCCGCGCCGAGGACATCCTCCACATCCTCGGTATGCGGGGCATCGAGGTGTCCGCCTCAGTCCGGGAACGGGTGACCGCGTGCACCGACCTTGAGGCATTGAGGACCTGGCTCGACAGGTCGCTGACCGCGACGAGCGGCGAGGAGTTGTTCGCCGAGGAGTAGGACAGCGGGTGCGCCCCACGCAAGGAACAACGGGCGCCCCTCCGGCGGTGTGATCGCCGCCTTCACCTCGGTCGCATTGGGGCCGGAATCCCTGGATGGGCATGCGAGCCCCCAGGGCTTGGCGATTATTCGAGTAACCACGAACAAAAAGCCCGGCCCGAAAGATTCCCCGCCCGAACGGCAAATCACCGAAGGGGCCGAAAGAACCGCACGAGAATACGCACTACGGCTTGGCCGTGCACCATACGCCGCACGGCCAAGCCAACCTTCATTCAGCGCACCGAAGGCCTTGCAGTAGCCCGGCTGTCGCCCGTCAGTTGCAGCGAACGCTGATGTCGGCCCGCCACTGACCGTTCGCCAGCTGCGTGGTGCTCCGGCTGACCAGAGAGATGTCGTTGGGCTTGGGGCACTGGCCCCGCGCGGTGTCCAGCGCGATGTCGTACGCCACGCCTTCCTGTGCGTGAGTGGCGCTGGCCGACACCACGTCGCCCTTGTTGGCGGCGGCTGCGACGCCACTCACTCCGAGCGCCAGGGCGCCGGCGAGAGCCGTCACCGCGAGAGTCTTCCTCGCCATGCTCTTCATTTACTTACTCCTTATTTACGGGGGAAGGCCGAAGTGGAAAGGACTCCGGACTGTGAGGGGTTTCTGTAGCCCGAAGTCCCTTTCCTCATCGGCAAGTTCACCGTAACGGTCGCAGTCGCCGCTTTCTCGCCCCGTCCACGTGATCTCCCCACTTCCCTGACCGGATTCTGAACAGGTTCTGAGAATTCGACCGTTCCCTTTGTCGTGTACCCGGCGAGCGATTACGCGACCTATTCGCAAGGGGCGGCCGATTCGCAGAGGCGTTGTGACGCCCGAACGCAGGGAATTCCGGGAACGGTTACGGCCGAAGGCGGCCGGTGCCCGGCCCACACATTGGCCCATGCACCGCCCATGGAACCGGTCCGACCCGTGATGCGGCACGATGACCCCGTGAACGAACAACGGGGAACCACGGAAGAACAAACCACCGCTGACCTCGCGCGGCGACTCCTCGCGGCGGACGCCGGCGGGTGGACGCCGGACGGGGTGAGGGCCTTGGCGGGCGGGCTCGGCTGGGACTGGAGCGGTACGCCGGAGCGTCCCGTCCTGCTCACCGGCCGGTCCTCGGGCGACGCCCCTCTGCGCCCGGTCGGCACGTACGAAGAGCGTTACGTCGACGGCGAGTCGTACGTGGAACTCGCGGTCCCGTTGGCGACGGCCGCACCGGACGCCGCGGCGCAGGCCGCCGCCTTCCGCGCCGCCAGGGAGGAACTGACCACGGCGCTGGGCAAACCGTCCATCATCGGTTCGCACGGCGACATGGGCCCGTTCTACGACAGCGGGCCGCTGTGGGGCGCCCCGTTCGTGCGCTGGCGCGGCCGGCCGGACACCCTGGAGCTGCGCGCCGGGGCGTCGGGACCGGAGCTGGTCCTGCGGCCCACCGACCCGGCGGAGAACTGGTTCTGGCGTCAGGGCATCGGCGAGGAGGACTCGATCAGCGGCTTCTTCGGCAGCAACCGTGACCGGGCCAACGCGGGCCTCGGCCTTCCCGGCGGCTGGACCGCCCGCAGCTGGGGGACCGTCACCCGGTCGCTGGGCGCCTTCCTGGGGGCGCTCCCCGCCGAGGCCACCGCCCTGGGCATCAGCATCGGGATGCCGTTCTACGGACGCACCGGCTCGGACGAGCCGCTCCTGTTCGACGTGACGTGCGGCGACCGGCTGTCGATCGGCTGCTTCGCCCCGGACGGCGTCGATCCGGCCGCACTCGGCTGGGGAACCGTCGCCCAGCACCCCCACACGGCCTCGGTCTGGGGCGACGACGATCCGCTCTGGCGCGTGGACGCGGGCGGCCCCGGCGAGCCGAAGGGCCAGGCCCTCGCCGAGATGCTCGTCGCGACGGCCAGGGCGGCAGGCGTGACCGACCCGACCGGCCTGACCATCGGCGGCGAAGCCGAGTACGTGGACGATTACGACATCAAGTACTACGGCCTGGGCCTCCCGACCGGCTGACCTGTTCGCCGGGGAGCAGGACACACGGGGGGCGCCCGGTGCGATTGCCGGGCGCCCTCAATGCGGATTCAGCGCGCGCCGCGCGGAACTGATCACGTGGTGGGCGTCGGCTCCGTACACGGCGGACTCTCGAAGCGTCTTCCAGACCCTCATGTACGCGGCAACGCTGTCCGCGTCGTCCAACCACAGTTCCGCGTGCCAGTCCTCGGTGATCACGAGTCTGTCGTCCAGGACCCAGAAGCCGTTGGCGGCGGGGATCTTGAGCGGTACACCGAGGGGGATGATCCCGAGTTCCACGGTGTCCAGCCCGATGGTGCCCGCCAAGCGGTCAAGTTGGCCCGCGAGAACGGGCGGTGGGCAGACGAGCGCGTGAAGCGCGGCCTCCCAGACGAGCGCGTGGAACTTCCTTCCTGCCCGGTAAAGCCATTCCTGGCGTCTCATTCGCGCCCGAACGGCAGCCTCGGTGTCGGGCGCCGAGTGATGAAGCTCCGCGTAGCGCAGGAAGATATGCCGCGCGTAGTCGGCTGTCTGCAACATGCCCGGCACGACGGCCTCCTCCCAAGCGTGGATGACCGTCGACCGGGTGACCTCCACATTCCAGCTGTCCTGCACCGGCCGGTGTCCTGCGGCCAGTTGGCGGCGCCAGGAGCGGATGTGGGACTCGAAGCCCTTGAGACGGGCGTCCAACTCGTCAAAGGCGTCGGGCTGATCGACACCTGCCGCCCAGGCTCGCAGGTCCTCGGTCGTCGCGGTCTGTCGGCCGTTCTCCAGCTTGTAGATCTTGGAGTGGGGCCAGCCGAGCCGTTGAGCGAGCCGCGGACCGGTGAGTCGGCCTTCAGGGGCCGAGAGCCGAAGTTCCCTGAGCCGTACTCCAAGGGCCTCCCGCGCCTGCTGAAAGTCTGTACTCACCGGTTCCACTCACTGGTTGTTCAGCCGTTTGTGGCCAACTGCGCCGCGAACAGCTCGTACGGAATGGCGCGATGCGTCGCCGCGTCACGTACCTGGCAGTACCGCAGTACGTCCGCGGGTTCCGTGATCACTTCGACAGTGAGCAGGGTGTCGGTGTCGTCGAAGACGAGCAGAGCGACGAGACGGCTGTCGAAGATCCAGAAATCCTCGTTGGGCAGGCGTAGTTCCTCCGCCTGCTGCCGCCACAGGCTGCGTACGTCCTCGCCCGTGGCCGCATTGCACTTGGCGTAGTCGAGGAGGAACAATTGTCCGGTGGTCGGCGGATCGTCGACGATGCGAACACGACCGACGTACTTGCCCGACGACGTCTGGCGGCGGATGTTCGTGGCCCAGTCACTGTCGAGGTCCCACGTGGTCTCGCTGGTCTCGACGAACACCGCGTATGCGGGGTCCTCCCGGTCCGACGCGTAGCCCTTCCGTGTCTCAAGGTGCCATGCCGTGTGCTCGAAGGTTTCGAAGAGCTGCCGAAACTCATCCGTGCTGATCGTCTTGGGCACCCGAGCGGCCGCCTTGGGACCGTGATTGACGAGTAACTCGCGCGGTACGACCACCGCTGAGTCCCCGGCGCCGAAGTGTGCCAGCTGGGAGAGGTCCTGGGGATCGGTGAGCGGTGTGCCCTGGACGACGATCTCCCCTGTGTCGAGGTCTTCGTGCACGGCCGGGCAGCTTCCGTTCTTACTGTCCGTGCCGTTGAAGCGCAGTCGTCGCGTCACGGTTGTCTCCTTCGACGTCGGGGGCCTTTGACCTTCTCCAGCATCTCCAGCTCCGCTGCCCCGTCCTACAGGGTGCGCCCCTCCATTTGAGACCACGTAAGAACATTCAGCCAGACGGCGAGAACATTCGAGAACATCGCGTAGAGAGTGTCAACCCTGGGGTTCTACGGTCCTGTTCGTAGCTCGCCGGGTTCCCAGAACGGCACGACACCTCCGTGAAAGGAATCGTCCATGACCGTCCTGCTCGACACCCCCTCCCACACCCGCACTCGTGATCCGAAGGAACTCCTCAACGCCGTACAGCCGCGCATCAGTCACCTGACCGTCAACGTCCTCGACAACGGCATGAGCCTGTGGGACCGCGAGATCGCCCTGCTGCTGCGCGACCACACCATGGTCCGGGACATGACCGAACGCATCCTCGGCAACGCCGTCATGTACACCATCGGCTGCATGGAGCACCCCGAAGTGCACCTCGGTGTCGGCAAGCTCGTCGACATCGGTGTCCATCAGCTCATCCTCGACACCCCCGTCTGGTGGGCACTTTGCGACGTCTACAACGGGGGCCGCTACAAGCACCACGCCCCCTTCGTCGAGCGCCGCCGCGACGGCCTGTGCCTGCGCACCGCGGACTTCCTGAAGTCCATCGGTTTCGATGTCGACGAGGAACTGTGGGCCGTTGACGGCACGGACTGCTCACCGTGCGACAACAAGGTCCCCGACAGCCACTGAACGGACATCGACCGACCTACGCTGCCCCTGGCCCCGATCCTCGCTCCGGTCAGGGGCAGCCCCCTCCCCACGAACAGGAACACGCACCGTGCCCGCACCCCACGACATCCCCGCCGAGACCGAACTGTGGGATGCCTACGCCGAGTCCGCGTTCAAGGACGACGCGGAGCCGGTGTTCTGCTGGACGCAGTACGCCGGGCACGGGCCGGGTCCCGAACTGCTCGGCGCGCCGCGCAGCGTGCTGGAGATCGGCTGCGGTACCGGTCGCGCCCTCGCGTACCTCGCCCGGCGGGGCATCACCGCGCACGGTGTCGACCTCTCTCCGGTCATGGTGAAGAAGGTCAGTGAGCGGTGGGCGGACACCGGCGCGGTCTTCGCGTGCGGGGAGGTCCTGGAGTGGCTGGCCGCCTGCGAGGACACTTACGACGCCATCTACTCCGTCTTCGGGGCGGCCTGGTTCACCGACCCGGGCCGCCTCTTCCCGCTCGTACGGGCAAGGCTCAACCCGGGCGGCGTCTTCGTGTTCTCCCAGCCACCGGCCATCCCCGGCGCGTACGGCCCCCAAGGCATGTACAAGGGCGGCTTCGCGGGCAAGGCGATGTTCACCTACCGCTACAGCTACCGCCCCGCCGTCTGGGAACGCCTGCTGACCCGGGCCGGGTTCGCGTCGCCCGAGGCCCGCGTACTCGCCGCCCCGGCACCGGGCCACATCGGCACACTGCTGGTCCGCGCGGACGTCAGCCCTGGGTGAGGTGATCGAATTCGCCGGCCTTGGCGCCCGCGAGCATGGCGGCGATCTCGGAGTGGGTGAAGAGGAGGGCGGGGCCGTCGGGGGCCTTGCTGTGGCGGATGGCTATGCCGTTGTCGTGGGGGGCGAATTCGACGCAGTTGCCGTCACCCGACGAAGCCGAAGATTTCTGCCACTCCGCACCCAGTGCGGACGCATCATGAATTACATGAGTAGACATTTCCTACCCCCTGCGGTATTCGTTGAGGTGTTTCTCAATAACTTCTAGCGATTTCGGTCCCGTATAAGTACCGTCGCCCAGTAGGCGCCGGAACAGTCTACTGTACGCCGATACCTCGTCCTCTTTCTCCAAGAACCGATTCGATGTCAGGCCATCGGTGTAAACAATGTCGGGTTCCCAGCGCTTCCGAAACGAGAGGATAACGAAACTTCCGAATACGACAGCATGCCAAGGCGACTGTTCAGGCATGACGTAGAGGTTTACGACATTGGGGTATCGCTTGGGTAGCTCAAGCAAATGTTCGAGCTGTTCGATCATGACGTCCGGCCCTCCCATGACGTGCCGGAACGCAGATTCCGATACAACACCCCAGAAGATCAGGGGGTTTGGGCGCTCAAACACCTCCCGACGCTTGTCTCGGATGGCCAGCCGGTCGCGCCTCTCCTTTTCACCGGTGTCCGGCAAGTGCAGGTCCATGACCGCAGCCGCATACGCATGGGTCTGCAACAACCCTGGAATCAGGCTCGTTTCAGCGTTGAACACCTCGACAGCGTCGCTCTCGTATCCGATGTAATCGGCATACACGGCGCTCACCACGCTACGAATGTCACTGTCCCAGCCACGCACGTTGCCGCGTGCGCGCAGATCGAGGATGTAGTCCCGCATGGTCTCGTCCTCGACTCCGTACAACGCGAACAGCGTTGTCAGATCGCGCTCGCTGACTCCAACCCGCCCGGTTTCGATGCGGTTCAGCTTGGCGGGCACCCAGCCGAGCGCTCGCGCCGCAGCATCCTGTGTGCCATGGCCGCCGTCCTCGCGCAGCTTGCGCAGGATGGAACCAAGCCGTACTTGACGGGCTGTTGGCTGGTCAATCCTGCGCGCACCCATCGGTGAACCTCTCTCCCTTGGCCTGGGGTGTTGGCGTACATGCCGCGTCACGGGCGGACCGCCCGGGACACCCGAAACAGTGGAACCTCGTTTGTTAGCTTGCAAGTTCCCGAGGCGTATGCAAGCTTACAAATGTCGGAGCGCCCGCAGTCAGGGCGTGCACCGCTCTACTCTGCTGTGCTCCAAGGGGGTTGTTTGTCGTGCCCGAAGCGATCACGCACCGCCAGTATCCCACCACCAACCGTTCGGTAGCCCGCGCCCGTTCGGACAGCCTCGCCTTCCTCGCTTCCTGCGGTATCGATAGCGGCGGGGAATTCGCAAGCGACGTCATGCTTGTCGTCAGCGAGTTGATGACGAATGCCGTCACCCACGGCCGTGTACCCGGTACTTCGGGGCGGCAGATCGGCATGTCCATCGAAAGAGCCGGCAACGTGTACCGCGTTGAAGTGCGGGACACCCAGAGCGACCGGATGCCGGTGCTGCGAGCGGCGAGCGGCAGCGACACCGACGGGGGCCGGGGGCTCCTGCTCGTCGACTTCCTCTCCGACAAGTGGGGCGTAAGACCAGAGGGCGTTGGCAAAACGGTGTGGGCCGAGAAGGAATTCGACACCCAAGCAAACGGCAGCCGATGAAACAGAGTTGCCCCGCAGTGGCATAGCGGGCCACTACGGGGCGGAGTGTCAACAGCGAAGGAAGGAGCCATCGACATGCGGAACCCTATCGGTTGGCTGCTCGGCGTTCTGGCTGTTTCGAGAAGTAGATGGGAAGGTGCCCGAATCGAATCCGTCCCGGCCGCAAGCAAAACCGTAACGACGTTCGATACGACCACCCCGACCACCCCGACCACCCCGACCACCCTCCACATCACCATCCCGAGAGCCGCCCCAGAACCGCCCCGCCCATGGCGCCCGAATCCCCACAAGGCCCGCTGGGCGCGCTGGGCCAGGCGGGCCGAGCGGTTGCGGTGGAGTGGCCGGGGGCTACCGCTCCTGCCAGTGGAAGCGTGCTGGCAGCGAGGGGCGGCGGACTCGGAAGGAGTGGCCGAGCCACCTGACTGGAAGCAGTGGGGGAACGCGGTCCCGGACCCGGACCCCGTACGGACGTACCTGCTAGTCGACTTGGTGGGGGCGGGGAGGGGCCATGAGTGACCGCCGCGGCCAGGCGCCGCACGCCGTGGACGAACGGGAGTTCATCGCCTGGGCCACCCATGTGCGCAAGTGCAAGAGCGGATGCCGGATCAGCATTGGCGAGGAGTGCGCCGAGGCGGCGTCGCTGCGCGAGGCTCTGCATGAGGCACGAACGCGCGGCGAAGCCCCACAACCTCCCCCCGAGCCACCAGTCCCCAGCCCCTGAAGCCCCAGGGCTCCCCCTGGGCCAGCCCTGGGGGGCCAGCCCCCAACGGCCCCGACCGTCGCGACGACGCACAACCCGGCCGGAGCGCGACGCCATCGGGCGTCCGTACACCGTGGTCCCCTCACGCGATGCCCGCCCCCAACCCCCACCCCACCCCCACGTGGCGATGCTCACAACCCGTCCCACCCGACTCCCCCTTACCCACCGGTAAGGATCGTTCATGATGTGCCAATGCTCAGGTTCATGCCCGTAGGCGACTCCATGACGATCGGCAGCGCGGGCGAACACACATGGCGCCACCGCTTCTGGCAACACCTGCTCGAAACCCACAACGGCCCCTTCAAGATCGTCGGCCCGCGCGAGACCCTCTACGACAAGGCGACGAACGCCCCCACGTCCTACGAGTACGCCGACTCCGACCCCCGTTTCCCGCGCGCCCATCTGGCCGGCTGGGGCGAGGGCTGGCTGCACATGGCCCCGCTGATCTCCGACGCCGTCCGCGCCCACCGCCCCGACGTCCTCCTGATCTCCCTCGGCCTCATCGACCTGGGCTTCTACACGAACGCCGAGCAGACCGCCGAGAACGCCCGCGCCTTCATCACGGCGGCCCGAACAGCCTCCCCCCGCCTCCGCATGGCCGTCCTCCCCGTCATCCCCAACATCCGCGCCACCGCCGACGCCCCCTTCGCCACCGAGGTCGCCCGCTTCAACGAACTGCTCGCCAAAACCATCGCCGACCTCGACGAACCCCGCTCCCCCCTCCTCCTGGCATCCCCACCCCCGTCGTACGACATCCACCTAGACACCTACGACGGCACCCACCCCAACGCCTCCGGCGAACACAAGATCGCAGCCGCCTTCACCAACGCGATGCACGAGGCCTGGAACCTGACAACCCCGTACGACCTGCCGTAAACCTGCCGCAGCCCACCCCCACCACGACGGCGGGGCAGCAAAACACGTCCCCCACCACGACGGCGGGGCAGCAAAACACGTCCCCCACCACGACGGCGGGGAAGCCGCGTACGGACGGAAGGGGCCGGGCCGGTGTGTCATATGTCCGTCGCGTACAGCCGGCTCAGCAAAGTTCACGCCATCCAACCCCCGAGCAG
>NZ_JBSFVY010000041.1:0-75895 GCF_053592555.1 Streptomyces sp. NPDC002643
GGCGGCGGCTAGCACGGCAACGGCCTGGCTCGCCGCCGGGTGCGTCCGCGTCGTGGACGGCCGGGGTCGGGGGCCGCCGAGCCCCTAGCGTGTTGATGAAATCATCAGTACTGCAATGCCCCAACCCCGGGTTGTTACACTCACCGCCATGCCGACCCCAGCACCGCCCCGGAACCGCTTCGAGCGACGTCGCGCCGAGACCCGTCAGGCGCTCGTCCGCGCGGCCCGGAAGATCCTCGCCGAGACCGGGGACACCAGCGCGAGCATCCAGATGATCGCCGAGCGCGCGGACGTCGGCTTCGGCTCCTTCTACAACCACTTCGAGTCGAAGACCGAGCTGTTCGACGCGGCGGTCGTGGACGCCCTGGAGGAGTTCGGCCAGGCGTTCGACGCCGCCCTCGCGGAGGTCGACGACCCGGCGGCGCTGGTCGCGGGCGGCTTCCGGCTCAGCGCGCGCATGGCCGCCTCCCACCCCGAGCTGATGCAGGTGCTGCGGCTGCGGGGCCTCGGCCACATCCACTCCGACACGGGCCTCGCCCCGCGCGCCCTGCGCGACCTGCGGGCCGGTGTCGACTCGGGCCGCTTCACCGTCACCGACCCCACGGTCGCCCTCTCCGCGCTCGGCGGCACCCTCCTCGCCCTGGTCGAACTCCGTTTCGCCCGCCCCGACCTCGACGGCGACGAGGCCGCCTCGAACCTCGCCGAGATGGTCCTGCGCATGCTGGGCCTCCCGGAGGAAGAGGCCCACACGATCGCCCACCACCCGCTACCGAGCCTCGACTGACCGGCCCCCGAACGCCTCCGGTCCAGGAGTCGCAGGGGGTGCGCCCGGCGATCGCGCGGGCCCGGCGCGGGAGTCGTACCGGGTCGGCCCGACGATCGCGCGGGGCAGAGAGGCCGTGGTACGGGCCGGCCCGGCGGTCGACGGGTCAGCGCGGGAGTCGGGCCTCCTCGGCGGCGGCCTGCCAGTCGCCGGTCTCCACGACCGCCGTCATCAGCTGCCGGGCGCGGGCCACATAGTGCGGTACGGCGATCCCGGCGGGGCCCGTGGCGGGGTGGCGGTGGCTGACGGCCAGGCCCTCATGGGTGCGCGTCACCCAGAAGCACACCTCGTCCGGATCGTCGCTGCGCCCGCGCAGGGCGACCGTGCGCCCGGCGCCCCACTCACGGGAGCCGGGGGTGAGCCGGAGATCCATGTACGACACCATGAACGGGTCCCGCAGCGGCTCACCGATCAACTCGGTGACCCGGGGGACCGGCACCCGCGCGACCTCCCGCAACTCCTCCAGGCCCGACCGGGCGGCGCGCACGGCGTCCTCGAACGCGTCGGTGTCCGGCAGCGCGAAGGCGACCGGCGCCATCCCGACGTACCAGCCGACGGAGGACCACCAGCCCTCCGCGCGTGTGTGGAAGGGGGCCGTCGTGCGGAACTCCCGTTCCCCGGTGGTCTCCTGACCGGCCTTCGACAGACAGGCGAGGACTCCGGCGAAGGTGTCTCCCCCGGCCGCGCGGCAGGCCCGTTCGAAGTGCCGGGCGGCGGAGGCGTCGAGAAGCGGGGTGTGACCGCTGGGCTGGGCACCGGGGCTGCCGCTGACATCGTTGACCGGTACCGGGAACTCCGGCAGGCGTCCGCCGCACTCGGCCAGGAAGGTCCGCCAGCGGACGACGGAGGCGTGGTCGGCGGTCAGCGCGTCGGCGGCGGCCCGTTCGGCCGTCGCGAAGTCGAGATAGCTCCGGACCGGAGCGAGCGCGGGGGCCGTGCCGGGCGCGGTGGCGTACAGCGTGCGGATCTCATGGGGGATCAGGAAGACGGAGTAGCCGTCCATCAGGGAGTGGTCGGCGGCGAGATGGACGGTCGTCGCCTCCGGGCGGGCGACCGTGGCGCAGACGAATCCCGGCCAGCCGAGGGGCCCGGCCTCGTGGTCGAACAGCTCCTCCAGGGTCCGCGCGAGCCGTGCCCCGTCGGTGAACTCGCCCATGCCCATGGGGCGGACCGTCACCACCCCGGTCGGCAGGGTCTCCCGGCGCAGTCGCGCCGGGGTCGAGCTCGGGCAGGAGATGAGCCGGCTGCGGAGATTCTCGTGGCGGTCCGTCCACTCGCGGAGGGCCACCGCGAAGGCGTCGGCGTCGAGATCGGCGGGCAGATCGAAGGCGATCCCCAGCCATGACGGCGGCGGCCGGTCACCGGCCGAGGCCAGCGCGTAAGCGAGGTGCGCCTCCTGGACATGCGAGGCGGGCCGGGGGTCGGCCCGCCAGGTGGCCGCAGGAGGGGTACCGACCCGCCAGACGGTCAGTCGCCCCGGAGACATCTCCAGCGACGGGATGTCGGTGAACTTCACGATGAGACCAGCCTTCTGTACGAGAACGGCAAGGGGTGGCTGCGGGAATCCGGGCAGAACGCCGGGCGCTCGGCTGATCACCGGTGGTCGCCGCCGGCCTCCGCCAACTGCGGTGTCCGTACCGTCCGCAGCGGGGACCGCAGAATCCACGCGGCGGCCAGGGCGCCCGAGGCCCCGGTCAGCAGCAGCGTGGTGCGGGTGCCGAACCAGGTGCCGGCGATACCGCCGAGGAAGGCGCCCAGCGGGGCGAGGCTCCAGACGACCGTGCGGATGCTGGCGTTGACCCGGCCGTGCAGTTCGGGCGGGGCCAGGGTGTAACGGATCGGCACCTGGTGGACGTTGAAGATCTGCTGCCCGGTCCACAGCACGAACTGCGACAGCCCGACCGCCGCGAACGCCTGCGCCCCGGACACCGCGAACACGGGAGCGATCACCGCCCCGACGGCGCTGACCACCAAGGAGACGACCAACACCCGTCCCAGACCGAGGACTTGGGCCACCGGACGGGCGAGCAGCGTACCGACGACACTGCCGATGGCGGCGACCCCCGAGACCAGCCCGATCTCACCGGCGGAGAACCCGAGATCGCGGGTGAGATACAGCAGGAAGACGGCGGAGTAGGCGTTGAAGCAGAACATCAGCGTGGCGGTGGCCAGGGTGACCGCGCGCAGCCGGGCCGTGTGCAGCACGAACCGGGCGCCCTCGGCCGCCTCCGCGACGACACTCCCGACGAGCCCGCCACGGGGTCGGGCAGCGGAGGCCCCTTCCGGCAGGGCGCGGACGGCCGACCGCGTCACCGCATACGGCAGCAGCGCCGTGGCCAGCAGGAACGACATCGTGTCCGCGAGAATCGCGGTCGGCGCGGAGAAGGTCGCGATCAGCCAGCCCGCCAGCGGCGGTCCGAGGCCCAGTGCGAGCGACTGGCCCAACTCCAGCCTGCTCTGCGCCTGTACGAGCCGGGTGCGCCCCACGACCGTCGGCACACAGGCCAGATAGGCCACATCGGCGAGCACGGTCGCCGCCCCCACCACGATGGCGACGGTGTAGAGCTGGGCCATGCCGACCCGCCAGGCCAGTGCCGTCACCGGGACCGTGGCCAGGGTCAGGGCCATGGTGAGGTTGGCGCCGATCAGCAGGGCCCGGTGCGACAGCCGGTCGACGAGGACCCCGGCGAGCGGGCCCAGCAGCAGATACGGGGCCCGTCCGCAGGCGAGCAGCACCCCCGTCTCGAAGGGGCCCGCGTCCAGCAGCTCGATCGCGGTGAGCGGGAGGGCGAGGAGGGTCACCTGGGAGCCGATGAGGGAGACCGTCTGTCCGGTCAGCAGCAGGTGGAACCCTCGGGGCAGCCGTCGGCTCACCGCCCGTTCCCCCACCTGTGCCGTCACCCGGCGCTCCCGAGCCCGTTCGTCGACAACGCGTAGCCCAGCCGCCGCAGTTCGCTCCCGGCGATCCGCTCGAACTCCTCGATCTCCCCGGCCGTGAGGTCCTTCAGATAGCGGCCGGTGCGCCCGCTGTGCACCGGTTTGCCCGCCGCCTCCGCCGCCGGGTGGAACCAGGGTTTGTCGAACAGGGCGTGCTCGTGCTCCGCGTGCCGCAGTACGGCCTCGTCCCAGGGCAGCCCCAGGTGGTACAGCATCCGCCCGGCGGTGTCCCGGGGGCGGGTGACCAGGTCCTCGTAGCGCACCTCCAGATAGCGGCCCTCGGGTGCCGTCCGCCGGGGCCGGGTGACGACGTCCAGCCAGCCGTGCGCGGCTTCGGCGACCGTGCGATAGCCCCAGTCGGGCACGGTTCTCAGGTGCGAGGCGGCCAGATCGCGGCCGTCGCGGACGATATGGATGAAGTGCGCCCTCGGCCAGATCTCGGCGTAGGTGGCGATGTCCTGAATCCTCCGCTGGAGTTTGAGCCCCCAGCGGGCGGCGCCCGCGCGTACGCACCGCAGTCGGCCGATGTCGTCGATGAGCCGGCAGCGGTCGGCGAGGGCGGACAGATCGGTGCCCCGGTCGGCGAGCCGAGCGGTCACCAGGGCGCGAAGGTCGTCGCGGGTGAGCCCGAAGCGCTCGCACTGCACCACGAAGTGCATACCGTCGTACCAGTCCGGGTGGATCGTCTCCTTGGTGCGGCCGGAGACCCGGGGATCGTCGCGGTCCATCAGCGCGCAGACGTCCAGGATGTGCGGCCCGAGGTCGATCGGCTCGGTGAAGTCGATCTCCGGTCCGACGACGAGATCGGGGTGCGAGTCCAGCACCACGCTGAGCAGTGTGGTGCCGGAGCGGTTCTCACCGCCGAGCAGCACGGGATCGGAGGCGAAGGGAGGGGTGGCGGACAGCGCCTCGGGAACGGGGCGGAGCGGGGACATGGTTCTCCTGGAAACGTGCGGTACGAAAAAAGGGGGAAGAAGGGGCTCGGGTCAGGGGCGCGGGTCCGCCGCGAACCACTCCGCCACGGAGCCGGGCGTGGCCACGAACCGCTCCTCGGCGAACTTGAACGCCGCCGCGAAGAGATCACCGCGCCGCCCGGGCCAGGCGACGGCGGCGGTCTGCTCGTCGGCCGCCGCGCGCCCGGACACCTCCTCGCACCCGGCGGTCTCCTCACGCCCGGCCAACTCGTCGCGGCCCGCCTTCCCGTGGCGAACCGCCTTCCCGCCGTGGCCCGCCTTCCCGTCGCGGCCCCCCATCTCCTCCTGGGCCGCCGTCAGCGCCGCGTCCGCCGTCGCCACGGCCGCCTCCACGTCCTCGTCCCGGGTGGCGGCCGACGGCATGAAACGGCCGCCGTACTGCATCAAGTACCCCCGGCTCCACATCTGCTGGAAGAAGGCGTGGCCCAGCCGGGAGTCCTCGAAGACCACGTCGAACATGGTGGGGTGGGAGAAGGCCCAGGCCGCCGTGGAGTGCCGCTCGAACACCGAGTTGAGCCCCTGGATCAGCCGCTCGCCCACCTCGTGCATCCGGTCCAGCGCGGTGCCGTCCCGCAGCGCGTCCAGGGTGGCGAGGGCGGCGGCGAACGGCGTGGACTCGCGCTGGTAGGTGTTGCCGAGATAGGTGTGCTCGACCGCGCCCATCACCTCGGCCCGCCCGGACACCGCCGACAGCGCCATACCGTTGGCGAGCCCCTTGCTCAGGGTGATGAGGTCGGGCGAGATACCGACGGCCGCGTGATAGCCGCCGGTGGCATACCGGAAACCGGTCATCACCTCGTCCACGATCAGCAGCGCGCCATGTCTGCGCACGGCCGTCTCCAGCGCACGCGCGTACGCGTCCGGGAAGAAGTTGACCTCCGGGGTGACGATCACGGCGGCGACCGGACCGTGCGCCACGGCCAACTCGTCCAGCAGGTCGAGGTCATAGCGGAAGTCGATGGTCTGGGCGTCCCTGCCGGGCAGCCCCATGGGCGCCCGGTCCTGCAGATGCCAGTCGTGCCAGCCGTGGTAGCCGCTGGTCAGCACGGTACGGGCCCCGGTGTGCACCCGCGCCAGCCGCACGGCGGCGGTGGTCGCGCAGGAACCGGTACGGAAGAACACGGAACGCTCCGCGACCGGGAACAACTCGGCGAGCCGCTCCGCGAGTTCGACCCGGCGCACGGACAGCGGGCCGGGCAGCACACCACCGTTGCGGAGCAGTTCCCCGAAGACCTGCTCCAGTACGGGCCCGTGTCCCACGCCCAGCGGGGCGGCTCCGCTGCACGAGGTGAAGTCCACGTACCGGGCACCGCCCGCGTCCCACACCTCGGCACCGGACGCGCGGTCCAGCACCAGCGGGAAACGACGGTCGAGGTCCCAGGTCTCCGAGGCGGTGAAGCGCCGCGCCCGATCGAGACAGTCGACGTGGGCGGCCGTGCCGGAGGCGGGCAGGCTGGTGGGCATGGGGGCTCCTGACAGGGGGAGGGAAGGGTGGGGCCGTACGGACGGGAAGCCCCGCGACGGCCTGCGGAACACTCTGGTGAAACGTTTCTTCAAAAGCGGCGCACACCAGGGATCAGCTCGGCGGCGATCCGCTGGGCGATGCGCAGGGCGTTGGCCTGGATGGTCAGGGTCGGGTTGACCCCGCCGGAGTAGGGGAAGTAGCCGCCGTCCACGACATACACATTGTCGAGGTCGTGCACCCGGCCCCAGGGGTCGACGACGGAGTGGGCGGGATCGGTACCGGCCCGGCAGCCGCCGTGCAGATGCCGGCTGCCCCACTGGTAGTCGGAGTCCTCGTACACGATGTCGTCGACGCCGGCCTTGGCCAGCAGTTCCGAGGCCCGCCGGGAGAGATAGCCGAGGCGGCGTTTGTCGAGGGGGTGCGTGGCGTACTCCAGGACGATCCGGGGCAGGTTGTGCGGCCCGGACGCCCGGGCGAGCCGCACCCGGTTGTCCCGCATGGGCTGGTCGGCGGCCAGGAAGTGGACCCGCAGCGGGATACGGCCGTCGCGGACGCCCCGGTCGGGGCCGCTCGCCTCGTAGAGGAGGCCGCCGAGTCCGGACGGGGCGTCGGGGTCGAGGTAGTGGTCGCTGAAGGCCACGGTGGAGAAGGGGCCGCCATGGGGGCCGCCCTGGGGCCCGCCATGGGCGACGCCCGTGGTGACCGCCGGGGGCGCGGGGGTGTCGCCGGCGGTGGGCGGGTCGTCGGCCGTCGCGGTGCCGGAGACATAGCCGCTGACCTTGAAGGACAGCCCCCGGCCCACCATTCCCGCGCTGTTGCCGAGGCCGTCGGGGGCGCCCGGCTGGGCCGAGCGGAGCAGCAGCGCGGCGGACTGGACGGCGTTGGCGCCGAGGACGACACAGCGGGCGCGGGTCGTGCGCCGGGTGCGGGTGTTCAGGTCCAGCCACTCGACCGTGTCGGCGCGGTGCCGGTCGCGGAGCACGAGCCGTACGGCCTTCGCTCCGTGCACCACACTCAGGGCGCCGGCCTCCGGGGGCGGGTCGAACAGCAGGGAGACGGCGTCGGCGCGGGCGCCGGTGGGGCAGACGTACTCGTTGCAGGGGCCGCATCCGACGCAGGCCGGGCGTCCGGCGTAGGGGACCGAGTTGATGGCGAGGGGGGTCGGGAACGGTGTCAGTCCGACACGGCGCCCTGCGTCGGCGATCAACTGCCCCTGCCGACTGGGGGGATGGGCGGGCATGACGGCCGGGCGGCCGGGCGGTTCGAGGGGGTCGGCCCCGGTGGTTCTGGCCACGCCGAAGTCGCGTTCGACGCGGTCGTAGTACGGGCGCAGGTCGTCGTAGCCGATGGGCCAGGCGGGGTCGAGCGCGTCGGGGGCCACATGGGCGCGGGCGTCGAAGTCCACCTGTCGTAATCGGAAGGAGATCCCGGCGTACAGGGTCATACCGCCGCCGACGCCGGAGGCGCTCCATGGGCGTCCGACCGGACTGAGCGAGCCGCTGGGGGTGGGCACGAGCGCGCTTTCCCACGCGCTCTCCACACTCGACAGCGATTCACCCGCCGTTAACTCCCGCCCTTCTTCCAGAACGAGAACACTCAATCCATGGGACGCCAATTCCCGCGCCGCGATGGAGCCGCTCGCGCCGCTGCCAACGACACAAACGTCGAAACTTTCGACTCTCATATCTCCGCCATCGAATGAATACGACCGGAGGCTTTTCTCGGCCACCCCCGATCCCGGCGGGTCAAGTTACATAAGGGATTGGTCAACCTTCAAGTAGCCATCGGCAGCCTTCGGGCAAACCGGATGGTTGAAGCGTCAATATCGGCCAGAGGCAGGTCAGACGAGTGCGGAGAGTCCGGAACGATCACTTCCATGGGTCGGACGGGCAGCCGAGGCGCATCTGTGCAGGCAGTGATCATTCACTGTGACCCCGCTGTATGTGAATGGCGTCGGATACCCCTCCCGGCCATGGATCACATATCAGCCATCCACCTTCCCGCCCAGGACACCCATGATTTTTTGAGAATCCCCCGTGGCATGCTGAGGAAAATGCCGGGCCCGCCACGGGAATGCACACCGTGCGGCAGGGCCGCATTCCTTCGTGCCGCAAGGCGGCACACCGAGTGGATCGGGAACCTCCATCATGAGAATGATTCCGTTGGCCGAGTACGCCCCCGAGCCGGGTGAACTCGTCGAGTTCCGGGTGCCGGACGGGGTGCTCGGGGCCGCCACCGCCGCGGCCCCCGAGCATCCGGCGCCTCCCGGTCATCTCCAGGAGACCCATCTACGGCAGCGACTGACCCGCCCCGGCGAGCCCCAGGACACCTGGCTGGGCCTCTCCTTCGACCTGCCCGGCCCCCTGGACACGGCCGCCATGGCGAGGGCGCTGACGACCTGGCTGCGCCGACACCCCACCCTGCTCACCTGGTTCACATCCGACGGAGAGCGGATTCACCGTCACGCCCTGCCTCCGGAGGAGGTCGCGTTCGACGCCCTGCCCCTCGGCACACACGACTCCGGCCAGGAGATACGGGACCGCTTGCGCGACCGCTTCGCCCGGGGCACCGATCCGACCGGGTGGCCGCCGCTCGTCGTCTGCGCGATACGCCGGGGGGCCACGTCCACGATCGTCCTGGCCGTCGACCACGCCCACACCGACGGGCTCTCCATGCTCTACACCTTCGGCGAGTTGCGCGCCTGCTACACCGCCGCGCTCACCGGGACCACCGCCCGCTTCCCAGAGACCGGTTCCTACGTCGACTTCTGCCGGCTCGAACGCGAGCGCTCCGCCCTGCTCGACGCGTCCTCACCCGAGGTCACCGGCTGGCGCGACTTCCTCGCCCCGGCCCCCTTCCCGACCGCCTTCGACCTGGGCATCGCACCGCGTACGCCCCTGCCGGCGGCGGCCGTGACGGTGGATCTCCTCGACGCCGCCGAGGCGACGGCGTTCGCCCACGCCTGCACCACGCACGGCGCGGACTTCGCCACCGGGGTCCTCGCCGCGTTCGCCGTCTGCGGCCGTGCCCTCGGCGGACCCGACACCTACCGTGCCCTCACCCTCGTCCACACCCGCGACGAACGGCGCTGGCGCTACGCCCACGGCTGGTTCGTCAACACGGTGCCCGTCGAATTCCCCGCGCGGGGGCGGACGTTCGCCGAGGTCCTCACCGCCGCGCGGACCGGGCTGGAGCGGGCCCGGCGGCTGAGCGCCCTGACCCCGGCCCGGCTGCTGGAGCTGCGCCCCGAACTGGGCCCCGCGCTGGCCGACACCGCCGACGCCCTGCCGCTGGTCTCCTATCTGGACTGCCGGCCCGTGCGGGGATCGGCCGACTGGGCGGAGCACGACGTCAACTCCCTGGTCGCCATGGGCCGTACCGCTGTCCCCCGCCTCTGGGTCAACCGGCTGCGCGACCGGACCTACCTGAGGATCGCCCACCCCGACACCGACGTGGCCCGCAAGAGCGTCCTGACCTTCGCCGCCCTCGTCCACGACCTCCTCCACGAGGCCGCCCGCACCGACGGCACCTGTGCCACACCAGGCCGATCCGGCTAACCGCGGCCCCAGATCTCCCGGTACGCCTCCCGGTAGCCCGACGGGTCCCAGGTGGTGGCGCCCTCACTGTTGTCGGCGGTGCTGATGTGGACGGGGGCGACATAACCGCTGGCGGGGCGGTCGGAGAAGGCGCGGTTGAACTCGTCGACGATCTGCCAGCCCTGGAGCGACAACGGCTCGGGCACGGTGGCGGCCTGGTACTGACGGCTGTTGACGCGCTGGAACGCGGAGGGGTCGCCGTCGCCCGCGCCGATGTTGTACGGCGGCCCGCCGCCCTCCTCCCCGGCCGCACGGAAGGCGGGCGCGGCATCGGCGAAGTACAGGTCGTTGATGGCGACCGAGTGCGTCCATCGGTCGCCGAACCGGGAGAGCAGCGAGGAGATCTCCCTCGGTGTACGACTGCTCGCGTCCGGGATCGGGATGTTCTCGTACGACAGCAGCCGTACCCCCGGGCAGGTGGCCAGTTCCTTCCTGATCAGGTCGGACTTGTGCTTGGCGAAGGGGATGGAGGCGTCGGTGATGAGGACGACGCCGGCGCGGCCGCCCGAGTCGGCGATGATCCACCGCGCGCTGATCGCGGCCACGTCCTCGACGCGGGTGGTGACGTTGGTGAAGAGCCGGGGCCGCTCGCTGGGGCCGGGGGCCGCGACCGCGTGCCAGCCGATGAGCGGGATGCCCTCGTCCTCGGCGCGGGCGACCTGCCGTGAGGTGGAGTTGGGGTCGAAGCCGCCGATGACGATGCCCGCGGGCCGCAGGGCCACGGCCTCGCTCATCGCGGACTGGATTCCGGCGGGGGTGCCTCCGCCGTCGATGACGCGGACGGTCCAGCCGATGACCCGCGCGGCCTCCCGTACGCCGTTCGCGGTGCCCGCGACTCCGGGGTTGGTCATGGTCTGGGCGACATAGACGAGGGTCCTGCGGGAGACGGCCTCGGGGCCGCTGGTCGGTCCGTCCCAGTCGGCGTCGGTCTCCTCGGCCCGGGTGACGGCTTCCTGGGCGCGGGCCTGGACCGAGGGGCAGCCGCTCGGGCCGGTGGGTGATGCCTCCGGGTCGTCCGACGAGCCGCGCTCACAGCCGATGAGGGCGCAGGTGGCCGTCACCAGCAGGGCGCAGAGCCGGCGTGCGCGGGCACCGGAGGCGGATGGGCGGTTGCCATGGACCGGGGCAGCCCTGTGCTCGGGGGCGGGTGCGCGGTTGCCGTGCGAGGCCGCTCGTCTCATGTCGCTCCTCGTCTCATGTCGCTCCTCTCATGGAGTGGTGCCCGTCGTGCCGCCGCGCTGTCTGCGGCGGGCGGCATAGCCGGCGAGGCCGACGGCGACGAGCAGGGTGCCGCCGTGGAACAGCGGGACCGTCCAGAAGTCGGCGCCCCACTGGCCGAGCCCGGTGAGTCCGACAGCGAGGACGGCGACGGCGACGACCGTGCCGAGGGCGTTGGGACGGCCCGGTCTGATCGCGGTGGAGCCGAGGAGGGCACCGACGAAGGCGGGCAGCAGATAGTCGAGCCCGACGCTCGGGTTGCCGATCTGCTGCTGGGCGGCGAGCAGCACCCCGGCGAAGCCGACGATCAGCCCGGACGCGGCGAAGGCGTACACGGTGTACGTGCGGACCGGGATGCCGAGGAGGTCGGCCGCGCGGGGGTTGGAGCCGACGACGTACAGATAGCGGCCGAGCGGCAGCCGTTCCAGTACGACCCAGAGGATCGCGGCGAGGGCGAGGACGTAGAAGGCGGGGACCGGGAGGCCGAGGAAGGTGGAGTCGTAGAGGTCGGTGAACGCGGGCGGCAGGCCCTGGGGTCCGGGGACGATCCGGCCGCCGTCGGTGATCCAGCCGGTGACGGCGTAGAGCATGCTGCCGGTGCCGAGGGTGGCGATGAAGGAGTCGATCCGGCCGAACTCGACGATCACACCGTTGAGGACGCCCACGACCGTGCCGCCGGCGATCACCGCGAGACAGGCGAGCGGCCACGGCCAGCCTGCGGTGACGATCAGGTACATCACCATGACGTGCGCGAGGCCGAGGGCGTAGCCGATCGAGAGGTCGAAGGCGCCGGTGACGATGGGGACCATGGCGGCGAGCGCGAGGACCGCCGGGATCGACTGGTTGGACAGGATCGAGTCGACGGTGTTCAGCGTCGGGAAGGTGTCCGGCAGGGCGAGGGAGAAGATCAGCCAGAGCAGGGCGGTGAGGGCGAGCAGACCGTAGGAGCCGATGAGGTGCCCGCCCGGACGGCGCGGCCGGTCGGAGCCGAGGGGGTCCCTGTCCGGTCGGCCCGGGCCCTCGGTGCCGGGGAGGTGCCGGCCCGGACGGCCCCGCCCGTCGGTGCGGCGGGGGCGCCATCGGGACGGGGAGCGGGAGGGCCGGGGGGCGTTCATGGGCGGGTCCCGGTCGTGGGCGCGCTCATGGGTTCGTCCCCGTCTCGGGCGGGGGTACGGCGGAGGCGGCGCGGGTGAGCGCGGCGACGGTGAGGTCCGCGCCGCTCAGCTCGGTCGTCACGGTGCCTCGGACGAACACCAAGGTGCGGTGGCAGACCCCCGTGACCTCCTCGAAGTCGGTCGAGACGAGGAGAACGGCGAGGCCGCCGGCCAGCGCCTCGTCGAGCAGCCGGTGGACGGCGGCCTTGGCTCCGACGTCGACGCTGGCGGTCGGCTCCTCCAGGATCAGCAGCCGCAGCCCCTGCCGGAGCCACCGGCCGATCATCACCTTCTGCTGGTTGCCCCCGGAGAGGGTGGCGATGGGGGCCTCGGTGTCGCGGGGGCGTACCGAGAACCGTTCGATCAGGCCGGCCGCCCGGGCGCGTTCGCGGCGCGGGCTGATCCAGTGCCGCCTGGGCGGGCCGCCCCGGCCGAACCGTTGTCGCTCGGCTCGGTCGCCCGCCCGGGGGTCGGCCAGGAAGTTCTCCCGGACGGTCAGTTCGGCGAGGCAGCCCTCGCGCTGCCGGTCGCCGGGGACGAAGCCGACGCCGAGGTGGACGGCGTCGGCGACCGAGTGGGGGCGGTATGGTCGGCCGTCCAGCAGGGCCCGACCGTCGTACAGGGGCTTGGCACCGGCGAGGGCCCGGCCCAGCTCCATGTGCCCGGCGCCGGAGAGCCCCACGAGCCCCAGGGCCTCCCCGGAGCGCAGCTCCAGGCTCACCGGTCCCGCACCGGCGGTCCCTACGTCGTCGAGGGTGAGGACGGGTGGTCCGGTGGCCGGGGCCTGGGCGGGGCGGTGGACGAGCGGTTCGTCGCCGACGATGTCACGCACCAGGTGGACGGGGTTGTGTCCGGCGAGCGGGCCATGGCTGACGAGGCGGCCGTCGCGCAGTACGGCGAAGGTGTCGGCGACCTCGTACACCTCGTCGAGGCGGTGGCTGACGTAGAGGATCGCGTGGCCCCGGTCGCGCAGGGTGTGCAGGACGCGGAAGAGACGGGCGCAGTCGGCGGCGGGCAGGCGTGCGGTCGGCTCGTCGAGGACGATGAGCTTCGCGCGTGCGGCCAGGGCCCTGGCGATGGCGACGAGGGAGCGCTCGGCGGGGGCGAGGCGGGCGATCGGCGCGTCGGGGTCGAGGTGGGCGGCGACGGTCTCCAGGGCCTCGGCGCAGCGTTCGCGGTTGCGGCGCCAGGAGATCAGTCCGGCCCGGCGTGGATATCCGGTGCCCAGGGCCATGTTCTCGGCGACGGTCATCCACTCGACGAGGCCGAGGTCCTGGTGGATGAAGGACATGGCGTGGGAGGCGGCGTGACTGCCGAGGGGGTGGCCGTCCACCGTGACGTGCCCGGCGTCGGCGTGGTGGACACCGGCGAGCACCTTGATGAGCGTGGACTTCCCGGCGCCGTTGGGTCCGAGGAGGGCGAGGACGCTGCCCGCGTGGACGTCGAGGTCGACCCCGGCCAGTGCGCGGGTCCCGCCGAACCGCTTGGCGAGCCCGCGAACGCGGACCAGGGGTTCCGCCCCGCCGGGCGGCACCGCCTTCGCGGACGGGTCGGAAGCGTCATGCACGAAAACGGATACTAACTGACAGATCGCTACATCTTGGATAGAACGCTCACTCGCCGTCGAGCCCGCACTCGGCCCAGATGACCTTGCCCTCGGGGAGGTAGCGCGTGCCCCAGCTCTGGGCGAGTTGGGCGACGAGGAACAGTCCGCGGCCGCCCTCGTCGGTACTGGCGGCCCGGCGCAGATGCGGGGCGGTGTTGCTGGCGTCGGAGACCTCGCAGACCAGGGTGCGGTGGTGCAGCAGCCGTACCCGGATCGGCCCGGCGCCGTGGCGGATCGCGTTGGTGATCAGCTCGCTGAGGATCAGTTCGGCGGAGAACGCGGCCTCGTCCAGCCCCCAGTCGGTGAGCTGCCGCAGGGCCGAGGCGCGGACGCCGCCGACGAGGGACGGGTCCGGGGGCAGCTCCCAGGTGGCGACGCGGTCGGGGTCCAGGGCGTGGGTGCGGGCGACGAGCAGGGCGATGTCGTCGCACGGGTGGGCGGGGGCGACGGTGTCGAGGATCGCCTGACAGGTGTCCTCGGGGGTGCGCTCGGGGTGGTGGACGAGGGCGCGGCGCAGTTGGTCGAGGACCATGTCGACGTCACGGTGCCGGTCCTCGATGAGCCCGTCGGTGTAGAGCACCAGCTGGCTGTTCGCGGGGACGTCGATCTCGACGGCGTCGAACGGCAGCCCGCCGAGGCCCAGCGGGGGTCCGGCCGGCAGATCGGGGTAGGTGACGGTGCCGTCGGGGCGGACCAGAGCGGGCGGGGGATGCCCGGCGCGGGCCATCACGGACTTCTGCGAGGCCGGGTCGTAGATCACGTAGAGGCAGGTCGCGCCGATGATGCCGGAGCCCTCGTGGCCGGGGTCCTCCCGGTCGAGGCGGGCCACGAGGTTGTCGAGGTGGGTGAGCACCTCGTCCGGCGGGAAGTCGAGTTCGGCGAAGCTGCGGGCGGCGGTGCGCAGCCGGCCCATGGTGGCGGCGGAGAGCATCCCGTGGCCGACGACATCGCCGACCAGCAGGCCGATACGGGCGCCGGAGAGCGGGATGACGTCGTACCAGTCGCCGCCCACGTCGGACTCGGCGGGCAGATAGCGGTGGGCGACCTCGACGGCCTCCTGGTCGGGCAGCCCGTGCGGCAGCAGCCGCCGCTGGAGGGCCAGGACCATCGTGCGCTCGTGGGTGTAGCGGCGGGCGTTGTCGATGCAGAGGGCGGCGCGGGCGGCCAGTTCCTGGGCCAGCTGACGGTCGTCGTCACCGAAGGGGGCCGGGTCCTGGGCGCGGTAGAAGCTGGCGATGCCGAGGACGACACCCCGGGCGACCAGGGGGACCACGATCAGCGAGTGGACATGGGCCAGGAGGTGTTCGGTGTGCTCGGGGTCCTGGGCGAGCCAGCCGGCGGCGGCCTTGAGGTCCGGTTCCAGTACGGCCTGTCCGCCGGTCAGACAGCGCCGCTGGGGTGCGGTCGGCCCGAAGTCGATCCGCTTCCCGGCCGGCGTGAACGGCAGATCGTCGCGGATGCCGTGGACCACGGTACGGCGCAGGTCGTCGACGGGGTCGGCGGCCTCCTCGCCGCGGAGCACGGCCTCGGGTATGTCGACGGTGACGTAGTCGGCGAGCCTCGGGACGGCCGTCTCGGCGAGTTCCTCGGCGGTGCGGCGTACCTCCAGGGTGGTGCCGATACGGGTGCTGGCCTCGGAGAGCAGTTCCAGTCGACGGCGCGCCGCCAGGGCGTACGCCCCCACGTGGGGCTCCCCCAGCATCACGAGACCGCCGCTCCTGCGTCGGGCGGCGTCGATGGGGGTGACGTTCCCGTCCGGCACGGCATGAACCGGCGCCGCGCCCCCGTCCCGTACGGCCTCGGAAGCGGCGACGGCCTCGTCTCGCGTGTTCTGGGCGGGCGTGGCGTCCAGCGGGTGCGCGGGGCCGGTGAGCGGGGTGACGGGCCGGTGCCCGGCGAGCGGGGTGAGGGGCCGGCGCGCGGCACGGGAGGCGGCGGGGAGGGCGAACGGCTCGACGGGGGGCGGCTGGGCGGAGGCGCCCCGCAGTTCCACGGAGGTGGGCGGCGACTGCTCGTGCCCCCGGCGCGAGAGTGCGAGCCCCTTCCCCTCTCGGGTCGGGCTGGTCAGCTCCTCTGCTGTCGGGCCGGTCAGCGTCTCTCCTCGCGGTCCGGTCAGCGCCTCGGCGGGCGCGGCTCCTGGAAGGACCGCCTCCACGGCGACGCCCGCCACACCGGTGGCGCTCTCCACGGGACGGCTCAGCAGTGTGACGTGCCGCCCGTCGGACAGCCGCACGTCGACGGCGGCGCGCTGGGCGGCGGAGATGAGTTCGGCGGCCTTCTCCTGGAGGAGTGCGCGGTCGCCGGGGCGCAGCTGGGGGGCGATGTCGTCCACGGCGATCGTGTGGTGGGGTTCTGCGGCTTCGGCGCCGGTGGCCAGATAGGCGCGCAGCAGGGCGCGCTCGCGTGCCGAACTCTGGCCGAGCAGTCGGCGCTCCATGGCCTGGGCGGCTCTGCGGATCACGGTGGCGAGCGCCGGGTTCTCGGCGCTGCGCGGATAGCCGAAGCAGAGGACACCTTCTATCCGTCCGCTGAGCGGATCGCGGACGGGCAGGGCGACACAGGCGCTCGCCTGGGAGCGCTCCGCGAAGTGCTCGGCGCCATAGACCCGGATCTGTTGCCGCTCCGCCAGGGCCAGGCCGATGCCGTTGGTCCCGGCGACCCGCTCCGCGAATACGAACCCCGGGACCCGTTGGATCGCCGGGAGGCTTCTGGCCAGCGCCGGCTCGCCGAAGCGGCGCAGCAGGACGGTGCCGTTCGCGTCGGCGACGGAGATGTTGATCTGGCTGCCGGAGAAGCGGGACTGCAGCCGGTCCAGCACCGGCACGGCAGCGCGGACGATACGGCCGTCCGGTTCGAAGGAGTCGGTGAACGGCAGGTCGGACTGGTCGGGTGACAGACCCAGCGCCCGGGAACGCTGCCAGGAGTCCAGGATCGACGCGCGCACGCCCCCCTCGACCGGCTCCCCCTGCAGAAACCGTTCACGGATAAGGACGGGCCCTGTGCCGCGTGTCGCCAGACCCGTCGGTATCGGTTCCCTGCCGGACCGAACCACGCTCCACCTCACCTGCCCCTAATCATCCGCTTTGAGGAAAAGCTGACATTGCCGAGGATACGGGCATTGATGTCATGAGTCACTGTTCGAACATCAAGTAACGGATGGTGACGTCAGGGGTCAGAAGTCACAGCGGGCACACCCCGGCACTCGCGACGGCAGCCCGGACGACAGCTCACTCGGGCGGTCACAGGACCGCGACCGGATTGACCGGTGATCCCGTGCCGCCCGGCACGTTCAGAGGTGCCACGACCAGCAGGAACGCATAGCGGCCGGCCTCCGCGGTCGCGGCGGAGAGGGCCTCCAGATCGAGGTTGTCCAGCAGCGGAACCCCCATCGCGGTGATCGCCAGGGCATGGACCGGCGAGTGCACCCCGTCCACGGGAGAGGGCCGTACATCGCTGTCGCCGTCGCTCCCGAGCAGCGCGATCCCCCGCTCGGCCAGCAGCGGTACGGCGTCCACGTGGAAGCCCGCGCTCGCGTTGTCGGGGTCCCAGGCGCCCAGTTCCTCGCGCCGGCGGACGTGTCCGGTGCGCAGCAGCACCGCGTCGCCCTCGCCGATCGCCACCCCGAGCCGCCTCTCGGCCGCGCCGACGTCCTCGGCGTGCACCGCCCGGCCCGGCTCCAGCCAGGGGACGCCGAGGACCTCGGGGAGGTCGAGGAGCACCCCCGTCGTGACGAGGGGTCCGAGCGCCGACACCGCGCCGAAGCGGGCACCCGCCGCGTCCACGACCTCGGCCGCCGCCCGGCCGTCGAAGAGCTGCCCCCGGTAGGCGATATGGCTCAGCGCGTCGAGATGGGTGACGCCCTTGCCGTGGTAGTCGACCGCGAGGAAGTCCTTGTGGGTGGAGGGTTCCGGGGGCTCCACGTCACCGAGGTCGGTCATGTGGTGCAGGGCGGGCTTGCGGTTGCCGGGCCCGGGCCGGGTGTTCCACGGCAACGCCGTCGACACGACCGTCCCCGACCGCACCCTGCCCATCGCCCGGACCACGCGCTCCGGGGTCACGCGGTTCCAGGCCCCACGATCGGCCGACTCCCACCGGCCCCAGGCAGACAACGACTCGAACAGCTCATCGAACGCGGGACGGGAGACAGGGGGTCCGTTGGCGGTGCCGGCGCCTGGGCCTGGGCCGCTGCCTGGGCCTGGGCCCAGGCTGGTGCCGGTCGGCGCCGGATTCGTGTGCTCTGCCACTCCCCCATCGTCGGCGCCGGACAGCGGGTACGCGAGCCACCGGGCAGCACCCCGGTGATCGGGCCCGAACGGCCTCCCTCTACTCGTTGAGCAGATGCCAGGCGGTCAGGGCGAGCCTCGCTCGGAGCAGCCCCGTGGGCTCGGTGAGCTCGATGTCCAAGCACGTACCGATCAGTTCGAGTCGGCGGGCGACGCTGCTGTGGTGGAGGTGGAGGAGATCGGCGGCACGGCGGACGGAGCCGGTGTCGCAGTAGGCGTCCAGGGTCTCCAGGTGTTCGGGGGTGGCGGCCATACGGTCGATCGCTGCGACGTCGGCGTTGGCACGGGCGGTGTCACCCGGCACCTCGGCGAGCAGGGCGAGGGCGCCGAGCCGTTCGTGGTGGACGACCGGTCGTCGCCCGGTGGTGAAGCGGAGCGCGGTACGGGCCTGCTGCCAGGAGGTGGCGGGGTCGGTGGCGGCGCCGATGCCCGCGCGTACGTCGGCCGGGAAACGGGACGCGTCCACGGTGGTGGCCAGGACGACACCGACGTCGCCGAGTCGCGCGGCCTTCACCGGGCGGGCCGGACAGATGAGACAGCCGAGCCGGTCGAGCCGGTCGAGCCGGTCCAGTGCCGCCCCGGTCCGGACGGCGACGGCTCGTACCGGCAGATCGGCGGCGAAACCGAGGAGTCGTAACGCGCGTGCCCGGCCCGCCTCGTCGCTGTCGGAGCCGATGGCCAGTTCGATGAGGGCGGGGTCGGCCATGGTGGTGCGGGCGGGACCGTAGCGTTCGAGGACGGCAGCGGCGGCCAGGGCGAGCCGGTCGAGGAGCAGCGGGTCGAGTGTGGCGGGGGTGTCGGCGCGCTCCAGCCAGACCGTGCCGGTCTCCTCCTCGTCCAGGGTGATCGGTGCCGTGCTGGACGGTGCCGGTGGCGGGCCGGATGCCTCCGTGCCGTCGGGCGAGAAACGGATCGTCCGCCCCGAGCCGTGCACCCGGATGCCGGCCACGCACCCGGCGAGGCCCGCCGAGGCCCTGGTGAGCGCCGGAAGGTCCACCCGTCGGCGCATGAGGGTGTCGTAGAACATGACGACGCGTACGGCGCCCTCCGCCTGGGAGTCCAGGTGCGACAGCCGCTGGGCCAGTGCCTCCATGCCAGGAGGATAAGCCCGCCGCTGTCGGGGCGGCCCGCGCCGACTGGTGCGCGCGAACGCCGAATTCCCCGACGGATGGCGGATGTCGTGGCGGTGTCGGGGCATGAGGATGGCCGGCATGAATCCCGAACTCGAAGCGTTCCTCCCGCTGTTCCCCAGGACCGACCTGGTCGACCCCGTAGCCGACCGGAAGAAGTTCACCGAACTGGCCGCCGCGGTGCCGCCGCCGGACACCACCGGCATCGACGTCGAGGACCGCATGGTGCCCGCCGATCCGGAGGTGCCGGTGCGGATCTACCGCCCGGACCGGGCGCAGGGTGCCGTCATCTGGCTGCACGGCGGCGGGTTCGTCATGGGCGACCTCGACACCGAACACCCGTGGGCCACACGGATCGCGGCCCTCTCGGGCGCGACGGTGATCTCGGTGGGCTACCGGCTGTCCCCCGAACACCGTTTCCCGGCCGCCCTGGACGACGCCTACGCCGTACTGACCTGGGTGGCGGAGAACGCGGCCGAACTCGGTGTCGACGCCGAGCGGATCGCGGTCGGCGGTCACAGCGCCGGGGGCGGGCTCGCGGCGGGGCTGGCGTTGCGCGCACGCGACGAGCGGGGGCCGTCGATCTGCTTCCAACTCCTCAACCAGCCCGGCCTGGACGACCGCGCGGAAACCTGGTCGAGGCGGAACTTCACCGACACGCCCTGGATGAACAGCGCCAAGGTCGAGGCGGCCTGGGGGCACTACCTCGGCTCCGCGCCCGCCACACCGTACGCGGCCCCCGCCCGCGCCGACGACCTGTCCGGGCTGCCGGCCACCTATATCGCCACCGCCGAACTCTGCCCCAACCGCGACGAGGACATCACCTACGCGCTGCGGCTGCTCCAAGCCGGTGTTCCGGTGGAACTCCATCAGTGGGCGGGCACGTTCCACGGCTCACAGGCCGTCATCACCGCCGAGATCTCCCAGCGGCAGAACGCCGAACTCGGCACAGTGCTGCGCCGCGCGCTGACCGCGTGAAGGACTGTTTCACCGGCTCGGCGTCCGCGTCCGTCGCTCGGTGACGGCCGACCGGTTCGCGGGAGCCGGTCTCGCCCCTACGGTCTCGCCGGGGGCGGCCGCTTCAGCCGAGGAAGCTCAGCCGTACCTGGCGGTCGGGGTTGTCCTTGTTGGTGTCCACGAGGCAGACCGACTGCCAAGTGCCCAGGCGCAGAGTGCCGTCGACGACCGGGAGCGTCGCGTGGGGTGGGACGAAGGCGGGGAGGACGTGGTCGCGGCCGTGGCCGGGGGTGCCGTGGCGGTGCTGCCAGCGGTCGTCGGCGGGCAGGAGCGTACGGAGCGCGGCGAGGAGGTCGTCGTCGCTGCCGGCGCCCGTTTCGATGATCGCGATTCCGGCGGTGGCATGCGGGACGAACACATTGAGCAGACCGTCCCGGCCCCCGGCGACCTCGCGGAGGAACTCCACACAGTCGGGGGTGAGGTCGACGACCCGCTCACGGGAGCCGGAGGCGACATGGAGGACGCGGGTGGTGAAGGCATCGGACATACGCCCATCCTCGCGCACCCTCGGGCGCGCACGACGGAAGCCGGCGGTCTCCTCGTGAGACAGCCCTCCCGGTGATACGGCGCGTCCACTCCGCGAGACGCCATTGACCGTGCGCGGACCAGCTGGCTAGTTTCGGCGGCATGTTGCGTTCAGCCATGCTCACTTCGCGCGGTCACATCGACCTGCTGCGAGTGGCCTCCGCCGCGTGTCGTCGCGGCCACTGACGCCTTCTCCTCCCTCTCCCCGCTTTCCCCCGCACCTGAGTTCCGCCTGCCTGTACGCCCGTGCATGGGCGCGGCAGCCCTGAGGTGACCACCGGGGCCGCGTGGCATACCCACGTCCTCACCGGCCGCACCCTCTCCGGCCGCTCTCCTCCCCTGGAGCACCGATGAGCATCAGCCATGCCCCACCCGACCCATCGGCGACCGATATTTCGGATACGTCACCGAATGCGACCGAGGGCGGTGACGCTCACCGCCCGTCCCCCGGCTCCGACACCCTCGGCCTCCAGCCCATCGTGCCCGCGTCGGCCCGCCGCAGCCGGGTGCCCCGCTGGCTGCGCCGTACCACCGGGCCCGTCCTGCTGCTCATCCTGTGGCAACTGCTCAGCAGCACAGGGGTGTTGACCTCCGACGTTCTCGCCTCACCCGGCCGTATCGCCCAGGTGGCGGGCGATCTGATCGCCGACGGCTCACTGCCGTCGGCGATGGGAACGTCCCTGCGACGCGTCGCCGCCGGACTGGCGCTCGGCACCGTCGTCGGCACCGGACTCGCCCTTCTCTCGGGCCTGTTCCGCATCGGCGAGGACCTGGTGGACGCGCCCGTGCAGATGCTGCGGACCGTGCCCTTCGTCGGGCTCATCCCGCTGTTCATCATCTGGTTCGGCATCGGCGAGGCACCCAAGATCGCCATCATCACGCTCGGTGTGACGTTCCCGCTCTACCTCAATGTCTACGCCGGTATCCGCGGCGTGGACGCCCAGTTGATCGAGGCCGGGGAGTCCCTGGGCCTCTCGCGCCGGGGGCTCGTACGGCATGTCGTGCTGCCCGGCGCGCTCCCGGGCGCCCTGACCGGTCTGCGCTACTCGCTCGGCATCGCCTGGCTCGCGCTCGTCTTCGCCGAGCAGATCAACGCCGACTCCGGCATCGGGTTCCTGATGGTGCAGGCGAGGGACTTCCTGCGGACCGACGTGATCGTGGTCTGCCTGATCGTCTACGCCTTCCTCGGCCTGTTCGCCGACTTCATCGTCCGCTCCCTCGAAAGGCTGCTGCTGCAATGGCGACCGACGTTCACGGGCCGGTGAGCCCCGAGACCGCGCAGACCAACGGGCCGGTGGCCGCCGGGACCGGGCGGCCGCACCGGCCGGTGAGCCCCAAGGCCGCGCAGGCCGTGCACGTCGAGGGCCTCACCCGTTCCTTCGACGGCCGCGCGGTCATCGACGACCTCCGACTCGACGTCCGTCCGGGCGAGTTCGTCGCTTTGCTGGGCCGCAGCGGCTGCGGCAAGTCCACGCTGCTGCGCATCCTCGCCGGGCTCGACCGTGACATCGAGGGCACCGTGCTGGTACCGCGCCGCAAGGCCGTCGCGTTCCAGGCACCGCGGCTGATGCCCTGGAAGAGGGTCTGGCGCAATGTGCTGCTCGGTCTGCCGGGCAAACCCGACCGCGCCCTCGCCGAACAGGCGCTCACCGAAGTGGGCCTGGACCATCGCGCCGGAGCCTGGCCCAAGACGCTTTCCGGTGGTGAGGCACAACGCGCCTCGCTGGCCCGGGCGTTGGTCCGCGAGCCCGATCTGCTGCTCCTCGACGAGCCGTTCGGCGCCCTCGACGCGCTCACCCGGATCAAGGCCCAGCGCCTGGTGGGCGAGTTGTGGCAGCGGCGCGGCTGCGCGGTACTGCTCGTCACGCACGACGTCGAGGAGGCGGTACTGCTCGCCGACCGCGTCCTCGTCATGGACGGCGGGGTCATCGCGTACGAGACCGAGGTCGACCTGGACCGCCCCCGCGACATCGCCGACCCCCGCTTCGCCGAACTGCGCGGCCGTCTCCTCGAACACCTGGGCGTCGACACGGCCACCGAGGCCGCCTGACCCATCAGCAACACCTGAAAGCCAAAGCACCCGGCACCGGCGCACGGACGCCCCGATGCGCCGATGCGCCGATGCGCCGATGCGCCGAAACATCTGAACCACTCCAATCGACCCGAACGGATGCACCATGCGACGACGTCTCGTCCCCGCCGCCCTGCTCCTCCCCCTGGCCCTGCTCGTCTCCGCCTGCGGCGGCAACTCGTCGGCCAGCACCTCGATCGGTGGTGACGGGACCGACGGCAAGGGTTCTCTCACGCTGAACGTCGGTGACCAGAAAGGCGGTTCGGAGGCGATCCTGCGGGCCGCCGGAGAACTCGACAACCTCGACTACAAGATCAAGTGGTCGACGTTCACCTCGGGCCCGCCACTGCTGGAGGCCGTCAACGCCAAGGCCGTCGACATCGGCGGCGTCGGCAACACCCCACCAGTCTTCGCGGCGGGCGCGGGCTCCAGGATCACGGCGGTGGCCGCCTTCAAAGGCACCTCCAAGGGCGACGCGATCCTCGTACCGAACGACTCGAGGCT
The DNA here is from genome assembly GCF_053592555.1 of Streptomyces sp. NPDC002643. Lineage (NCBI taxonomy): Bacteria > Bacillati > Actinomycetota > Actinomycetes > Kitasatosporales > Streptomycetaceae > Streptomyces > Streptomyces sp. NPDC002643. The sequence goes on from NZ_JBSFVY010000041.1 coordinate 23,304, forward strand.
GACGAAACCCGAGCAGCTCAAGGGCGCATCGATCGCCGTGGCCCAGGGCTCCTCCGCCAACTACCAACTGGTCGCCTCCCTCAAGGCGGCCGGGCTGAGCCTCGACGACGTCGACGTCAAGTATCTGCAACCGGCCGACGCGCTGGCCGCGTTCACCGCGGGCAAGGTCGACGCGTGGGCGGTGTGGGACCCGTACACCTCGCAGGTGCTGCTGTCGAAGCAGGGCCGCGTCCTGACGACCGGCGACGGGGTCACCAACGGCCTGACCTTCCAGGTCGCGGCGCCCTCGGCGCTCAAGGACAAGGAGAAGGCCGCCGCCATCAAGGACTATCTGGAACGGCTGCGGCGTGCCACGGCCTGGGTCCACGACCACCAGGAGGAGTGGGCCAAGGTCTGGTCGAAGGACACCGGACTGCCCTACGACGTGGCGCTGGCCTCGGTGAAGCGCACCAACGCCAGCCGGATCTCGGTCGCCGTCGACAAGCCGCTCATCGCCTCCGAGCAGCAGATCGCCGACGCTTTCACCGAGCTGAAGCTCATCCCGAACAAGGTGGACTTCGGCGACTTCGTGGACACCCGTTTCAACGGCGACCTCCCGCCGTCGACGACATCCGTGAAGTGACGCGGGAAGATCCAGGCCCTCCCCCCTGTTAGTAGAACCGTGAACAACACACGTGAGGTCGAGGTGGTCGTCATAGGCGCCGGTCAGGCTGGTCTGGCCGGCGCTTTTCACCTGCGGCGTTCCGGTTTCGGGCCGGAGCGCGACTTCGTGGTGCTGGACCGCTCCCCCGGTCCGGGCGGCGCCTGGCAGTTCCGCTGGCCGTCGCTCACCTACGGCAAGGTGCACGGGATGCACGCCCTGCCCGGCATGGAGCTGACAGGCGCCGACCCGGCCCGCCCGTCTTCCGAGGTCATCACGGAGTACTTCACCGCCTACGAACACACCTTCGACCTGCGGGTGCGGCGACCGGTCGCCGTCCGGGCCGTCAGGGAGGGGGAGGGCGGGCGCCTCCTCGTCGAGACGGCGGACGACGGTACATGGTCCACTCGGGCGCTGATCAACGCGACGGGCACCTGGGGCCGGCCGTTCTGGCCGCGCTACCCGGGCCAGGAGACCTTCCGGGGGCGGCAGTTGCACACCGCGCGGTACCCGGGGCCGGAGGCGTTCGCGGGGCTGCGGGTGATCGTGGTGGGCGGGGGCGCGTCGGGGACACAGCATCTGCTGGAGATCGCCCCGTACGCCGCCGAGACGACCTGGGTGACCAGGCGTCCGCCGGTGTTTCGCGAGGGGCCCTTCGACGAGGGTGCCGGGCGGGCGGCCGTCGCCCTCGTGGAGGAACGGGTACGGCAGGGGCTGCCGCCGAAGAGTGTGGTGTCGGTGACGGGGCTGCCGCTCAACGACGCGATCCGGCGGGGCATCGCCGACGGCGTACTGGACCGGCTGCCGATGTTCGACCGGATCACACCCGACGGGGTGGAGTGGGACGACGGGCGGCGGGTGGACGCCGATGTCATTCTCTGGGCGACCGGGTTCCGGGCGGCCATCGAGCATCTCGCCCCGCTGCGGCTGCGCGAGGCGGGCGGCGGCATCCGCATCGAGGGCACCCGCGCGGTCGCCGACCCCCGAGTCCATCTGGTCGGCTACGGCCCGTCCGCGAGTACGATCGGCGCCAACCGCGCCGGCCGCGCGGCGGTACGGGACATCCGGCGCCTGCTGGCGGAGCAGCGGCCGACCGTCGCCGCGTGAATCCCGTACTCCGGGCGCTCCCTCCGTCCCGGGCCAGTGCGCCGACCGGGGCTTGCGGCCAGACCAGTGGGCCACCGAGGGTTCCGGCCAGACCAGTAGGCCGATCGTGCCTGCCCCGCCCGAACCCATGGGCCGGGGTCTCGGTTCTCAGCCGGTGACCTGTGCGGGGGAGGCCGGAGTCGCGGGCGTCGCCGGAGACGTGGGCGCCGCGGGAGAAGCGGGCGTCGATGAAGCCCGCGTCGTGGGAGAAGCCGATCTCGCGGGTGAGTCCGGCGTCGTGCGAGACGACGACGTCGCGCGAGAAGCCGGCGTCGGGGACGCCTGACTCGTGGGAGAAACCGATGCCGCTGGAGACGCCGACGCCGTTGGTGACCCCGGAGACCTGGTCTTCGACGCCGTCGACGACGGCCGGCCCTTCCTGCTCTGGTTGAACTCGGCGACGTTGCGCAGGTGTTCCTCGTAGTCCGCCGTGAAGCGGGTGTCACCGGGCTTGACCGTGACGAAGTACAGCCAGCCGCCCGGGGCCGGATTGACCGCGGCGCGCATCGCCTCCTCACCCGGGTTGGAGATCGGGGTGGGCGGCAGCCCCATGCGCTGGTACGAGTTGTAGGGGCTCTTGATCTTCGTGTCGGCGACGCTGGTGTCCAGCGTGGAGCGGTTCAGGGCGTAGTTGAGCGTGGAGTCCATCTGCAGCGGCATACCGCGCTCCAGCCGGTTGAGGACGACCCGGGCCACCCGGCCCATGTCCTCCTTGGTGGCTGCCTCGGCCTGGACGATGCTCGCGATGGTGACGGCCTGATAGACGTTCATCGCGTTGCGCTGGGCCCCGGCGGTGACCTGGCCGATGCCGAACCTCCTGTTCGCGGTCTCCACCATGGCCGTCAGCAGATCCTCGGGGGTGGCCTTCTCGCCCAGCGGGTACGTCGCCGGGAAGAGATAGCCCTCGGGGTTGCCCTCGGCGTCCGCCGGGAGGGTCAACCGGGCCTTGGCCAGGGACTTTTCGGTGCCCCCCTCGGGCAGATCGAGGGCCTTGTCGACGGCCTCGTAGACCTGGGTGGCACGCCAGCCCTCCGGGATCACCAGGGTGGCGGGACGCTCGGACCGGCCGTCACCGCTCTGCAGGCTCAGCAGCGGCACCGCCACGGCGGTGGCCGCCACGACGGCTCCGGTCGCGATGAGGGCGGCCCGTCCCCGACGCGTCAGTCGAATCGTGCTCCGTGGCGGAGTGTTCATCTGCATGCGGGCACGGTAACCCGCATATCACGTCAAACCCGACATATCTTCATCTAGTCGACTCCATCGGCCGCACCCTGGACCGCGCCGCCGCATTCCGGGCGAGCGCCGGCTTCGCCTCCGAGCCTCCCGCCCCCGCCCCCGCCGAGCCCCGCCTCGCTTCCGCTCCGGCGTTCCCCTTCGAAGCGGACCCCGGTTCCGATTCCGCGTCCTCCTTCGAAGTCGGTCCCGGTTCGGTCCCCGCTCCCCTCTCCGAGTTCACCCCCGGCTCCAGTTGGGCGTCCCGTCTGACCAGGGCCGCGTACTTGCCGTTGCGCTCCAGCAGTTCCTCGTGGGTGCCCCGCTCGACCGCGCGACCGGTGTCGAGGACGACGATCTGGTCGGCGTTCCGGATCGTGGAGAGGCGGTGGGCGATGGTGAGGGTGGTGCGGTTGGCGGAGAGCGCGTCGATGGCCTCCTGCACGGCGTGCTCGGTCCGGGTGTCCAGGGCGCTGGTCGCCTCGTCGAGGATGAGGACGGGCGGGTCGCGCAGGATGGTGCGGGCGATGGCGAGGCGCTGTTTCTCACCGCCGGAGAAGCGGTAGCCGCGTTCGCCGACGACCGTGTCGTAGCCGTCGGGCAGGGACGCGATGTGGTCGTGGATCTGGGCCGCGCGGGCCGCCGCGTGCAGTTCCTCGTCGGTTGCGTCGGGCTTCGCGAAGCGCAGGTTCTCGGCGACCGTGGCGTGGAAGAGGTACGTCTCCTGGGAGACCACTCCGACCGCGCGGGCCAGCGTGTCGAAGTCCAGGTCGCGTACGTCGACCCCGTCGAGGGTGACCCGGCCGCCCGTGACGTCGTAGAGCCTCGGCACCAGGGCGCCGAGGGTGGACTTGCCGGCGCCGGTGGGGCCCACCACGGCGAGGCTGGTGCCGGCGGGGACGGTGAGGTCGATGCCGTCGAGGATCGGGCCGCCCTCGCCCTTGACGCCGCCCTGCGCGCCAGTGCCTTCGCGGTCGGCTCCGCCGACTCCGCCGACCGGGACGTCCGCACCCTTGCCGCCGCCTGCGAGGTCCGCGTTCTTGCCGTCGCCTCCCCCGGTGCCCGCGCCGACGCCCTTGGCGTCGTCGGCGGCCTCGTACCGGAACTCGACGGCCTCGAAGCGGACTTCGCCCTTGACCCGGTCGAGGTGGACCGGGTTCTCACGCTCGGTGATGTCGATGGGGAGGTCGAGGTACTCGAAGATGCGCTGGAAGAGGGCGAGCGAGCTCTGGATCTGGACGCCGGTGGAGAGCAGGCTCACGGCGGGCCGGAACAGGCCCTGCTGGAGCGAGACGAAGGCGACGAGCGTGCCGACCGAGACGGACGGACCGCCGAGTTGGAGCGCTATACCGGCCGTCCAGTAGATGAAGGCGGGCATCGCGGCCATGACGATGGTGATGATCGCCATGCGCCAGCGTCCCGCCATGTTCGACCGGACCTCCAGGTCGACGAGGCCCTCGGACTCTTCGGCGAAGGACTTGGTGAGTGAGTCGGCGCGGCCCATCGTGCGGCCGAGGAGGATACCGCTCACGGAGAGCGACTCGGTGACCGTGGCGGCCATCGCGGCCATCTGCTTCTGGCGCTCGGTGGTGATCTTCTTCCGTTCGTTCCCCACGCGGCGGCTTATCCAGACGAACAGGGGCAGCAGGATCAGCGACACCACGGTGAGCCTCCAGTCGAGGGCGACCATGGCGACGAGGGTGGCAACCACTCCGGTGAGGTTGGAGACCAGGGAGGTGGCCGTGGAGGTGACGGTCGCCTGCATACCGCCGATGTCGTTGGCGATCCGGGACTGGACCTCGCCCGTGCGGGTCCGGGTGAAGAACGCGAGCGACATGCGCTGCAGCCGGCCGTAGACGGCGGTGCGCAGATCGTGCATGACGCGCTGGCCGACTGTCGTGGAGATCAGCGTCTGCAGGACGCCGAAGACGCTGGTGAGCACCGCGCTGAGGATCATGCCGAGCGCGAGGAGGCTGAGCAGTCCGGTGCGGCCCTCGGGGATCGCGGTGTCGAGGATCTCCTTCAGCAGGAAGGGGGTCGCCACCGAGACCAGCGACGCGGCGCCGACCAGCAGACCGACGAGGGCGAGCCGGCCTCGATAGGGGCGGAAGAGGGACAGGATGCGGCGGACCTGGCGCGGTGGCTGCGGCTGGTCCGCGTCGGTGCGCCCGGGGGTCCAGGCGGGTCGGTCGTCGGGATGCATGGGCTCCTTCGAGAGGTGAGACGAAGCGGTCGTACGGAGCATAGCTCATTGTTACCTATACTCACAATGCACAAGGTCCTGATATTGTTCCCGACATGACCACCCCCGACGCCGACGGCCTGCTCGCCGAGCAGTTGCTGCGGCTGACCCGCCGTGTGCACCGCATCCAGAAGCGCCATCTCCAGCAGAGCGGCGTGGAGATCACACCGGCCCAGTCCCGGCTGCTGCGTACCGTCGCGGGCTACGCGTCGCCGCCGCGCATGGCCGATCTCGCCGCCCGTCTGGAGGTCGTGCCGCGTGCGGTGACGACACTGGTCGACGGCCTGGAGGCGAGCGGCCGGGTCCGGCGGGTGCCCGACCCCACCAACCGCCGGGTGATCCGCATCGAGGTCACGGACGCGGGCCGGGAGGTGCTGAGGGAGCTGCGCCATGCGCGGCGCTCGGCGGCGGAGGAGATCCTGGCGCCGCTGTCGGACGAGCAGCGGGGGGTGTTGGGCGGCCTGCTCAACACATTGATCGACGGAGGGCCGGGAGTGGAGTCGCGCTGCTGAGCCGGTGGCCCATGAGGTTCCCGACCGGGTCATCGGCCCGGCGCGGCGCCCGCCGGGTGCGCGCAAAGGGCCCGTCGCGGAAACCCGCGACGGGCCCTCCCTGCGCCCTTCGGACGACTCGACCGGAGGACGGTCGACCGACCTCGGTCAACCGACCTCGGCGACAGGCTCCTTGCTCTTGCCCTTCACCTGCTCCTCGGTGGCCTCCCCGTCACTCTCCTCTTCCTCTTCCTCCACGAACTGCAGTTCCCCGTCGAGCATCTTCTTCGCCCGGTCGCTGTCCAGGGCGCCCTCCCACTTCGACACCGCGAAGACGGCGACGCAGTTGCCGAGGAGGTTGGTGACGACGCGCATGGAGTCCATGATCCGGTCGACGCCCAGGAGGAGGGCGACGGCACCGGCGGGGATGGCACCGAGCGAGGCGGCCGTGGCCGACAGGGCGAGGAAGGCGGAACCGGGCACACCGGCCATGCCCTTGCTGGTCAGCATCAGCACCAGGATGACGGTGATCTGCTGGCTGAGGCTGAGGTCCACGCCCACGGCCTGGGCGATGAACAGGGTGCCGATGGAGAGATAGATGGAGGCGCCATCGAGGTTGAACGAGTACCCGGTGGGCAGCACCAGCCCCACGGCGTCGTCGCGAGCGCCGGCCTGGCGCAGCTTCTGCATCATGCGAGGCATGACGCTCTCGCTGGAGGCGGTGCCCAGCGCCAGCAGCATCTCCTCGCGGGTGTAGCGGACGAACTTCCACAGGCTCAGCCCGGTCACCAGCTTCAGCGCGACGGCGAGCAGCACGAGGAAGGCGGCGGCCACGGCGTAGCAGAGGACGATGAGCTTGCCGTACGTCTTCATGACGCCGAGGCCGTACTCGCCGACCAGGTGGACCATCGCGCCGAACACGGCGAGCGGGGCCAGCCTCATCACGAAGCCGACGATCGCGAAGATGACCTCCTGGGCCTGCTCGATGGCGGGCAGGATCTTGGGCACCTTGGTGTGGCCGAGGTGGAGCAGGGCGGCGCCGGTGAGGCAGGCGAGCACCAGCACCTGGAGCAGCGAGTTCTCGGCGAACGCGCCGATCGCGCTCTGCGGCAGCGCGTTCAGGATGAACTCGCTGGTCGTCGGCAGCGAGCCACCGGCGGTCTTGGCGTCGACGGCCGAGGCGTCGAGCTTGGACGGGTCGACGTTCATGCCCGAGCCGGGGGCGAAGAGGTTGGCGCCGATCAGACCGATGAGCAGCGCGGCAGTCGAGGCGACCTCGAACCAGATCAGCGCCTTGAGCCCGATCCGGCCGAACGCCTTGAGATTTCCGGCCTTGGCGATGCCGACGACGACCACGCAGAACACGAGCGGTGAGATCACCGTCTTGATGAGGCGGATGAAACCGTCGCCGAGCGGCTGGAAGGTCGTGGCCGTGTCGGGCCACAACCTTCCGACGACGATTCCGAGCACAAGGGCAACGGCGACTTGTGCGAACAATGAGGTACGCAGCATGCGTGCGACGCGTCGCGGCAGGGACGGTACGGACTGCGGCACGGGCACTCCTCCGAAAGGTACTTTCTGGCATGCGGAAAAGTGCTTCCGCGCCGATCACTATCGGGGAGTTGTCGCTCGCAGGGAAGACCGCCGTGTTTCCGGGATGTAAATCATCGAACTGTTGTCACAGCGCACACATGGAACCTCAACAGCTCCGGCGGTCCTCCGTCACCACACCCTGTACGGAGACCAGCGAGCGGTCGTAACAGCCACCCGACCCGTACAGCTGGTAGCGCTCACTCGTCGTCCCGACGGCATGCCGCTGATCACGCGGGACGAACGCGGTGTAGGTGGCGTCGCCGGTGTAGGTGTCGTCGAGCCGGGACCATGCGACGCGCCGACCGCCGTGCGTCTCACTGGTCGAGGCCCGGTCACCGAGCGTCAGAACGGTGCGCAGCCGATCGCCGGCGCCGAGCGTGGTCGTTCCGTCCATCGTGTACGACCGCTGGGTGCGCGTGGTCCTGGCCGGTCCGCGTCCGTCGACGGTGACCGTCTCGTCGTCGCCCCAAGTGGCGTGCAGCGCATCGGGGTTCTCGCCGTCCGACCAGGTGTGCACGGAGGTGTTGGTGAGGACCCGGCGGACGGTGGTGGCCACCCGGCCGTGCGAGGTGTCGACGTATCCGGCGACCGTCAGCCGATGGCCGCCCTCCGTGTCGAGGCGGTGCTCCGTACCGGGTGTGTACGTGGAGGAGTTGGCGAGGTCGCCGGCCCGGACCTCGGTGAGCGCGCCGGTGACGTGCTCGCTCTTCTCGTCCTGCCAGACGAGGACGTTGACCGGGGTGCTCCAGCCGGTCTGCCCCGCGGGGACGCCGACGACCTTCACCTCGACGCGATGCGGGCGGCCGTCGTTGAGGAGCCCGGCGAAGGGGGTGAGGTCATAGCGGATGGGCTGGATGTCGAAGGCGCGCGGGCCGGGGATCACGTACCAGAGGAAGGGGTTGGACCAGCCGCCGGTCCACACGGTCGGGAACGGGGCGGCGATTCCGGCCGGCTGCCCGTCGACCTCGATCCGCACTTCACGGTAGGGCCCGACATCCGCCTTGCAGGAGTACGGCGCCTCCTCGGGCACCGTCATGTACCAGTACTCCTCGCAGCCGCCGCCCGACCCGGTCGCGTACACCTCGGCGACGACGCGTTCGCTGTTGCGCGGGGTGGTGAGGGTGGTGCCGTCCTGGAGCGTGAGGACGCGGTCGGGGGTGTCCTTCGCGGTCCGCGCGTCGGGCTCGCCCTTGTAGAACGTCAATGTGACCTTGACGTCGAGGATGCCGGTGTAGGTGTCGTCGACAACGTTGCCGATCAGCATCTCCACGGGCTGGGCCGTGCGCAGGGTGTCGCTGTAGCGCGTGATGTCCTTCTCGACCGACCACTCGATGCCGTCGGGCGAGGGCTGCGGTGTCGACGTGCGGAGGACCTCCACGCCGCCGATGTGCAGATGGCCGAGGCGGTCGTACTGACGCCCCTTCACCTTGCCGTCGAGCCGCAGGACGACCTTGCTCCACCTCGTGCCGCAGTCGGCCGGGGGCGCGTAAGTCCCCTTGTACGGCGTGAAGTCCTTGAACTGCGCCTCGGCGACCGTCACTTCACAGGACTTGGCGTTCTGGGGCCCGATGACAGGCGGGGCGGCGGTGATCGGGTCGTGCCAGTCGGTGCCGAACTCCGCCGGGACGTCGACGGATTGACGCGGGGCATCGGTGGACTGGCGCTCGGCGCCGGTGGATTGGGGGGTGCCGTCGGTGGAACGGGAGGCGCTGTCGGCTGATTGGGCGGGGGTGGCCCCGAGGAGGGTGCTCGCCAGGAGGGTCGCTCCGGTGAGCATGGACATGATGATCCGGGTTCTCATGGCGGAGTTCTACGGGGAGTCTGCGCCCACCGCAATGACACCTCCGGCCACTTCGACGACCGGAGGTGGACGGCGACTCAGGCCTTCAACTCCGCCTTGTCACCCATCACGATCACCGGGTGCTTCGCGGGGTCGAGGGTGCGCAACAGATACTCCATGCCCGATTTGGACAAACTGACGCAGGCCGAGGTGCCGCTGCCGTGGTCCATGTGCAACCAGATGCTGCCGCCCTTGGACTGCCCCTCGGGGCGCGTCGGGTCGATGGGCGACGTGCCCTTGACGCGGTTGTAGTCGATGGCGATGACGTAGTCGAAGTCGTGCCAGTGCGACTTGGCCCAGTAGTGCGGGGCCTGGAACGCCGCCGAACGGCTGTACGGCAGCTTCGCGCCCGGGTCGGCGAGGACACCGCCCGCGTCGCTGAGCGTGAACACCCCTACCGGGCTGCGCTTGTCGCCCTCGTGATGGTCGGTGGTCCAGCCCTTCTTGCCGTTGTGCCCCTGCCAGCCGCGGGTCTTCTTCCAGGTGGAACCGCTCTTGGTGTAGAGGACGATCGTGGAGTCGGCGTCGTCCTTTCCCTCGCCGTAGACGGCCACGACCTGGCGGGAGGCGGCGGGGATCTGCTTCTGGAGACGGTCACCGACGTCCGGGATGCGGGTCGGGTCGACGGTCTGCGCCTCGGCACGCTCGGTCCCGCCACCGGAGCCGGTCCCGGATTCAGTCGCTTTGCCGGTGCCTGTGCCTGTGCCGCTGCCGCCCGAGTCGCTCGAAGCGCCGCACGCCGCCATGGACATCACCAGCGCGCCGCAGACCAGCACGGCGGCGGCCGGAGTGCGCCGGACGCCTCTCGCACCCCGCGTGCTCCTCACATCCGCCAGGTCGCCCGTACCGCCGGTTCGCCCGCGTGTCGTACCGCCTATTCGCATCGGTCCATCCTCGCACCGCGCCCCGGACGAACACGGCCATCACCCCCGTAACCCGGCCCCACAGGGGCAGTCCAGGCCGAAACTTTGCCCGGCGCCGAAAAATCGTTTGCTTCCGACCACCCCGTGGCGCGAACCTTTCACGGGCCGACCGCTGGGCATTTACGCCCTTTTTGCGCCTCTTATCCCCTCTCCCCTCACACGAGCCGCTGGGACGTCATGCAGATTCAAGACCTTCCGTATCAAGACCCGGGTGTGCCGGACGCGCGCTCGGGGCCCCGATTCCTGTGGTGGCTCGGCCGGAATCAGATCGGCGGACAGTTCAAGTCGTTGGCGTGGGGGCTGTTGCACTTCACATCCGTGGCCGGGCTGCCGTTCTGTGTCGGCTTCGCCCTGGAGGCGGTCGTGGACCGCTCGGGTTCCGAACTGGCCGTCGCGGGCGTACTGCTGGTGCTGTGCGGTCTCGCCATCGCGCTCGGCGACACCTTCCTGCACCGGGCGGCGGTCACCAACTGGATCACCGCCGCCGCCCGCGTCCAGCAACTGCTGTCCCGCAAGACGGCCCATCTGGGCTCGGCACTGACACGTCGGGTGGCGGCCGGTGAGGTCGTGGCCGTGTCCACGGGGGACGTCGAGAAGATCGGCTGGTTCGTGGAGGCCGTCTCCCGATTCACGGCGGCGGCGATCACCGTGGTGCTGGTCTGTGTCTCGTTGGTCGTCTACCAGCCCGCCCTCGGCATCGTCGTCTCCGTCGGCGTACCCGTCCTCGCGCTCGCCGTGCTGCCGCTGCTGCCCCGCGCCACCCGTCGCGCCGACTTCCAGCGCGAGAAGGCGGGCCGCGCCACCGAGCTGGCCTCCGACACCGTCGCCGGACTGCGTGTGCTGCGCGGCATCGGCGGCGAGGACCTCTTCCTCGACCGCTACCGCAGCGCCTCGCAGGAAGTCCGCCACGCCGCCGTGCGCAGCGCCCGGATGTGGGCCCTCATCTCCGGCATCCAGGTGCTGCTGCCGGGGCTGCTGATGATCGCGGTCGTCTGGTACGGCGTCGGGCTGGCCCGGGAGGGCCGGATCACCGTCGGTGAACTCGTCACCGTGTACAGCGCGGTGATGCTGCTGGCGTATCCGCTGCGGCACTTCGAGGAGATCGCCATGGCGTACTCCTTCTCCCGTCCCTCCGCCAAACGCGCCGCCCGAGTGCTGTCCTTGGAACGGCCCACGGACACCGAGGGTTCCCGCGAGGCCGTCGTGCCCTCCGGCGATCTGTACGACCCGGCGACCGGGCTGCTCGCTCCCGCCGGGTGTCTCACGGCAGTGGTGTGCGGCGACCCCGACGCGGCAGGGCGGCTCGCGGAGCGGCTGGGGGGCCACGCCTCCGAGGACGCCTCGTCGGAGGCGGGCGCGGGGGACGCCTCGTCGGAGACGGGCGCATCGGTGCTCCTCGGCGGTGTACCGCTCGACGAACTCCCGCTCGACTCCTCCCGTACGGCCGTCCTCGTCCAGGACAAGGACCCGGTGCTGCTCTCCGGCACCCTGCGCGAACTCCTCGACGTGCCCGCGTCCGGCGGCGTCACGGCCGAGGACGCGCTGGCCGCCGCGCAGTGCGGTGATGTGCTGGAGGCGCTGGCGCAGGGTTCGCTCGGCACCGAGGACTCGATGGACGCGCGGATCACCGAGCGCGGCCGTTCCCTGTCCGGGGGCCAGCGCCAGCGGCTCGCGCTGGCCCGCTCCCTGTTCACCGACCCGGAGGTGCTGGTCCTCGACGAGCCGACGTCCGCAGTCGACTCCCACACCGAGGCCAGGATCGCCAAGGGCGTCCGCACGCTGAGGGCCGGCCGTACGACCGTCGTGTTCACGTCCTCGCCCCTGCTACTGGACCTGGCCGAGCGGGTCGTGCTGGTCCATGACGGCGAGGTCGCGGCGGTCGGCGTGCACCGCGAACTGGTCCACAAGGAGCCCCGGTACCGGGCGGTCGTCACCCGCGAGACCGACGAGGACGCCGTGGGCACCTTGGACGCCGTGCCGAGCGGTCGGCGCGGGAACGACAGGGCCGAGAGGACCGGGAGGGTCGAGAAGACCGACAGGTCCGCCACGGCGGGCAAGGCGGGCAAGGCGGGCAAGGCGGGCAAGGCGGGCAAGACCAAGCTCAGCGAAGTGCTGGACGAACTGGAAGAGATCGAGGAGACCGCATGATCGGCGTGGCGCCACCGGCGTACGACCCGGCCGCCCCGACCACGGCGAAAACCCTGCCCGTGGGCGCCCCCGCGACCGTACGCGCCTACGTGGCCGAACTGTTCCGCAGGCACCGCCGGGCGTTCGTCCTGCTCATCAGCGTCAACACGATCGCCGTCGTGGCCTCGATGGTCGGCCCCTACCTCCTGGGCGAACTCGTCGAGAAGGTCTCCGACGGCGCCCGAGAACTCCATCTGGAGCTCACCGTCGCGGCGTTCGTCGTCGCCCTGGCCCTCCAGGCCGTATTCGTACGCGAGGTGCGACTGCGCGGCGCCATGCTCGGCGAGCGGATGCTGGCCGATCTGCGCGAGGACTTCCTCGTCAGGTCGGTCGGACTGCCACCGGGTGTCCTGGAGCGGGCCGGGACGGGTGATCTGCTGTCCCGGATCACCACCGACATCGACCGCCTCGCCAACGCGATGCGCGAGGCCGTGCCGCAGTTGGCGATCGGTGTGGTGTGGGTATGTCTGCTGCTCGGCGGTCTCGCCGTGACGGCACCCCCGCTGGCGCTCGCCGTGCTGCTGGCCGTACCGATGCTGGTGGCGATCTGCCGCTGGTACTTCAAGCGGGCGCCATCCGCGTACCGCTCGGAGTCCGCCGGGCTCGCCGCCGTCGCGGCCGTGCTCGCGGAGACCGTCGACGCCGGGCGCACCATCGAGGCCCACCGCCTCGGCGCCCGCCGCATCGAACTGTCCAACCGGCGCATCCGTGAGTGGACCGCGTGGGAGCGGTACACCATGTGGCTGCGATCGGTGCTCTTCCCGGTCATCAGCCTCACCCACACCATGGTCCTCGGCTCGGTCCTGATCATCGGCGGTGTGTTCGTCCTCCAGGACTGGATCGACCTCGGCCAGCTGACCACGGGCGCCCTCATCGCGCAGCTGCTCGTCGATCCGGTGAACCTGATCCTGCGCTGGTACGACGAGTTGCAGGTCGCCGAGGTGTCGCTGGCCCGCCTCGTCGGGGTCCGGGACATCGAACCGGAGGCGGGCGATCCCACCGTGGTCCCCGACGGGCGGCGGGTCCACGCCGACCGGGTGCACTTCGGATACCGCGAGGGCGTCGACGTGCTGCGCAAGGTGTCCCTGGAGGTCGCCCCCGGCACCCGGTTGGCCCTGGTCGGACCGTCCGGCGCGGGCAAGTCGACCCTGGGCAGGCTGCTCGCCGGGATCTACGCGCCCCGGGACGGCCGGATCACCCTGGGCGGCGCCGAGCTGTCCCGGATGCCCGCCGAGGACGTCCGCTCCCATGTGGCCCTCGTCAACCAGGAGCACCACGTCTTCGTGGGCTCCCTGCGCGACAACCTCCTCCTCGCCCGTACGGGTGCCGAGGACGCCGAGCTGTGGGCGGCGCTCGGCGCGGTCGACGCCGACGGCTGGGCGCGGGCGCTGGACGACGGCCTGGACACCGAGGTCGGCTCCGGTGGGCTGGCGCTCACCCCGGCGCAGGCCCAGCAGATCGCGCTGGCCCGGCTGGTCCTCGCCGACCCGCACACCCTGGTCCTGGACGAGGCGACCTCGCTCCTCGACCCCCGCGCGGCCCGCCATCTGGAACGTTCCCTCGCCCGCGTCCTGGACGGCCGCACCGTTGTCGCCATCGCCCACCGCCTCCACACCGCCCACGACGCCGACGTGATCGCCGTCGTCGAGAACGGCCACATCACCGAACTGGGCAGTCACGACCAACTGGTCGAGGCCGACGGGGCGTATGCGGCGCTGTGGAGGTCGTGGCACGGCTGAGAAGAGTGGCAAGCGCCGGAATGCGATCGTGCGGCGATCTCCTGCCACGAGCAGGGCCGAGCCTCGCGAACGCAGCCGAGGGAACAGGGCCCAGCGAACAGGGCCGAGCGAACGGGGCCGCTCGGTTCGTAGGCCAGAGGTAACGCGGCCTTTGCTAGGGGACCGTGAGCACGATCTTGCCTTGGATATGTCCTCGGGCGGCGCGTTCGTGCGCCGCCCGGGCGTCCGCGAGCGGGAACGTGCTGTCGATCGCCACGCGAACCGTGCCCGATTCGAGCAGGCGCCCCAGTTCGGCGAGCTGCACGCCGTTCGAGCGGACCTCGGTGCCCGAGACGGTGACGCCCAGCCTCGTGGTCTCTTCGTCGTCGTAGTCACCGAAGAACACCGGGTACAAGGGCCCGCCGCGTTTGAGTGTGCGCAGGAAGCGACCGCTATCGGGGCCTCCGACGGTGTCGAGAACGAGGTCGATGTCGTGCACGAGTTCCTCGGGGCGACCGCTGGTGTAGTCGATGAACCGGTCGGCGCCCAGCTCGCGCAGGAACGGTTCATGGGCGCCCGACGCCACCGCGACGACCTGTGCGCCCTTCCATTTCGCGAGCTGTAGCGCGAAGTGCCCCACACCGCCCGCGGCGCCGTTGACGAGCACCGTCGTGTCGGTGCCCAGTGCCATCGGGCGATGTCGCGCCGCCTGGAAGGGCGAAGGGTGATCGTGTCCTAGTTCGATCAGGAACTGCCATGCAGTCAGCCCGGCCATGGGCGCCCCGGCGGCGTGGACATGGCCGATGCCGGCCGGCTTGCGTGCGAAGTCCGACGCGGGCGCGGCCACGTACTCGGCGTATGCGCTGCCGTCGAAGCTGGGGAAGCGAACGAGACCGAAGACCTCATCGCCGACGGACAGGCCCTCCACGTCCGCCTCGACGACGCCGGACAGGTCCGTCCCCGGAATCACGGGCAGGCTGAAACTCAGCCTCGTCTCCGGAAGCAGATTGCTCAGCCCATCGCGCAGGTACCAGTCGGGAGGGTTAACGCCGACCGCGTGAACCCGAACGAGCACCTCACCCGGCCCCGGCTCGGGAATCGGCACCTCGTCGTAACGCAGCACCTCGGGCCGCCGTGCTCATGTAACCGGATCGCCCTCATCGTGCGTGTCGGCATCGTCTTCTCCTGCCCCGGCGAAGGATACGCTGAACGGATCAGCGATCCGGTTATCCGGATCACCGATCCAGAAGACACGGATCGAGCGACCGCCGCATCGAGCCACCCCGAGGCACACGCCCGGCAGGAGGCTCGGTAGGAGGGACCTGCATCTCCCCTCGTGACGGCCTCCGCCGGCATCGGCCCGAATCAGGCCCTGGTCACCGGCCCTGCGGCGCGGCCGGTAATGTCCATGCCGTCCATACCGCCGAAGGCCGGCCATCGTCTGACCATCCCGGTCGCCCGGCCGGCGGCAGCCCGAGCCGGCCGCTCCGGCTCGGCCTCCCAGTGTCGCCGATCTGCTCCGGAGTCGGCGACGCGCTGCGGTGTCGGTCCTGCCGTTGCGCGGGGGTGAAGCCGAGTGGAAGGCTGGTGGTGGGCATTGAATCGGGGGACGCCCGTGAACCACCCGGTTCGCGGGGTTCGGGCCGTTGCCCAGCGGTCCGCGCGCCCGTCGCTTCTCAGCGGTGGCGCCGGGCCCGTCCCACCACTGGAGGTACCCGTGGAGAGAGCCGGCGGATGGGGAGACGACGTCTACCAGCCTGACGCATCCGAGATCCAGGACGACGCGGGACTGCTGGACGCCGAGGACACCCTGGTCGCCGATGGTGTCGCCGACCCGCTCGACCGGGGCTGGTCGCCACCGGAGCGGCCCTGGGCGGTGGAGCACAACGGGGTCACCGCCACGGAGCGCCTCCGGGGCGAGACCCTGGACCAGCGGCTCGCCGAGGAGCTTCCGGACATCGCGTACCCCGACGGCGACGGCATCGGCGATTCCCAGGACACCGACGGGGAAGTCCTCGACAACGAGGTGGGTGACCTGCGCTCCGGCCGTCTCGTCGCCCCCGACGAGGGCGCGCACGAGGACGAGGAGAGCGGGCTGATCGCCACCGACGTGGGCATCGACGGCGCCGCCGCCTCCGCCGAGGAGGCCGCGATGCACATCGTCGACGAGGAGACACCGTCGGGCTGAGCAGGCCCAGAACCGCAGGCCGAGCCGGTGGGACGAGATCCGGCCCGGCAGGGAGGGCGGGGCGTTGTGCCCGGTCCGTCGTCCGTGGCGGGCCGCCCGATGTGGCCCTCTCCTCAGATGACGTTCAGTGCCGCCGCGGCTCCCACTCCCCCCAGCACCATGAACACCGGCATCAGCACCCTCAGCTCCACCCAGCTGCCGGCCCGGAACCGCATCGCCTTCGGCGGCCCCAACGGGTACCAGCGCTTGCGTCCGATGGGTATCGGCCACAGGATCGGGCAGCCCGACACGGTCAAGGCGTCCCCGATGTCGTGGACCAGCGCGCCGAGGAGGATCGGCAGCCCGAGCCACAGGTACTCCTGGCCGGGGTCGGTGAACAGCCAGTCCGACCCGTTGCCCGGCTTGTCCAGGACCCCCGCGATGATCCACGCACTGGTCGCGGCCAGCAGCCACACCAGCACATCGCTGCTCGAACCGCGTGCCGCCCGCCACAGCAGTCCTTCGATCGCCAGCACCATGTGCACGAACAGGATGGCCAGCACCGCCCAGCGGCCACCGACGATCGCGATCACGGAGGCGCCGCCGCCCAGCATCACCGCCCACAGCCAGGTGTGGGTGAGCGTGCGGTGCCCACCGGAGCGACGCGGGTCGCCCTGCTTCTTGGTGCTCTTGTAGACGGCGTACGAGAGCTTGTCGACGATCTCGCACACCCAGCGGGAGACCGGGCCGAAGGATCGCGAGATCGTGGCCGCCTTGTGGTCCAGGTCGGGGGCGAGTGCGGCGCCCGCGCAGATCAGTGCGCCGGCGAGGAGGACCGGCCAGGGCATCGTGTGTCCGGCGGCGGCTGCCGCCGCCCCCACTCCGAGCCAGGCCGCGGCCCCGGACAGTGAGTGTGCTGGTCCCATCATGGCCGTGCCCCGCCCCATTCCCTGTGTGCCACTGTCCAGTTGCCCTGTGGCGCTGTCCAGTTGTCGTAGTGCGCCGACGCCTTGTCGGCGCCACAGCGTAGCGTTCGCGATCTTCCCTTCCGCAGCCGATTCCCCCATCGGGTGCGGAGACAGGCAAGATGGGTGCGTGACCCTCATCGATCAGCTGCCGCGGACCGCCGACCCCGACGCCCTCTACGAAGCCTTCGAGTCGTGGGCCCAGGAACGCGGTCTCACCTTCTATCCGCATCAGGAGGAGGCGCTCATCGAGGTGGTCTCCGGCGCGAACGTGATCGTGTCGACGCCCACCGGCTCCGGCAAGAGCATGATCGCGGCGGGCGCGCACTTCGCCGCCCTCGCCCGTGACGAGGTCACCTTCTACACGGCCCCCATCAAGGCGCTGGTCTCGGAGAAGTTCTTCGAGCTGTGCAAGATCTTCGGCACCGAGAACGTCGGCATGCTCACCGGCGACGCGTCGGTGAACTCCGACGCGCCCGTCATCTGCTGCACCGCCGAGGTGCTGGCGTCCATCGCGCTGCGCGACGGCAAGGACGCCGACGTCGGCCAGGTCGTCATGGACGAGTTCCACTTCTACGCGGAGGCCGATCGCGGCTGGGCCTGGCAGATTCCGATCCTGGAGCTGCCGCAGGCGCAGTTCATCCTGATGTCGGCGACGCTCGGCGATGTCTCGATGTTCGAGAAGGACCTGACCCGGCGTACCGGCCGCCCCACCGCCGTGGTCCGCTCGGCGACCCGCCCGGTACCGCTGTCGTACGAGTACGTGCTGACCCCGCTGACGGAGACGCTCACCGAACTGCTCGCCACCAAACAAGCCCCCGTCTACATCGTGCACTTCACGCAGGCGCAAGCCGTGGAGCGGGCGCAGGCGCTGATGAGCATCAACATGTGTACGCGGGAGGAGAAGGACCAGATCGCCGAGCTGATCGGCAACTTCCGCTTCACCACCAAGTTCGGCCGCAATCTCTCCCGTTACGTACGGCACGGCATCGGTGTGCATCACGCCGGCATGCTCCCCAAGTACCGGCGTCTGGTAGAGAAACTGGCCCAGGCCGGTCTGCTGAAGGTCATCTGCGGCACGGACACGCTCGGCGTCGGCGTCAACGTCCCCATTCGTACGGTGCTGTTCACCGCTCTGACGAAGTACGACGGCAGCCGGGTGCGGACGTTGCGCGCCCGTGAGTTCCATCAGATCGCGGGCCGCGCCGGCAGGGCGGGCTTCGACACGGCCGGCTTCGTCGTCGCACAGGCGCCCGAGCACGTCATCGAGAACGAGAAGGCGCTGGCCAAGGCGGGCGACGACCCGAAGAAGCGTCGCAAGGTGGTGCGGAAGAAGGCGCCCGAGGGGTTCGTCGGCTGGACGGAGAATACCTTCGAGAAGCTCATCGCCTCCGAGCCGGAGCCGCTGACCTCCCGTTTCCGGGTGACCCACACGATGCTGCTGTCGGTGATCGCCCGGCCGGGCAACGCCTTCGAGGCGATGCGACGGCTGCTGGAGGACAACCACGAGCCGCGCAAGCAGCAGGTGCGGCACATCCGCCGTGCCATCGCGATCTACCGCTCGCTCCTCGACGGCGGCATCGTCGAGAAGCTGGACCAGCCGGACGCGGAGGGCCGTATCGTCCGCCTGACGGTCGACCTCCAGCAGGACTTCGCCCTCAACCAGCCCCTGTCCACATTTGCGCTGGCCGCGTTCGAACTGCTCGACCCGGAATCGCCGTCGTACGCCCTGGACATGGTCTCCGTCGTCGAGTCCACGCTGGACGACCCTCGTCAGATCCTGGTCGCCCAGCAGAACAAGGCGCGCGGTGAGGCCGTGGCGGCGATGAAGTCGGACGGCGTCGAGTACGAGGAGCGCATGGAGCGGCTCCAGGACGTCACCTACCCCAAGCCGCTGGAGGAGTTGCTCTTCCACGCGTACAACACGTACCGCAAGAGCCACCCCTGGGTCGGCGACCATCCGCTGTCGCCGAAGTCCGTGATCCGGGACATGTACGAACGGGCGCTGTCCTTCACGGAGTTGGTGTCCTTCTACGAGCTGGCCCGCACCGAGGGCATCGTGCTGCGCTACCTGGCCGGCGCCTACAAGGCCCTCGACCACACCGTCCCCGACGACCTGAAGTCCGACGATCTGGAGGATCTGATCGCCTGGCTCGGCGAGATGGTGCGCCAGGTCGACTCCAGCCTCCTCGACGAGTGGGAGCAGCTCGCCAACCCGGAGGAGATGACCGCCGAGGAGGCCCAGGAGAAGGCCGACCAGGTCAGGCCGGTCACCTCCAACGCACGCGCCTTCCGTGTCCTCGTCCGCAACGCCATGTTCCGCCGTGTCGAACTGGCCGCCCTCGACCAGGTGGACGAGCTGGGCGAGATGGACGCCGAGTCCGGCTGGGACGCCGACCGATGGGGCGAGGCGATGGACAAGTACTGGGACGAGTACGAGGAGCTGGGCACCGGCCCGGACGCCCGTGGCCCCCGGCTGCTGATGATCGAGGAGGAGCCGCAGAATGGTCTGTGGCGCGTCCGCCAGACCTTCGCCGACCCTAACGGCGATCATGACTGGGGCATCAGCGCGGAGATCGACCTCGCGGCCTCCGACGCCGAGGGCCGAGCCGTCGTCAAGGTCACCGACGTCGGCCAGCTGTGAGCACAGGAGAGGCCACCACATGACCACCAACCCCGCCGAACGGCTCGTCGATCTGCTCGACCTGGAGCAGATCGAGGTCAACATCTTCCGCGGGCGCAGCCCGCACGAGTCCCTGCAGCGGGTCTTCGGCGGCCAGGTGGCCGGGCAGGCACTGGTCGCCGCCGGGCGCACCACCGAGGGCGACCGGCCGGTGCACTCACTGCACGCGTACTTCCTGCGCCCGGGCCGCCCGGGCGTGCCGATCGTGTACCAGGTCGAGCGGGTCCGCGACGGGCGCTCGTTCACCACACGGCGGGTCACCGCCGTGCAGCAGGGCCGCACGATCTTCAATCTGACCGCCTCCTTTCATCAGCCTGAGGTGGGGAGCTTCGAGCACCAGCTACCGCCGGCGCGTGAGGTGCCGGACCCCGAGTCCCTGCCGACGGTGACGCAGGAGATCACGGAGCATCTCGGCACGCTCCCCGAACAGTTGGAGCGCATGGCCCGGCGTCAGCCCTTCGACATCCGGTACGTCGACCGGCTGCGCTGGACCCCCGAGGAGATCGAGAACGCAGAGCCGCGCAGCGCGGTGTGGATGCGGGCGGTGGGCCCGCTGGGCGACGACCCGCTGGTCCACACCTGCGCCCTCACCTACGCCAGTGACATGACCCTCCTCGACGCCGTCCGTATCCCCGTCGAGCCCCTGTGGGGGCCTCGGGGCTTCGATATGGCGTCGCTGGACCACGCCATGTGGTTCCACCGCCCGTTCCGCACCGACGAGTGGTTCCTGTACGACCAGGAGTCCCCGATCGCGGTGGGGGGCCGGGGCCTGGCCCGGGGCCGCATCTACGACCTGGAGGGACGCCTCCTCGTCTCGGTCGTCCAGGAGGGCCTGTTCCGCAAACTCGGC
This sequence comes from Streptomyces sp. NPDC002643, assembly GCF_053592555.1. Classification (NCBI taxonomy): domain Bacteria; kingdom Bacillati; phylum Actinomycetota; class Actinomycetes; order Kitasatosporales; family Streptomycetaceae; genus Streptomyces; species Streptomyces sp. NPDC002643. Next base: position 43,961 of record NZ_JBSFVY010000041.1, read on the forward strand.
GCCTGACCGACAGTCGCACACCGCCCGGCGCGCGCGGGCAGGGCCCGAGGCTCCGCAGCCGATCAACTGATCAGACCATCAGTCGGACGATTCCTCGGCGGAGTCGGCATCGGCCGCGCGGCAGGCCGGGCACAGGATCTGGGCCCCGGGCCCATAGCGGTGGGTCAGGCCTCGGCAGCGAGGACAGAACCCGACCTCCTTGGGCAGGCACCCCAGCAGCAGCGCGGCGACCGCCCGGTCCATCGAGGGGTCGATGCGCTCCGGCATCTCCTCCATGCGTCCGAATCTACGTCCGGCACATCATCCGGGCAGGTCGAGGCGGAGAGCTCTCAGGGTCGTCTGCGCCTCAGCCAGCCGAGGACGCCTTGTCGCTTCTCGGGGCCCGTGGTCGGAGTCGGCCGTTGCGCGGGGCGCCTTGTGTCGTTGGCGGGCGGATGCGGCGGCAGTTTGCGGCGGGGCCTCGGTGCGAGGCGGTGTGCTCGGGCCTCGGCGAGGGACTGCCGGAGGTCCGCGCGCAGCCAGGCGATCTCGTCGGGGTCGTCCGCCGTCATGATCTCCGTGGTACGCAGGGCCGCCGGTGAGTCGGGGGCACCCTGGTCGAAGCGTGCCGGCCGGTGGCGGTTCAAGTGGGCCCGCTCGTAGGGGTCCTGGACGATCTCCGCCACTTGGACCGGATCGAGGAACGAGGCCGGGGCGGCGGCCCGCGCCCAGGGGTCGTCGGCCTGCCGCAGCAGGAACCCCAGTTGGCGTCCCCGCCAGTTCCGGGCGCGCAGATCGAGGCCCGCCTCCAGCCGCTCGCGCGCCTCCTCCGGGGTACGGCCCGTCAACCAGGTCGCGTTGGCATCGTCGGACGCGAACTGCCGTACCTCCTCCGCCAGATACAGCCAGACGACGGCGCGATAGCGGTTCAAGTAGAATTTGACCGGTGTGACGAGTCCCAGCCGGGCGATGCGTCCGAAGCGTGGCGTCGTCACACCCAGGATCTCGGCGGCGGCCTTGGTGCCCACGGTCGCGACCCGTTGCCGCAACGCTTCCGGGAATCCCTCCTCGGCCCGGAGCCGATCGATCTCCGCCCGTGCGACACGACGGTCCCCTCCCCCCTCGTCGAGGACCGTTCGTACACATCCGAGCTGTACAGCGAGGTCCAACTCGCCGCGTTTGAGCCCCAGTTCGCGTGCGGCGCGGCTCTGGGCCAGCGGGCGGACGAGCGGCCCCGCCGGTGCCGGGGCGATGATCGGCGAAGTGGGTGGGGCGGCAGTGGTGGTGTCAGCGGGTCGCGTGATGGTGTTGCCGGACATGGTGGTTCTCCCCCGTGCGATGTCATGCGGTGCTGTGACGGCGCCGTCTCGCGCTCGCCTCGGGAAAAACCGTAGCCGTTTCGCCGGAAGTCGTGGCGGGCCTGTGGATAACTCCGCACACTCCGGAGAAAGCGCAGGTCAGCGATCGGTCGCGGCCGAGTGCTCGGGTTGTCGGGCGTCCACTCCGAGATGTTCTCCGACCCGGTTCACGAGCAGGGTCATCTCGTAGGCGATCTGACCGATGTCGGAATCCGCGGCGCTGAGCACGCACAGACAGCTGCCGGAGCCTGCCGCGGTGACGAAGAGCAGCGCGTCGTCGAACTCGATCATCGTCTGGCGTACATCACCGGCGCGGAAATGGCGTCCCGAGCCCTTGGCGAGGCTGTGCAGACCCGAGGAGACCGCGGCGAGATGTTCGGCGTCCTCGCGCCGCAGACCCGTGCTCGCCTCCGTCACCAGCCCGTCATTGGACAGCACCAGTGCGTGCCGTATCGGTTCCACGCGCTCGGTCAAGTCGTCCAGCAACCAACCGAGTCCCGCGTTCTGCGCCATCGTTCGTACTCCCCGTTGTGTCGTTCCCCCGGCAAAGAGGATCGGACGATTCAGCCTTCCCCACCGCTGTCGCCGGAGCAAGCAGGATGGGGACACGGCAAGGAAGTTGACCGACAAGGATTGGCCGACCTTCGTCTCGCACGTCGCCCACACCCGCGATTCGAGCATCCGTTCGCCCTGAGGACCGTTCCAAGTCCCGCTCATCCCGTTACCGTCGAACGTCGATTCCATGTTCGTGGGTACGAACGTGGGCTGCGTCAAGGGAGGGAATCCGGCCAGTGACGGCCGGGACGCACATGCTCGGCGTGTCGGGCCGCCCCAGACCGCCTCGCCGTTCAGCCCACGGAGTCGAGCAGACGGGCGGTGTGCATGCGGCCGGCGTACTCGACGAGGCGTATCAGCACCTCCTTGCCGGAGTCGCGGTCGCGGGCGTCGCAGAGCACCACGGGGGTGCCCTGGTCCAGGTCCAGTGCGCGGGACACGTCCTGTGCGCCGTACGAGCGGGCTCCCGCGAAGCAGTTGACGGCGACCACGAACGGTATGTGCCGGTGCTCGAAGTAGTCCACCGCCGGGAAGCAGTCCTGCAGACGCCTGGTGTCCGCGAGGACGACGGCCCCTAACGCGCCTTGCGCCAATTCGTCCCACAGGAACCAGAACCGGTCCTGTCCCGGTGTGCCGAACAGATAGAGGGACAGCCCGGACCGGATGGTGATACGGCCGAAGTCCATGGCCACGGTGGTGGTGACCTTCTGGTCCACCCCGTCGGTGTCGTCCACCGACTGACCCGCCTCGCTCAGGAGTTCCTCGGTGCGCAGCGGCCTGATCTCGCTGACGGCGCCCACCAGGGTGGTCTTGCCCACGCCGAATCCACCGGCGACGAGGATCTTCAATGCCAGGGCGCCCGTGTCGCCGTCTGTCACTTCGGTGTGTTCGGAGACCATCGATCACTTCTCTCGGGAGAGTCTGTCACGGTCGGTGTCGGTACAACTGTGCGGAGTGAGCATCATGGCAACTGCTGTCCGACGACGCGGTGTTGGACCGCAAATTCATGGCATCGACCGTCTTGTGCACGTTCGGTGCCCGGTTGGACGCACAAGTCCGTACGGGACGGACCCATGTGGTTGTTCATCCACAGCGCCCTCCGTCCTTCACAACGCCCGCAGTCCCTCGATCACCTCGCGCAGAATCCGTTCGTCCGGGAGCTGGGCGGGCGGGACGGGTCGGCTGACGGTGACGAGACCCATCTCCAGGAGGTCCCCGAGGAGTACGCGGACGACGCCGAGGGGCAGATCCGCACCTGCGGCGAGTTCGGCGACCGATTGGGTCTCGCTACGGCACAGTTCGACGAGCGCCCGGTGTTCCGGGCCCAGCAGGCCGTCGTCAGCCGCGCTCAGTGCGCTCAGTGCGCCCAGTGCGCCCAGTGCGCCCAGTGCGCCGGGTGCGCCGGGTGCGCTGACGGCGAGGGACACCAGGGCGATCAGATCGAAGCGGACACCGCTCGGACCGGGTTTGGTGCGGCCGCCGGTCATCGCGTAGGGGCGGACGAGCGGTCCGGCGTCGTTGTCGTACCACTGGCTGTCCGGCGGCCGGTGCGGAGTGTCCGCGCTGTCCTCGGTCATGAGCACGGTCCGTCCCCGGTTCATCCGGCGGCGGGAGGACGTGCGCCCGCGCGGGGCGGCGTGTAGAGGTGCTCACCGACGCGCTTCACCAACCGGGCCATCTCATACCCCACCAGCCCGATGTCGGCTGTGACGGCGGTGAGCACCGCGAGACAGGAACCGTCCCCCGCGGCGGCCACGAACAGGAAGCCGTCGTCCATCTCCACCATGGTCTGGCGCACACCGCCGGCGTCGAAGTGACGGCCCGCTCCCTTGGCCAGGCTGTGGAACCCCGAGGCCACGGCGGCGAGATGCTCGGCGTCCTCGCGCCTGAGGTCGCTGGAGGCGCCGACCGCGAGCCCGTCGTTCGACAGCACCACGGCGTGCCGTACCTCGTGCGCACGGAGCACCAAGTCGTCCAGCAGCCAGTCGAGTTCGCCGGAGCGTCCGGTGGCCATGGTGGTCGGGTCGTGGATCATGCGGGGTCTCCTTCGCTGCTGTCGCTGCCCACGGCCGGGCTGAGGGCGGCGCCTGGGCCGGGTGTCCTTCCGCCGCCTCGCGTCCAGCCGTCGCGGTAGGCCGTCATGCGGTCCCGTACGAGTTCGGGGGTGCGTTCGTCGTCGGTTCGAGGGCCGGCCGACGGGTCCGGTCGCGGGGCGGCCTGCTCGCGCAGTTGGGGAGCGAGGTGCGCCTGCCGTACGCGGCGTGGCAGTTCATCGGTGCTCTCGGGGTCCTGCGGATGGTGCGGTCGCAGGGTGGTGACGCCGCGCGGTGGCGGTTCGGATGGACTCTCGGCGGGCGTCCGGTCGGCGGCAGCCACGGGAGCCACCAGTGCGGGCCGGTCGGCAGTCCGTTCGACGGGCTCGTGGTGCGCGGCTGCGGGCACGCGCACGTACTCGCGTTCCTCGGGCTGCTCGGCTTCGGCGACGGCCTCGGGGGAACGTTCCGTCATCCCGCTGTGCAGCAGAGCGGTCGGCAGGAGTACGACCGCTGTGGTGCCGCCGTAGGGCGAGGTCCGCAGATGGACCTTGATGCCGTGCCGGGAGGCGAGTCTGCTCACCACGAACAGGCCGAGGCGGTCGCTGTCGAACAGGTCGAGGGCCTCGGACTGCGTGATCCTGCGGTTGGCCCCGGCCAGGGTCTCCCTGCCCATGCCGAGCCCCCGGTCCTCGATCTCGACGGCGTATCCGTTGCCCACCGGTTCCCCGGTGACACGCACGCGCGTGTGAGGCGGGGAGAACTGGGCGGCGTTCTCGACGAGTTCGGCGAGGAGGTGGGTGAGGTCGGCGACGGCCGCGCCGACGATCTGCGCCTCCGGGAGTTGTCGTACCTCCACGCGCGCGTAGTCCTCGATCTCGGAGACGGCCGCGCGGATCACGTTCGTCAGGGAGACCGGCTTGCGCCAGGCGCGGCCGGGAGCGGCTCCGGAGAGGATGATCAGGCTCTCCGCGTGGCGGCGCATCCGGGTGGTGAGGTGGTCGAGTCGGAAGAGGTCGCTGAGTTCGTCCGGGTCCTCGGACCGGCGTTCCATGCTGTCGAGCAGACTCAGTTGGCGGTGGACGAGGACCTGGCTGCGTCGGGCGAGGTTGACGAAGACCCCGGAGATGCCCCCTGCCAGTTCGGCGCGCTCGGCCGCCGCGCGGAGGGCGGCCCGGTGCACCGTGCCCAGGGCCTCGGCGACTTGGCCGGTCTCGTCCTCGGCGGATGGTCCTGGCGGCGCCTCGGTTTCGACGTCGATGTCCTCTCCGGCCCTCAGTTTCCGCATGGCCTCAGGGAGTTTGCGGCGGGCGATCTCCAGGGCGTCGTTGCGCAGGCTCACCAGCTCGACGACCAGGCCGCGTCCGATGCGTACGGAGATGACGAGTGAGGCGACGACGGCGGCGAACCCCAGGAGCACGGCCGCCCCGGCCGGGGTGAGCAGGGCCCGGGCGAAAGGGCCGGCCGCCCGTTCGGCGACGTCACTGCGGGCGTCGGTCTCGACGGCCAGCATGGCGTCCTGCACGCGCGCGTGGACCGACTGCCAGACGGCTTCGGGCACCGCGTCGGCCGCCCTGGAGCCGGCATGGCTCGTACGGACGTCGTCCTCGACCGCACGGAGGTCGGTGTAAGCGCTTGCTCCGGCGAACTGCCGCCAGGCTTCGCCTTCGGGCCCGCGCAGCTCGGCGACGGCTGTCTCCGTCAGGGTGCGGCGGGTGTCGACGGCGCCGGTGAACAGGCGCAGTCGGTCCCGGTCGAGGGTTCCTCCGAGATGGGCGCCGGCGAGGAGCGCGTCCTCTTGGGCCAGGGCTTCGGCCGCGCGGGAGAATTCGAGCAGCACGCGCGCGTCGGAGCCCGTTTCGCCGTCCTGGACGCCGGTGAGCGCACCGCCCACGCCGAATGCCGCGGCGATGGTCGTGGTGTACCGCTCGTACGTCTCGACCCATCCGGTGCGGTGGTCGAGAACCGAGGCCCGCACCGCGCGCATCCGCTCGGCGCCGGCAACGAACGCGGAGAGCCGCTCGGCCACTCCGGAGGGCAGACCGATGCCGTCGGCGATCGTGTGGCCGTCGCCCAGTCTCAGTGCGGCGACGGCACGATCGGTCCGTCGCGCCAGATCTTCGAGCGCGTTCTCATGCTCGCTGGACGGCCTGGTGGCATGGCGCACGGCGGCGACGCGTTCAGCCTGGAGCGCGGCCACGGCTTCGGCGACCGGAGCGCGTACGGAGGCGTCGACGTTCTGGAGTTGGCGGAGTCGCGCGATGTCCTGGGCGGTGGTGACGGTGGCGTGGGCCCAGAGGGCGAGCAGGGAGATCACGGGCACCATCAGCAGGCAGACGATCTTGGCGCGGACGGTGCGGGGGCGTATGTGCCATCGTCGCGCGCGTGTGGGTGGACCGCCTGTCGGTACGGGCCTCGTTCCGTCAGGGGCGAGGTGTTCCTCGGCCGGAGGTCCCGCGTGGGCGCGGCGGCCCCGTATCGCGGGTTGGGGCGGCGCCTCTGCGCCGGCTGTCGGGGTCCTGCGGGGTGTACGCATGGCCTCCTCGATCGGGGTGTCTCGTGCGGGCCCTGGACGTCCGCCACGCGCGCGTGGCTAGTGGGCGACGGCGCTGTCGACGGGCCGCTGGGCCGAAGCGGATGCCTCGCGTTCCCCGGCCGTCGGCGACAGCGCGACGAACGCCGCGGTGAGAAAGAGGTAGGACCCGAGGCCGACTGCGAGGGGGAAGACGAACTGCATCGCCGTGGCCCCGGGCAGGACTTCGCCGGACGGAGCGATCTCCACACCGACCGCCCACATGCCGGTGTAGTGCATGCTGCTCACGGCTCCGCCCATGACCAGGGAGGCGACACCGACCGCGACGGGTGACCTGATGTTGAGCGCCGCCCACAGGGCCGCGGTGGCCGCGGCCACGGCGATCACCACGGAGAGAGCGACGAGTGCGGGGTCATATGTCACGTCGCCGTGCAGCCGCATCGCGGCCATGCCCAGGTAGTGCATGCTCGCGACGCCCAGGCCGGTGGTGAGTCCGCCGAGGAGAAGCGCGCGGGTGCGGTCGCGGCCGTAGCCGACGGCGAAGACCCCGGCGCAGACGACGACCATGGCGACGAGGAGGCTCAGCACGGTCAGCGGCACGTCGTAGCGGATCTCGGTGCCGCTGACCCCGAAGCCGAGCATCGCCACGAAGTGCATCGTCCAGATGCCGGTGCCGATCGCGGAGGCGGCGGTGATCAGCCAGTTGCGACGGGACCTGCCGGTGGCGGCGAGCGCCCGGACGGTGCAGCGCAGTCCGAGAGCGGCGCCGGTGCAGGCCATGACGTATGACAGCGCGGGGGTCAGCCAGCCGAAGGTGGTGTGGTCCAGGTGTCCCATGGCTCCGGGACGCTAGTGGGGGCACGGGAGCACGAAGGGGGCGCATTTCGAAAGGTGGTGGAATGTGGCACATATGTGCGCTGGAACGATCGCCTCACGTTAGAACCTGTGCGCGGCGATCTCCTCGCACCGGTGAGAGATCATGCGGAACATGAGCGACGACCACAGACACGTCCAGGAGTTCTTCACCGCGCGAGCCGCCGACTGGGACATCCGGTTCCCCGACGACGCGGCCGCGTTCGCGTTCGGGGTCGCCGCGCTCGGCCTGCGCCCCGGCGACCGGGTGTTGGACGCCGGGTGCGGCACCGGACGCGCCCTGTCGCTCCTCCGTGCGGCCGTGGGGCCGTCCGGGGTGGTCCTGGGGGCCGATCTGACGCCGGCCATGCTGGAGGCGGCCGTACGGGCCGGACGGGGCCGCGAGGGGCGGTTGCTGCTGGCCGACGTGACGGCGCTGCCGTTGCGCTCGGAGTCTTTGGACGCGGTGTTCGCGGCCGGTCTCGTCGCCCATCTGCCGAACCCGGCGGAAAATCTACGGGAGTTGGCACGAGTGGTCCGGCCGGGCGGCACCCTTGCGCTCTTCCATCCGATCGGTCGAGCGGCACTCGCGGCACGCCAGGGGCGGCGGATCACCCCGAATGATTTGCGTGCGGAGGCGAACCTGCGTCCCTTGCTGGCCCGTTCGGGCTGGCGCATGACGTCGTACGTCGACGAGGAGGCACGTTTCCTCGCACTCGCGGTGCGCGACCTCTGAGCCCGCACCTGCCCGGGGAAGGGCGCCCGCCGGTTCCGGAATCCACCCTTCGATGCCCTTCACGGCGTAGACCCTCTTTTGTCGCCGCAACTCCCTCTCTACGTTGAGTGGGAAGACGCGAACGATCCGTGAGAGCGACGCGGCGGGAAGGTAGCCCATGTTCGGCAGGCTCCGTAAGTCCTTCGACAGATTCCGCACTTCGTCGCGCACGGAGAGGACTACGCGGGAAGTGAAGCGCACACACAATTTGTTCGAGGCGGCCGCCGTCTACATAGCGGCCTCCGCCGAGGACGATCAGGAACGGATCGACGAGGCGGTGACCTGGGTGTCACCCGAGGCACTGTCGTTCGGGGTGAGTGAGCTGGCATGCCGGGCGGTCATCGCGCTGGCACGTGAGCGGGACGAGTCGCCGCAGACGGTGGCGCGGTCGCTGCTGGGACTGCCCTCCGCCTGAACGGGTGAGGGCGTCCGGTCGTTCGCCCGCGCCCGGTCGAACAAGCGTGGTTCCGCGCCGGGCGGCGGAAGATCCATGTGCTGTTCCCGCTCGTGACAAGGGCCCGTCGGGCGCATTAGGGTGCGCCGACGGACGAGCGAGAGCGATGGGAGAGCGGGATGGCCGGGACGGATGAGGCTGCCGTCGCCGCCGAGGACGACGACGCACTGTATGTGCTCACGGCGGTACTGCTCACGCCCGCGAACTTTCCCAGCGTGCTGGGCGACGACTATCCGGAGGCGTGTGCGGCGCTGGGCCTCGCACCGCTGGCAGACGGCTACGGGATCGTCCTGGGCCAGGACGGCGACGGTGCCCGCTGGACGGTGGTCGTCGACGACGTGTCGCTGGTCGCTGTCGCCATCGCGTCGTGGGACTGCGGCATGGAGTACGACCTGTCGCCCGACGAGGACTCGGTCGTGGCCGCACTGCCCGGCTGGCCGCTCGCGGTCGCCGTCGCGGCTCCCGGGGTGCCCGCACCGCACGATCCCGACCCCGAGCTCTCGGACCGACCTCCGCTGAGCCCGCCGGACACCGGCACCTGGGGCCCCGCCCAGCGGCGTCTGGGAGCCGACGAGATCGCGCTCCAGTGGAGCACCTGGCGGGAGCAGATCGACGACGCCGCGTTCGCCGGGCAGGAGGGTGCGGGCGAGCCCTCGGAAACCGCGAACACCGCCGAGCCCGCCGGGGGCGACACCAAGACCGGGGGTGACGAGAGCGCCGCCCGTACCGGCATCCGTCGTGTGCTCGCGGAAGCACGCGCGTATGTGGACTCGCCGCCGCCTCTGGGACGCGTCCGCTCGTCGTTCGCGCCCGGCGACGCCCGGACCCTGCGTGCCGACGGCCCCGGCTGGTCGATGGTGGCCAGGACCGACGACATCGCGTTCGTCCTCCTCGACGAGGAGCCCGGGGAAGTGCTCCCGGTGGGCCGAGGCCCGGAACTGCCCGGCCTCCTGGAGTCCCTCGACAAGATCGCGGTACGTCCCAACTGAACCCCGCGCACCCCGCGCACCCTGCGCCCCGGTGCGTCCAGTGAGCCAGCCCTGTCACCGGCCCGCGCTCACGGGCCGGTGACCTCTCAGCGGCCGATCTCCTTGCGCCCGACCCGGCGGAGCCTGCGCCGCTGCGAGGGGTCCAGCGTGAGGTACGCGGCTGTGGGTATCCCCAGAACGATCAAGAGATTGACCCAGAAGGGGAAGGGCAACAGGATCAGCAGGACGATCCCGATTGCCGCTCCCCCCGCGACGATCTTCGTGCTCTTCGACATCTCCGTCGCCTCCTTCGCGGCCATCGCCGCTCTCTGTCCTGAAAACGGGATCGAGCTCTCCGCGGTTCCGGACCACGACCCTGACGCAACCCTGAGGTCACCCCCGGATGCAACCCTGAGATACCCCGTCGGACAACAGCCCAAGTGACCTGCGTCACCACCAGCCACACCTTCCAGGTGCTCGAAATGATGTACCCTCGGGCATTCTGACTGAGCTAGTCAAATTTGAGGAGTACAGGATCTCTGTGCCATCGCATCTCTTGGCAAGCCTCTCCGACGTCTCCGAACTGATCCGCTGCCAAACCAGCTTCACGGCCTCCGACCCGGCTCGTACCGGCCGTGTGCTGTTCTGGCGGCCGGACGGCGCCGCGCCGCCCTTGGTCGTGCCCGGCTCCATCGAGGAGCCCGCGGTCGTGCTGCCCGGTGACGAGGGTGTCGAGCTGGTGACGGTGGCGGCCCTGTCGCTGCCGGTGCACGCCGCGCTGCCGGTGCTCACACGCGCGCGTGCCGCCGTGGGTGCCCATCGGTCGACGGCATTCTGGGGCGCTGCCGCTCTACTGGCGCTGCAGTTCACCGCGCGGGGGCTGCTGTTGCCCGGTGTGACCGCGAGCGGCCACGACGCCTGGCGGGTCGGCCCGCTACGGGTGGAGGACCTGAAGCGAGTCCGTGAGCTGGCCGCCGCGATGCCGCCGGAGGCGCACGCCGTACCTGTGGACCACATCGTGCCGTTGCGTCTGCCGGACCCCGAGCGGCTGCTGCGTGGGTTCCTCGACGCGGTCGCCGACTCGTTGCCCCGCTCCCCCGCCGCGGTGCCGGCGACGGGTGGCCCCGCGTTCGCGGCGAGGGAACCGCAGCACGTACCCGAGCAACGCTCCTGGGCCGCCGATGTCGCCGCCGGTCACGACGCGGGGGTCCGAGTGTCCCTGCGTGTGGAGGTGCTGGGGCTGGCATCGGCCGAGTCGGACGGGGCTCGGCCGACCTTCCGGGCCGTCCCCCAGATGCACAGCTTCAGCGACCCGACGCTGGTCGCGGACGCATCCGGCGTGTGGGCCGACGCCGACGTGTTCGACTCCCGCGCGCGTATGGACGCCCTGCTCGCGTTGCGGCGCGCGGCCCGCGCCTGGCCCCCTCTCGCCCCGCTGCTCTCGGCCGCCGTACCGGACTGCGTTGAACTCGCCGACGAGGAGGTCACCGAACTGCTCGGCGAGGGCGCACGCGCGTTGGCGAGCGCCGGTGTGGACGTGCACTGGCCGAAGGAGCTGGCACACAGGTTGACGGCACGCGCGGTCATCGGCCCACCGGACGACGGGGACGGCCCTGACAAGGCAGCGTCAAACACGCCGTCGCTGTTGTCCGCCGACGCCCTGCTCGCCTTCGACTGGTGGTTCGCGTTGGGCGACCAGCGACTCACCCGGCAGGAACTGGATCTCCTCGCCGAGGCGAACCGACCGATGGTGCGACTGCGAGACCGATGGGTCCTCGTCGACCCGGAGGAGATCCGTCGGGCCCACGCCCAGCAGGACCACAAGGTGTCGCCCGTCGAGGCCCTCAGCGCCGCTCTGACGGGCTCCACGGAGGTCGACGGCCGGATGGTCGACATACGGCCCACCGGCTGGCTGGCGACGCTGCGAGAGCGCCTGTCGGACCCCGAGAGTCAGGAACCGGTCGGACAGCCGTCCGGGCTCGCCGCGACTCTCAGGGACTACCAGTTGCGCGGACTCGGCTGGCTGGCCCGGATGACCTCCCTGGGGCTCGGCGGCTGTCTGGCCGACGACATGGGTCTGGGCAAGACGATCACTCTGATCGCCCTGCATCTGCACCGGCAGTCCGACAGCACGTCCGCCGGACCCACCCTCGTGGTCTGTCCGGCGTCGCTGATGGGCAACTGGCAGCGGGAGATCGAGAAGTTCGCGCCCGGCGTCCCCGTGCGTCGCTTCCACGGGGCCGGACGCGGTCTGGAGGAGCTCGCCGATGGGGAGTTCGTCCTCACCACGTACGGCACGATGCGCCTCGACGCGCCCCGGCTCGCCGATGTGCCGTGGGGCATGGTGGTCGCGGACGAGGCGCAGCACGTGAAGAACCCCTACTCGACCACCGCGAAGGAGTTGCGCACGATCGGCGCACGCGCGCGTGTGGCGCTCACAGGCACGCCGGTGGAGAACAATCTGTCCGAGCTGTGGGCGATCCTCGACTGGACGACGCCGGGCCTGCTCGGCGGGCTCGGCACCTTCCGCAGCCGTTACGCGCAGGCCGTCGAGGGCGGCGGCGACCCCGCAGCCGCCGAGCGGCTGACCCGGCTCGTACGGCCGTTCCTGCTGCGCCGCCGCAAGTCGGACCCGGGCATCGCACCGGAACTCCCGCCGAAGACGGAGACCGACCGCGCGGTGTCGCTCAGCAGGGAACAGGTCGGCCTGTACGAGGCGTTGGTCCGCGAGACCATGGCGGAGATCGCGGCGGCCGACGGCATGGAGCGGCGCGGACTGATCATGAAGCTGCTGACCGGGTTGAAGCAGATCTGCAATCACCCGGCGCAGTTCCTCAAGGAGAAACACCCCAGGATCGCGGGCAGATCGGGGAAGCTGGAGCTGCTGGACGAGCTCTTGGACACCATCCTCTCCGAGGGGGCGAGCGCTCTGGTGTTCACCCAGTACGTGCAGATGGCGCGGCTCCTGGAACGCCATCTCGCCGCCCGTGGCGTGCCGACGGCCTTTCTGCACGGTGGGACGGCGATCCCCGAGCGCGAAGCGATGGTCGAGCGCTTCCAGCGGGGCGAAGTGCCGGTCTTCCTGCTGTCGTTGAAGGCCGCCGGTACGGGACTGAACCTGACGCGCGCCGAGCATGTCGTGCACTACGACCGCTGGTGGAACCCGGCCGTCGAGGCCCAGGCCACCGACCGGGCGTACCGCATCGGGCAGACACGACCGGTGCAGGTGCATCGGCTGATCACGGAGGGGACGATCGAGGACCGGATCGCGGACATGCTGGTCCGTAAGCGGGAGTTGGCCGAGGCGGTGCTCGGTTCCGGCGACGCGGGGCTCACCGAGTTGTCCGACGCCGAGTTGGCCGATCTGGTGGAGCTGCGAGGGGGCGCACGATGACGGATCACACCGGGCATGACGAAGAGCGCACCTTCCCGGCTCTGGCTCCCGTCCACGGGCGGGGATTCGCGCGGACGTGGTGGGGTCAGGCGTGGCTGAAGGCCCTGGAGGACGCGGCGTTGGACTCGGAGCAGGTGAAGGCGGGGCGCAGGCTCGCGCGCGCGGGAGCGGTGGGTGGCGTCTCGGTGCGGCCCGGGCGGGTCACCGCCGTCGTCCGGGACCGGGACGGCACGGCCCATCGGGCCGATGTCCTGCTTCAGGAGCTGTCCGAGGAGCACTGGGATCGCTTCCTGGGCATGGCCGTCGAGCGGTCCGGGCACATCGCCGCGCTGCTCGACCGGGAGATGCCGCCGCATCTGGTCGAGGACGCCGCGACGGCCGGGATCGAACTCCTGCCCGGGCTGGGTGATCTGGAGGCCGCGTGCGACTGCGGTGCCTGGGACCACTGCGGGCACACCGCGGCACTCTGCTACCAGGTGGCCCGCCTCCTGGACGAGGACCCGTTCCTCCTGCTGCTGTTGAGGGGGCGCCCCGAGCCGGCGCTCCTGGACGAACTCCAGGTGCGCGGTGTCGCTGCCACGGTGAACGAGCAGACGGCGCCGGAGGCCGTCCAGGGCGGCCTGGACGCCGCCGCCGCGTACGCGGCCGGGGACATCCTGCCGCCGCTCCCGGAGCCGCCCGAGCCGCCCCTGGAGCCCGGCCTACCGCCTTCTTTGGACACTGAGGTCCCGCCCCCGCCCGGCGTGGACCCGGCGGCGCTTGAGTTCATGGCGGCACAGACGGCGCGGGAGGCCCACCGGCTGTTGACCGAGGCCCTCCGCGCCGGGCATGAACAGCAGCCGCTGGAAAGCGACTTGACGCCCCCTCAGGATGCCGCGCGTCTGGCCGCCGGTGAGCCGAGGCCGAGCATCGAGGCCCGGCTCGCGTCCGGGTCCGGGCGTGACCGGGAAGGGCTGGCGCTCGCCGTCCGCGCCTGGCGGCTCGGCGGTGCGGCCGGACTCGCCGTACTGGAGGAGGAGTGGAGCGTGGCGGCGGATGCGCTCGCACGCACGCGTGCCGCCCTGGAGACGGCCTGGGACGAGGACGAGCGACCCCGGTTGCGCTCGACCCACAATCGCTGGACCGTGATCGGCGGCTCGGCCCAACTGCGGCTGGGCCATGACGGCCGCTGGTGGCCGTACCGCAGGGAACGCGGCCGTTGGTCACCCGCGGGTCCGGCGGCCCAGGACCCGGCCACGGCACTGGCTTCGATCGGAGCCGACGCGTAGACGGCGGCCCGGAGACCGGGGCGATCAGGTTCCCTTACGCGCGCGTGAGCGCTGCCATCCGCCCACGCGCGCGTGGAGTGCGCTCGCCCCTATGGCACTTCGTCACTACGGCACCTCGTGGGTCATTACGGCGCTTCCGCGGCGGCCAGTGACGGGAAGATCGATTCGAGGTCGCTGGGGAACTCGCTCGGCAGATCGGTCGGAAACCCGGAGGGCAAGGACGGCAGTTCGCTGGGCAGTTCGGACGGCAGACTCAGTGACGGAGTGGGGGTGGGGCCACTACTTCGATCGGTCTCGGCAGGAGGCTTGTCGTCCGGGGAGCCCTCGTCTCCGCCGACCAGCAGCACGACCGCGGCGACGGCCACCACGGCCACGATCACGGCGAGCAAGATGAACAGTAGGTTCCGGCGCCCGCCGGGAGGAGGACCGCCGGGCGCAGGACCGCCGGGCGGATCAGGAGGCTGCGGGCCGCCGCCCTGCCCCGGTGGAGTCGTCCCACCGCCCTGCGTCGGCGGGCCGAAGCCGCCGTTTGGCGGTGTGTACGCCCAGGTGGGGTCGCTGCGCGGCGGGCCGTGGCCCCCTGGCGGTGGTCCGAATCCTCCGCCGCTCGACGGCGGTGTGCCGTCCGGCTGTTGAGGAGGCTGCGACGGTATCGACGGCGTGCCCATACCCACCAGAGTTCCCGCGAATCGGTCATCGCGCGAGCCCTGCACGGGAGTTGACGCGGACTCATGCCATGGATCGCAAGATTCCGGTGAATTCCGTCAGGGATCGGCCACGGAAGGTGCCGGAATCGGTCAGACAGGGAAAGGGGAAAAGCCGCAGTCAGTGAGGTCCACACTCCGCCCGGTGCCCGCAGGACCGGGCCGGACATGACGGAGGCCCGTCGCCGCTTTCGCGGAACGGGCCTCCACGCGCGCGTGATCAGCCGCGCACGCCCAGCAGGTGGTCCATCGCCAGCTGGTCGAGCTGCTCGAAGGCCATGCCGCGCGCGGCGGCGGTTTCGGCGTCGAAGTCCTCGAAGGCGGTGCGGTCGGCGAGCAGCGCCTGGAGGCCGTCGGCGGCCGTGGGCTGGGCCAGCTGGTCCAGTCGCGCGGCACGCAGGGCCTCCTGGACCTCGAGGTCGGCGCGGAAGGCGGTCGCGCGCTCCTTGAGGATCAGGTAGTTGCGCATGCAGCCGGCGGCCGACGCCCAGACGCCGTCGAAGTCCTCGGTGCGCGGCGGCTTGAAGTCGAAGTGCTTGGGGCCCGCGTAACCGGCGCTCTCCAGGAGGTCGACCAGCCAGAAAGCCGAGCGCAGGTCGCCGGCGCCGAAGCGGAGGTCCTGGTCGTACTTGATGCCGGACTGGCCGTTGAGGTCGATGTGGAAGAGCTTGCCCGCCCAGAGGGCCTGGGCGATGCCGTGCGGGAAGTTCAGCCCGGCCATCTGCTCGTGGCCGACCTCCGGGTTGACGCCGTACAGCTCCGGGCGCTCCAGTCGCTCGATGAATGACAGGGCGTGGCCGACGGTGGGCAGGAGGATGTCGCCGCGCGGCTCGTTCGGCTTGGGCTCGATCGCGAACTTCAGGTCGTAGCCCTGCGAGGTGACGTACTCGCCCAGAAGGTCGAACGCCTCCTTCATGCGGTCGAGTGCGACGCGCACGTCCTTGGCGGCGCCGGACTCGGCACCCTCGCGGCCGCCCCAGGCGACGTAGATCTTGGCACCCAGCTCGACCGCCAGGTCGATGTTGCGGATGGTCTTGCGCAGGGCGTAGCGGCGTACGTCGCGGTCGTTGGCGGTGAACGCGCCGTCCTTGAAGACGGGGTGCGTGAACAGGTTGGTGGTGGCCATCGGCACGGTCATACCGGTGGAGTCGAGGGCCGCGCGGAAGCGCTTGATGTGCTCCTCGCGCTCGCTGTCCGAGGACCCGAAGGGGATCAGGTCGTCGTCGTGGAAGGTGACGCCGTAGGCGCCAAGTTCCGCCAGACGCCGCACCGTCTCGGCCGGGTCGAGGGCACGCCGGGTGGCGTCGCCGAACGGGTCCCTCCCCTGCCAGCCGACGGTCCACAGGCCGAAGGTGAACCTGTCGTCGGGGGTGGGCTGGTAGTTCATGCCGCGGCTCCTTGCGCTCCGACTATTTCGTCATGGCGATTTACAAATTAGTATGCGGACGCGTTCGAGGGAAGACAAGATGTCGCCGGACCGAGATGCCGGCCGCGTCCACGGCGGTCATGAGCCGCGTGAAAGGGAGTGCCCATGTCAGCAGCCGAGGGTCCGCTCGTCGTCGGTGTGGACTCGTCCACACAGTCCACCAAGGCCCTGGTCGTCGACGCGTCGACCGGTCGGGTGGTGGCGAGCGGGCAGGCACCGCACACCGTGTCCTCGGGCGCGGGCCGGGAGAGCGATCCGCGGCAGTGGTGGGAGGCGCTGTGCGAGGCGCTGAGCCAGTGCGGGGAGGCCGCGCGCGAGGCTGCGGCGGTGTCCGTCGGCGGCCAGCAGCACGGTCTCGTCACCCTCGACGACCGGGGCGAGCCGGTCCGTCCCGCGATGCTTTGGAACGACGTCCGGTCGGCGCCGCAGGCCCGTCGGCTGGTGGAGGAGCTGGGCGGCCCCAAGGCGTGGGCCGAGCGCGCCGGAAGCGTTCCGGGAGCGTCGTTCACGGTCACGAAGTGGGCCTGGCTGGCTGAGCACGAGCCCGAGGCGGTCCGGGCGACAGCGGCCGTACGGCTGCCCCACGACTACCTCACCGAGCGGCTGACGGGCCAGGGCACCACCGACCGGGGCGACGCCTCGGGCACGGGCTGGTGGGCGTCGGCGACCGAGGCGTACGACGAGGAAGTCCTCGCCCATGTGGGGCTGGACCCGGCGCTCCTGCCCCGGGTGGTGCGCCCCGGTGAGGTCGCCGGAACGGTACGCGACGCCCATGACCTGCCGTTCTCCAAGGGCACCCTGGTCGCTCCCGGCACCGGTGACAACGCCGCCGCCGCGCTGGGGCTCGGGCTGCGGCCAGGCACTCCGGTGATGAGCCTCGGCACCTCCGGCACGGTGTACGCGGTGTCCCAGAAGCGCCCGGCGGACCCGACCGGCACGGTGGCGGGCTTCGCCGACGCGCACGGCGACTGGCTGCCGCTGGCCTGCACCCTGAACTGCACCCAGGCCGTCGACCGCGTCGCCGCTCTGCTGAACCTGGACCGCGAGGCCGTCGAGCCCGGCGGGAGCGTCGCCCTGCTCCCCTACCTGGACGGCGAGCGCACCCCGAACCTGCCGAACGCCTCAGGCCTGCTGCACGGGCTGCGGCACGACACTACCGGCGGACAACTGCTCCAGGCCGCGTACGACGGCGCGGTCCACTCCCTGCTCGGCGCCCTCGACCTGGTGCTCGACGAGGACGCGGACCCTGCGGCTCCGCTGCTGCTCATCGGTGGGGGCGCGCGTGGTCGGGCGTGGCAGGAGACGGTACGGCGGCTTTCGGGCCGTGCCGTGCGGATTCCCGAGGCGAAGGAACTGGTCGCGCTGGGGGCGGCCGCGCAGGCTGCCGGTCTGCTCACCGGTGAGGACCCGGCCGCCGTGGCCCGCCGCTGGGAGACCACGCGTGGGCCGGTGCTGGAGGCCGTGGAGCGCGACGAGGAGACGCTGGCCAGGATCGCCGGGGTACTCTCCGACGCGGCTCCGCTGCTGGAGCGCGAACCCGGCGGGCGCTGACGAAACGGGCCGGCGGATGCTGCTGGAACGGACATCCGAACGCAGATGGGACGGGCGGGCGGCCGACGGAGGCAAGGGGGTGTCTGACGTGGAGAAAGTCGCTTCCGGCATGATCTACAGGACACTCACGAGCACACGTCGACGGGAGCCGGGGGAGGCATGACCGCACCGCTGCACGAGCCCCACCCGGGCGGTCCCGGCCGCCGTCTGCCCGACACCCAGCAGGGCATGCGCCGCCGGAACCTCTCCCGGGTCATGCACACCGTCAACGCCGAGGGACCGCTGTCACGGGCGGCGGTCGCCTCGCGGATCGGTCTCACCCGGGCGGCCGTGTCGACACTGGTGGACGAGTTGATCCGCTCAGGACTTCTGGAGGAGCTGGGCCCCGAGCGTCCGGGGCGGGTCGGCCGGCCCGGCTCGGCGCTCGCGCTGAGCGGACGCGGTCCCGCCGGCATCGGGGCGGAGATCGGTGTCGACCACCTCGCGGTCTGCGCCGTGGATCTGCGCGGCGAGGTGCGGGCGCGAGCGGTACGGCAGGCCACCAACCGGAACCGGTCGCCCGAGCCGGTCATCGAGGAACTGACCGGGCTCGTACGGCATGTCGTCGCCGAAGCGCACGACGGGGGCCTGTGGCCCGCCGGTCTTGCGGTCGCCGTGCCCGGTCTGGTGGCGGGCGACGCGCGGACCGTGGTGCGCGCGCCCAACCTCGGCTGGCACGACATCGACCTCGGCGCCCTGCTGCCGGTCGATCTGCCCGTGACCGTGGACAACGAGGCCAACTTCGGCGGTCTCGCCGAACTCTGGCTCGGCGAGGGCACGCCGTCGGACTTCCTCCATGTCTCCGGGGAGATCGGTATCGGCGGCGCGGTGGTGGTGGACGGCCGACTGCTGCGCGGGACACGGGGTTTCGCCGGGGAGTTGGGCCATGTGCCGGTGTGGCCGGAGGGTCCCGACTGCGCCTGCGGTGGGCGTGGCTGTCTGGAGCAGTACGCCGGTGAGGAGGCCGTTCTGCGGGCGGCCGGAATGGAACCCGGCGAGGACGGCGTCGAGTTGCTCGCCGAGCATGCCGCCGCCGGTGACGAGGACGTACGACGGGCGCTGCGCGGCGCAGGTACCGCACTCGGTATCGCGCTGACCGGCGCGGTCAATCTGCTGGACCCCGAGACCGTGGTGCTCGGAGGCGCGCTGGCCGCTCTCGCGCCCTGGTTGCTTCCTTCGCTGGAAGGGGAGTTGGCCCGACGCACGGCGGGGCCCGCCTGTGCGGTGACCGTGTCACGGCTGGGCTCCGAGGGGCCGCTGCTGGGGGCGGCGCATTCGGTGGTGCGGGGCGTGCTGGACGATCCGGCGACGCTCGGGGTCCGGCCCTGACCCCGCACAGGTCCACGAGAGTCTTGTGCACAGGTCGATGAGAGCCCTCCTGCACAGGTCTGCCCGAGCCCTGTCCCTCGTGCGGGTGACGAAGTTATCCACAACGACCCGCTTTTCCACCGATTTCCGTGCGCTCCGACGGCTGATCGCCGACCGCCGTACCGTGATTCACGCGAGGCCCGATCACGACCACACCACCACGGAAGGCAGATCCCCATGGAACGAGGCATGTCGTCACCGAGCAGGAGGCGCCTGCTGCAGGGCACCGCCCTGGCCGCCATCCCCTACGCGCTGCTCCCGAGCCCCCGGGCCGGCGCCCATCCACCGCCCGTCGACCACCCGAACTCCCGGTGGAACCGGCGAGCCCGGCCAACTACACGGCGGCCGACCGCCCGACCAGCCACCCGATCGACCTGGTGATCATCCATGTGACCCAGACGACGTACAAGAACACCCTGCCCGTGTTCTGGAACCCGGCGAAGCAGGTCTCCGCGCACTACGTCCTCCAGTCGGCCGACGGGCGGATCACCCAGTGCGTCCGTGAACGCGACATCGCCTGGCACGCGGGCGACTGGGACCACAACGTCCGCAGCATCGGGATCGAGCACGAGGGCTGGGTGGACCGACCCGAGTACTTCACGGCCGCGATGTACGAGCGGTCGGCGGCACTGACCGCGGGGATCTGCGAGAGATACGGCATGCCCAAGGACCGGGCCCACATCATCGGCCACTACGAGGTACCGGGCACCGACCACACCGATCCCGGGCCGCACTGGGACTGGGACCGGTACATACGGCTGGTCAACGCCGTCTGAGATGAGGGGACGGCAGTCGAAGGCCGTCCGAGAGGGGGTGTGGGCTGTTGCCGGGAGCCGTCTGAACGGGAGACAGACGGCCCAGGAGGGTCACGGGCGGCGTCGCGCGCCTTGTCGGGGCGTGTGTCCGGCGATAACGATGGTCCGTGCCACGGAAGGGAAGCGTTTCGGGGAGGCCGAGTTGACCGATCCTTGGGTGGCTCTGGAGCCGGGAGCCGACCCTGTCGAGCGGGTACGCGTGCTGCGCCGGGCCCATGAGGCGTTCACCCAGCGAGGCACGGTGGGGCGACCGGTGCGTTCCGTGGTGGCCGATTCATGGCGGCGGTCGGCCAGGGCCGGTGTCGGACCGGAGGGCCAGGCCCGGGTGGAGCTGACGGATGGCGACCTCGGCACCTACCGCGCGGAGCATCCGTTGGCCCGGGTGATGCCGTTGGTCCGGGAGCTGCTGGGCACATTCGCGGCGGACGGCGAGCATCTGCTGGCGGTGTGCGACGCGCAGGGCAGGTTGCTGTGGGTGGAGGGGGACGCGGCCACCAGACGGCGGGCGGACCGGATGAACTTCGTGCCGGGCGCACGCTGGGCGGAGTCGGAGGTCGGCACGAACGCTCCGGGGACGGCGGTCGCTGTGGACCGGCCGGTGCAGGTGTTCGCCGCCGAGCACTTCATACGGCGGGTCCAGCCGTGGACGTGTGCGGCGGCGCCGGTGCACGATCCGCGCACCGGGCTGGTGTTGGGCGCGATCGACATCACCGGAGGCGACCGGCTGGCGCATCCGCACAGCCTCGGCTTCGTCCAGGCGGTGGCACGGGCCGCGGAATCGCAGCTGGCACTGCTCGCCCCGTCCGTCCCCGCCACCGACGCGCTCGAACTGACCGCTCTCGGCCGTGACGAGGCCCAACTCCTCGTCGGTGGGCGGAAGGTCAGACTCAGCCGACGGCACAGCGAGATCCTGGTGCTGCTGGCCCGGCACCCGGAGGGGCTGTCCGGAGACGAGTTGCTGTGCGCGCTGTACGAGGACGAGTCGGTGACTCCGGTGACGCTGCGGGCGGAGGTTGCGCGGCTGCGCAGACTGCTCGGGCCGGGTCTGCTGGGATCGCGTCCGTATCGGCTGATGGTCGCGGTGGAGTCGGATGTGGCGGTGGTGGAGAGGAGGTTGGAGACGGGTGCGGTCACGTCGGCCGTGGCGCCGTACGGGGGTCCCCTGTTGCCGGGTTCGCAGGCGCCGGCGGTCGTACGACTGCGGCATCGACTCGCCGACGGCCTGCGCACCGCCCTCATAGCCCGGCGCGACCCCGATCTGCTGGCGGACTGGGCGCACGCGCCGTGGGGTGAGGACGACCTGGACGTGTGGCGGGCACTCGCGGCCGTACGACCGACGGCGGCCGTGCGGGCACGGCTCGACGAGTTGGAGATGGAATTGGCGGCGCCGGAGGGTTGGTCACTCGGGCGACGGTTGTGACAGAGCGCGGTCGGCCGGGAGGGGCGTAAACGTCGCCGACTGCGGGCAACCCGGCGGGGGTTGCTGTCTGTTCGGTCGAAGGCAGTGGGCAGGGAGGCGGGGGTGGGCCTCCGCGCAACGTCGTTGCAACCCCTGGGTTTCTAGCGTTCTGGCGAGAGCCGCCCAATGGCGGGTGGCGCTTCTTGGGAGGCAGGTATCTCATGACCCGTTTCGCAGCGCCCGGTACGGATGGCGCGGTCGTCTCCTACGAGGCGCGGTATGACCACTTCATCGGGGGTGAGTACGTACCGCCGGCGCGGGGGCGGTACTTCGAGAACCCGTCTCCGGTGAACGGGTTGCCGTTCACGGAGATCGCGCGGGGCACGAGCGAGGACGTGGAGCGGGCGTTGGACGCGGCGCACGCGACCGCGCCCGGGTGGGGTCGCACGTCGGTGACCGAGCGTGCGGAGATCCTTCGGAAGATCGCCGATCGGATGGAGGCGAACCTGGAGAAGCTGGCGGTCGCGGAGAGTTGGGAGAACGGCAAGCCCGTGCGGGAGACGCTGGCCGCCGACATCCCTCTCGCAATCGACCACTTCAGGTACTTCGCGGGGGCGATCCGTGCACAGGAGGGTTCGCTCGCGGAGCTGGACGACGACACGGTGGCGTATCACTTCCATGAGCCGCTCGGTGTGGTCGCGCAGATCATTCCGTGGAACTTCCCCATCCTGATGGCCACATGGAAGCTGGCGCCCGCGCTGGCTGCGGGCAACGCGGTAGTGCTGAAGCCGGCCGAGCAGACGCCGGCGTCGATCCATGTGTGGTTGAGCCTGGTCGCGGATCTGCTGCCGCCCGGGGTCGTGAACATCGTCAACGGGTTCGGGGTCGAGGCGGGCAAGCCGCTGGCGTCGAGTTCGCGGGTGGCGAAGGTGGCGTTCACGGGTGAGACGACGACCGGGCGTCTGATCATGCAGTACGCGTCGGAGAACATCACGCCGGTGACGTTGGAGCTCGGGGGCAAGTCGCCGAACATCTTCTTCGACGACGTGTGGTCGGCGAACGACGACTTCCGGGACAAGGCGCTGGAAGGGTTCACGATGTTCGCGCTCAACCAGGGCGAGGTGTGCACGTGCCCCTCGCGGGCGCTGGTGCAGCGCGGGCACTACGCGGAGTTCATGGAGGCGGCTGTCGCGCGTACCGAGCAGATCAAGACCGGGCATCCGCTGGACACCGAGACGATGATCGGGGCGCAGGCGTCCAACGACCAGTTGGAGAAGATCCTGTCGTACCTGGACATCGGTCGTCAGGAGGGTGCCAAGGTGCTCACCGGTGGGGAACGCATCGAGCATGATGGCGAGTTGAAGGGCGGCTACTACGTCCAGCCGACGATCTTCGAGGGCGACAACCGGATGCGGATCTTCCAGGAGGAGATCTTCGGGCCGGTCGTGTCGGTGACGTCGTTCAACGACTTCGACGACGCGATCAAAACGGCCAATGACACGTTGTACGGCCTGGGCGCGGGGGTGTGGACGCGGGACGCCAACACCGCCTATCGCGCTGGCCGTTCCATCCAGGCGGGCCGCGTCTGGACGAACTGCTACCACGCGTACCCGGCCCACGCCGCGTTCGGCGGCTACAAGGGTTCGGGTATCGGCCGCGAGACCCACAAGATGATGCTGGACCACTACCAGCAGACGAAGAACCTTCTGGTGTCGTATTCGCCGAAGAAGCTGGGCTTCTTCTAGAGGCACGAAAAAGGCGCCTGACCTGAGCTTTTACCCGTCAGGCGCCTTCCTCTCGACCCATCCGGGGCAAGGACCGACTTGCGTCATAACTCCCAGTTCATCCCACCACTGTCCCGCTCCTGACCAGTACTTCCGGACCAGTCACGGACCAAACCCCGACTCACTCCTCAGACTCCGCACCCTGGCTAACGCGGTCCCACTCCTGCATGGACTGCTCGATGAGCCGGTTGGCCTGCTCTCGCACGCCGTCCAGGAACTTGGCGTAGTGGCGGAAGAGGACCTCAATGCTCTGGCCCGCGCGACGAGAGCACTCGGCGGGGTCCACACCGGAGTACAGCCAGAACGAGACCCCGGCGTGCCGGAGATCGTAGAGCCGCTTGGCCAGCTTGGAGGCGACTTCCGTACGAGGAGGTACTTCCGTGCCCGCGCCCACGTTGTGCCATATGCAGCTGCGTCCACGTAGTTGCCGGCCTGGTTTCCGGAACAGTCGGCCGTCAGGCGCCACGCCGAAGCGTTCGAGGCGCGCACGGAGCATACGTACGAACTGCGGCGGGATGGGCACAGGCCGGGTCGCGGTAGCCGCCCGGCGCTTGAGGGAGTACACCTCGCGCACCGAGCCGCCGTCCGTCCACTCTTTATCTGCGGTGACGACGCCAGTTGAGGACTTCGTTGAACGCAGCACGCTTGCGCCGTGCCGTCTTGACCGCAGCCTCTTTGCCGTCCAGCTAGAGGCACAGGGCGTCCAGTGGCCGTCGGAGCACATCGGCTTCCGCGAGAGCGCTGACGGGCAGAGAGTTCCGCTTCATCCAGTCCAGCGCCTGCCGCCATTCCTCAACTGGCTCTTTCCCTGGCGCACGCCTCGCTCCCGACCTGTCCCTGCCCCCAATCCGGGAACACTGGTCCAGCGACAACCACGACGACCAGGACCCCGCACCGGCCGATACGCCGCCTGGTACGGCGTCGGGCGAACGAGCGGCGGCCCGGCGGCGCACGGCCTCGGCAGCATGGCAGGCGTTGCTCGTGATCGAGGCGGCGACGACGCCAACGTCGCCGCGCACGTCGCCTCGGCCGGGGAGGTACTGGATGCGCTGGCGAAGACGTCCGCCGCCCACACTCGCCGCGAACTGCGCGAGGCCGCCTTCGCGTTCGAGCGGGCATCCCGTTCCCACATCCGCGCCGCACGCGGACACAACCGGGCACTGCCTCAAGCCGCCCGTGACCTCGTCCACAGTGGTCCTGCCCTCGGCCGTGGCGAGGACGGCGCGACGACCGCAATGGCGATCGACATGTTGCTCTTCCTCATCACCGCCGCCGCCCACTGGCACGCCCGCAATGGCCACGCCCGCAGGCCGCTGCCGCCCATCTAACCGCCGAACACCTGTGCGCCGCCTACCAGTCGGCTGCCACCCCACCGCTCGCCCGCCTTCACCAGCGCGGCCGGCGCCTCAGCCACCCACTCATGCGACGGCAGACAGCGATGCTGCACCAGGCACTGCCGCACCTCTCCGAGCACATCCTCGCCGAGCCCGGCTGGTACGCATTCGTCGCCATCCTCGCCGACGCCGAAACCGCCGGCCACAACCCAACCACCCTCCTGGCCGACGCCGCCGGACGACGCGAACTCGACACCGCCGACTCCATCAGCGACGTCCTCGTGTGGCGACTGCGCCGCAGCGCGCACCTGCCCGCCGACACCAGTGACATGGACACCAACACGCGTCGCGCAGACCAGGCCACGCGCCATGTCGACCGGCGGCCCCCACGGCGACAAGGGGTCCGTCAGGGACGGGTGCGACTGAGGAGTAGGGCGTCCAGATCGAGAGGAACATCAACCCGCTCAAGAACTGCCGAGCCGTCGCCACCTGTTACGACGAGAGGGCCTACATCTTCCACGGCACCGTCGCCACCACCGCGATACGGGGCATAAGCCCAACCATGATGCGCCGGACAGACCTGACCAGCGCATGAAAACTGCTCAGTTGTGCGTCGCGTGCGCCCTTGCGCCCCTCGATGCGCGCACCCGTGCGCCCCCCAGACAGTTAAAGTTCATGCATCCCTTCGGGGTTCACGATCCGCACCTGCCAGCTGGGGCGCGGACTGTGACCTCAGCGGCGCGGGGCGCCACCCCGCACCACGGGCCCTCAGGGCAGAAGGGAGCCGGTCTTGAAGCGTTGGCTGACGGACCGGTGGCAGGAACACGTACAACCGCACATCTCCTCGGAGAGGGTCTCCGCGGCCTGCGACGTAATCGTCGTGAGCGCGCTGATCTACCAATGGCGGCCGTGGTCCTGAAAAGAGTGAGCCCCAACTGAGCAATCAGTAGGGGCTCACACCACCAAGGCCAGGGGCCTCGCTCTCAGAGTCCGTCGGCGGTCACCGATGGGAGAGCGGGGCTTCTGGTCGTTGTTTCCCTGACACTCTACTAGTGACTTCTGATACGGCACAGACCGAACCGGTGGCGCCCCCGCTACCCGATAGCTTCGGCCACCAGCTGCTTAGGCTGTGCGGCAGATCAGAACGGCTGCAAGAACCTGCGCCTTGTGGCTGGCCCGAGCGGGGTTAGGAAGCGGGGCCCTGTCAGGGCGGGTTTGGCCCAGGCCTGGTACAGCTGTGACGCCCCCGCCTTAAGACTCCGTGATGGGCCGGGCACGCCCGGAACCCCCGTTCACCACGTACCTTCGCCACCGTCGTTTGACATCGAAGTAAGTTCACCCAGGTCAGCTGATTGCGGTGGACTCAGTTTAGGGTCTGGGGAAACGAACGCTTCTCCGGCTCTTCGCAGTTGAGGGTGTAGCTCCGCAGATATGGAGCTGTAGGGCGGTTCGATCAGGACGTGTGAGCGTCGTGGTTCTCGCGGTGTGCGAGGACCCCGGCCATGTGTGTCTGCGCCCAGTTCCTGAGCCCGCGCGTCATGTGGTGGAGCGAGACGCCGAGGTCGGTCAGCTCGTAGGAGACGGGGACGGTTGGCGTCACGGTGCGGGTGAGCAGACCATCACGCTCCAGCGACCGTAGCGTCTGGGTCAGCATCTTCTGGCTGACCCCGGCCAGAAGACGAGAGATCTCGGAGTAACGCATCGCCTTGGAGCGTCTGTGTGCGCTGCACCGGGCTGGCCAGGGCTGTTGTCGCCGCCCAGCGCACACAGGACCAGGACGACACCCACTTGTCCGAGATCCGGTCGAGCAGCTGCCGGCTGGGACACCCTGCCAGGAACGCCCCGGCGGCACATGGACTCTGGGCGACCTGACCGTCATCCGGTTCGGCTACGGAGCCATGCAACTGGCCGGCCCCTCGGTGATGGGACCGCCGGCCGATCACGAGGCTGCCCTGAACGTTCTGCGGGAAGCGGTCGACCTCGGCGTCACCCACATCGACACCAGGGACGCCTACGGGCCGCGGATCACCAACGAGTTGATCCGCGAGGCACTGCACCCCTATCCCGAGTCGCTGCACATCGTGACCAAGGTGGGCGCGACCGCGACGAACAGGGTGGCTGGCCCACGGCCCGGCGACCCGAAGATCTGCGTCGGCAAGTCCACGACAACCTCAGGTCCCTCCGGCTCGACGTACTCGATCTGGTCAACCTCCGACTCGGCAACGCCGAAGGCCCCCGGTCCGGCTCGCTCGCCGAGGCGTTCGAGACCCTCGTCGAACTCCAGCAGCAGGGCCTGATCCGCCACCTCGGGGTCAGCAACGCCACCGAGGAGCAGGTCACCGAGGCGCAGAGCATCGCGCCGATCGTCTGCGTGCAGAACACGTACAACCTCGCCCACCGCCACGACGACAAGCTCATCGACCGGCTCGCCACCGACCGCGTCGCGTACGTGCCCCTCTTCCCTCTAGGGGGCTTCACCCCGCTCCAGTCCTCGGCGCTCCAGTCCTCGGCGCTCTCGGCCGTCGCCGCTCGAACGAAGGCGACACAGATGTCCGTCGCACTGGCCTGGCTGCTGCAGCGATCACCGAACATCCTGCTCATCCCCGGCACGTCATCGACGGCGCACCTGTGCGAGAACATCGTCGGCGCCGGACTCTCCCTCTTTCATGAGGACTTGACCAAGCTAAACGACATCGGCCGCTGAATGCCCCAGAGTTGAACGGCCCATAAGCCCCTCCCGAAGCCACCGTTCAAGTCTCGGCGCCGGTCGCCCTCGCGCGCCCGGAGCCGAAACGGAACGATTCACCCTGACCTGTCGACTTCAGATCATCAACTGTCAGGAACTTGTGCACACCGGCGGTGGCAACTCGCCCCGCGTCTGCGCCAGGTAGGCCTCAAGGTTCCCGAGGGGCTCCTATACCAAGCCCATCCGGAAGACCTCGACGCTGCACGCCACCTCTGAGGCCGGCTTCGCCCACGCTGGCATGGCTACGTTCCGCCGCCTTCACGAGCTTGGGCTCGAAGTCACCGGCCATCCTTCACATCACGATCCAACGCTACCGCGGCATCGGCTGCGGACATGTGCGGCGGCAGGAGACCACCAAGGCGGCTGAGCCACGGGCGAAGCACTCGTGCCGCGGGCCGCAGCGGGCGCTTGAAGCCATGGCCTACCAGCACCTCACCTGGCGCGCGCCATGGACTCTCTGCCGGGATCTTCGGTGTATCGCCGCTCCACAGCCCTCAGGGGACATCAAATCCAATCGCTTCGGGCCTGCTTGAAAACAAACCCAGTCGCACGGAGTGACAGGCGTGCGGGACCCCTCCCGGGCACCCGCGTATAAAACGGCGCCATGAACACATCGGAATCACCGGCCCGCAGCCGGAGGACCAGGCTGTCTGCCGCGCGCGGCTCAGCGGGAGCCGCCTGCGCTCTGGCCCTCGCCGCCGCGCTGACCGGCTGCGGCTCCGACTCGGGCGGCGACACGGAGGCGCCCACGTCAGCCGCACCCTCGCGTTCGGCCGAACCGTCGCCCGCCTCGCCAGCGCCCACGAAGCCCTCCTCATCGCCGTCGCCGACCGCGGTGAAGCCGATGAAGCCGTCGACTCCGGCCGAGCTGCGGGCATGTGCGGACGGAAGCTGCACGGTCGTCGTGACGAAGGGCACCGAGATCCCGCGCGCCGATGGCCTTCGGGCGGGACCGTTCACGGTGACCGCCGTCGGCGCCGAGGGCGTGGACCTGACCTCGGTGGACGCGAGCGGATTCACCTCCAACCTGCTCGGGCAGCGCCCCGACCAGGGCGGGCCCTCCACCGTCAACGAGCTGTCCATCTCCGTTATCGCCATCGTGGGAGACACCGCGAAACTGCGACTCTTCCCGGCAGAGTAAGGCGGGTGTCGTTTCGGCGGCGCCGCTTGGGAACTCCAGCGCACGACGTACAGCGCGAGCTGAACTACGACGGGCTACAGGCTTCCGAGGCCAATCGGCTCCGTGCCGCACGCCGGCGTCGAGCACCAGACATCTGGACCGCGGTGAGGCGCTCTGGCCCGATTCGACCCTGGTCTCGGGTCATCGGGTTCAGCGACAGAGCTCCATGATGGTGTCGTCGAAGTCGGGGAACTCTCTTGTGGCCTGTTTGATCACGGAAACTGCCGGTTCACAGTGGTCAGGCGCGAATTCCTGTGCGATGACTGTCAGTTCACGATTAGGGTGTGCAACCCAGTCGGGCTCGTACGAGGTGGCTGCCTCCCGAGGGCCGAAGCCGTCGGCCAGCAGCCACAAGAAGGCGCCCAAGTTGCGTGCGACGACGCCGGTCTCCCCCTCGGAGCCAAGGAAGACGACAGGCTGCTCGACCAGTGCCTGGCCTGGGCGGAACAGCCAGAACGCGGCATATCCCCCGGTTCCGTCCTGGCCGAACACACGGAATTCGTCGCCATTCAACTCGCCGTTGCCGGTCCACGCTCGGAACCAGTCGGTTGTCTCATCGGCAGACAGGAAGGCCGCGAAGGGTTCGAAGTCGACACCGTCACCGCTGGCGTAGTCGAATCGGACCGCCATGGCGGCGGCGAGCGCGGCGGGAAACTGGCGATCTTCGTTCGGCGTCACGCGAACAGCGTGACACATCCTGAACCTGCGTGGTGAGCAGCAGCATGGTTCCCGAGGCCACCAGCTTCCTCACGAGATCCCAGGTGGCGGCGCGGCTTCGCGGATCGAGTCCGGTGGTGGGTTCGTCGAGGAACAGCACCACGGGACTGTTGATCAGACTGATGGCGAGGTCGAGACGGCGCCGCATGCCACCCGAGTACGGCTTCGCCGGTCGTCCGGCCACCTCGGTGAGGCCGAACGTGTCCAGAAGTTCCGACGCCCTGCGGCGCGCCTCCGTCCGGCCGAGGTGGCACAGCCGACCGAACATCTCAAGGTTCTCCGCCCCGGTGAGCAGCGGTTCGACGGCGGTCTCCTGACCGGAGACGCCGATGCACCGGCGGACCCGGCGTGCCTGGCGAGCCATGTTGTGGCCGCCCCCAGGCGGCCCCGCCGTCGGGTCTCACCAACGTCGTCAGGATGTTCACGGTCGTGGTGTTGCCCGCGCCGTTCTGGCCCAGCGGTCCCAGCACCTTGCCCGGAGGAACCTCCAGGTTCAAGCCGTTCAGGGGGTGGACATCGCCGAATCTCTTGGTCAGTTCGACGGCCCGTATCCCGCCGGCGGCACGGTCGGTCATCGCGCCACGCTTCCGCGGGACGTGACCCGTTCCGGCACGTCCCAGCCCGACGTCGGCCGAGAGGACACAGGGCGTCGCTGATCGCCGCCGCGCTGTGGCCATGTGCTTGAGGCCTTCGGCAGGAAACCAGCACGCTCCTGCGGCCGCGCTTCTCCGGTATGGAGAGCCGGGCACACTGAGACCTTGGACTTCCGAGTCAGACATGCCGCCAAGGCTTGCGGCTCAGGGGCACTCCCTACCATCGGTGGATATACGGAAACCCCGGCTCAAGGAGACCCGAGACGACCTCGTCGTCGACGTCCGGAAGGAGGCCTCGCCATCGGGGGATTCCCCTTTTTCTGGGTGAAGTAGCTGAGGAAGGCCCGGCCGTGGCGGTCAGGGTGATCAACAGCTGCAAGGCCGACAGAAGATTCCGCACCGCATCGGCTGCCGGGCCCTGGGCGTGTCCGAGTCCTGGTTCTACAAGTGGCGCGATCGTGAACCGACCACGCGGGAGGTGCGCCGACAGCACTTGGCGGAGGGGATCGAGGAGATCTTCCAGCGATCCGGAGACACTTACGGCTCGCCGAAGGTGTTCATCGAGCTGGTCCAGGCGCGGCCGGCGAGTGTGGTGCATACGGTCGCCAAGGGCATGGCGGTGAATCCCCTCGATCTGTGGCCAGCGCTACTTGCTCATCGGCAACTGGATGCTTCGGCTCCCCCGGCTAAAGCCCTACCCGGACGAATCGTTGCTGGAGTGTGCAGATCGGCTTGTGTACGGCGGCGGGCCTCTTCGGGCTGACGTCCGGGGCGAGTTCGGGGAGAACCAGGCCGTCCGGGGTGACGTCGATGACGGAGAGGTCGGTGATGATGCGCTGGACGCAAGCCAATCCGGTCAGTGGCAGGGTGCACTCCGCAACGATCTTGGGAGTGCCGTCATTGGCGTTGTGGTCGGTGAGGGCGATGACTTTGCGCGCTCCGTGTACGAGGTCAATGGCGCCGCCCATGCCCTTCCCCCTCTTGCCGGGGATGGTCCCGTTGGCGAGGTCGCCGTTCTGGGAGACCTACATGGCTCCGAGAACGGGGAGGTCGATGTGACCGCCGCGGATCATGCCGAAGGAGAGGGCGGAGCCGAAGAAGGCGGCGCGGGGGAAAGTGGTGAGGTCTCCTTGCCGGCGTTGATGAGGTCGGGGTCGATGTCGGTTTCGGCGGGGTAGGGGCCGGTTCCCAGGATGCCGTTCTCGCTGTGGAGACGACGTGGACGCCGGGAGGAAGGTGGTTGGGGATGAGGGTGGGCAGCCCGATGCCGAAGTTGACGAAGATGCCGGGGAGGTGGACCGCTTCGGGCGGAATGGTTCCCGGCTCGACGAGTTCTTCGACCTCGGCGATCGTGATCCGTCCGGCCATGGTTGCAAGTGCGTTGAAGTTGCCCGCGGCGCGGCGGAAGACCAGGTTGCCGCGGTCGTCGCCGTGGTTGGCTGCATAGGTAAAAACCGAGAACGCTTGTAGGTGACTTTGGACAACGGTCAGCGGGTCCGGGACATCGAATGTTGATGAGAAGCAGCAACGGTGACGGCACACTGAAAAGGTGATGTCGTCAACTTGTTGACGTCCGTCGGCTCCCCTGGGTGCGGTCCAGGAGTCGCCGACAAGGGCGCCCCACGGGGTGCCGTTATGGAACGGCGAACCAAGTGCGGGAAGATTGCTTGTGTGAGTCTTGCCCAGCTTGTGATGCCGACCGCCGCTCCGTCATTCGGGAACGTGTGCCTCCGGGCCTTTGAGGAACGCGATGTGGGCATGCTCATGGATCTGTCGACCGATGCATACGTGCCCAAGACCGGCTCGCTGCCTGGCAACGCCAGCCGCCAGGAGGCCCTCGCATACATCGAGCGGCAGATCAGCCATCTCCGCACCAGGGTTGGCTACTCCTTCTGCGTGGCGGACAAGGACACCGATGAGGCGCTCGGGACGGCCGGTCTGTACCTCGCATCCGTCGCCGCAGGCCGGGCTACAGCGGGATACTCCGTCGCGCCTCGCTCCCGGGGTCGCAAGGTCGGGCCTTGTCCCGGAGGGGTGGACACCTGTTCGTGTCGCTATGCGGCGAGTGTCAGGGTAGCTGACTGCTGCTCGTAGGCGATCGGTGCCTGCT
>NZ_JBSFVY010000042.1:0-75704 GCF_053592555.1 Streptomyces sp. NPDC002643
ACCCCCCACTAGCACACGGTTGTCTCCCCTCCGTCCCCGTGGGGGCTTTATTCGGGGGGGGGGGGGGGGGGGGGGGGGGGGGGGGGGGGGGGGGGGGGCGCTGGTCGCGCAGTTCCCCGCGCCCCTGAAAAGCCAGGGGCTGCGCCCCGGCTTTTCATCGGTCCGAGTGGCCGTTGTCCATAGAGCCACCGAAGCGCGCTGAAAAAGCCGGGGCGCAGCCCGCTTTTTCAGGGGCGCGGGGAACTGCGCGACCAGCCCCCACCCACCCGCACTCGCCGACTCACCCGGTCCCCCCAACCCATTGGGCGCCCCCCGCTCAGACCTCGCCCCTCACCTTCAGTACCACCTTGTTGATCGCCCACAACCCGATCCCGATCGCCAGCAGGACCCCCGCGCGGATGTACACGTCGGCCGGGCGGTCCGCCAAAGGACTCGCCAGGATCAGGGCCGTGATCGCGCCGAGCACCGGCAGGATCGTCGGCGTACGGAAGTGGTCGTGGTCGACCGGGTCTCGGCGCAGGACCAGTACCGCGATGTTGACCACGGCGAACACACACAGCAGCAGAAACGCCGTCGTGTCGCCGAGACCCTCGATCTCGCCGGTGGAGACCAGGCCGATCGCGAGGAGGGTCACGAAGGCGATGCCCACGACGGGGGTGCGGCGGCGCGGCAGGACGCGGGCCATACCGCGCGGCAGGATGCGTTCGTTGGCCATGCCGTAGCACAGGCGGGAGGCCATCATGATGTTGATCAGCGCGGAGTTGGTGACCGCGAACAGGGCGATCAGGGCGAACAGCTTGTGCGGGAAGTCGACCCCGCCGGCCTTCACCACTTCGAGCAGCGGCCCGGTGGAGCCCGCCAGCGTCTTGTGGTCGACGAGGAGGGACGAGACCAGCGCGACCAGGACGTAGATCGTGCCCGTCACCGCCACACCGATGAAGATCGCGCGGGGGAACGTCCTGACGGGGTCCTTCGTCTCCTCGGCCATGTTGACGGAGTCCTCGAAGCCGACGAAGGCGAAGAAGCCGAGGGCGGTGGCGCCGAGGACGCTGGTGATCAGGGCGTAGCCCGTCCCGCTCGCCTCGAACTCGGTGAGCCTGGACGGCTCTCCGTCACCGCTGAGCACCGCCCACGCCCCGATCGTCAGGATGATCAGCAGACCGGTCAGCTCGACGAGGGTGAGGACGACGTTCGCCTTGACCGACTCGGAGACGCCCCTCAGGTTCAGCGCGGCCAGCAGGACGATGAAGGTGATGGCGATGAGGGTGGGCGGCAGGGCGCCGTTCGTCAGCTCGCTCAGGTAGTCGCCGCTGAAGGCGCGGGCCGCGGCGCTCGCGGACGACAGGCCCGAGCACATCACCATGAACGCGACGATGAAGGTGACGAAGGGCAGCTTGAACGCCTTCTGGGTGTAGAGGGCCGCCCCGGCCGCCTTCGGGTACTTGCCGACGAGTTCGACGTACGACGCCGCCGTCAGGATCGCCACGACGAACCCGATGACGAACGGCAGCCAGAGCGCACCGCCGACCTTGCCCGCGACCTTGCCGGTCGTCGCGTAGATGCCGGTGCCGAGGATGTCACCGATCACGAAGAGGATCAGCAACTTGGGGCCGAGCACCCGCTTCAGGCCCGTCTCCTCGGCCGGTGTCGATGCCCCGGTGGTGGTTTCGGTGGTGGACAAGAGAACCTCCCCCGATCGGTGATCCGACGGTTGTCCGTCCGGGGGAGTCCTGCCCTGCCCTGGGCCATGGATGCGTTCGCAACCGATTCTCAGAGCTTCATCAGAGGTTCGGGGGCACGTGAACGGCTCACGGGGCGCGGGTGGGGCTCGCGGGGCTCAAGGGGCGCGCAGGGTGCGCCGTTCGAGAGGGCCGTCGCGCACTCACGAGGTGCGCAGGGAGCGCTTGGCGAGTTCGTACGCCGGCCGCATTTCCTCGTGTTCCTGGGTGTCGAAGCCGCCGAGATGGACCACCACGGGGCCCTTGGACGTGACCGTGATGAACGCCCGCTCCTTCTTCGTCTCCTCCAGCGCCTCGCTCGTGTAGAGGTACTCGACCTCGGTGCCGCTGACCTCGGCGTCGGACGAGAAGTCGCTGTACTTCGCCTCGCTGGTGTCGCCCTGGGCCGCCACGAACTCCTTCAGCAGTGCCTCGGCGTCCCCGTCCGCCGCCCCGGCCTCGCCGGTCCACACCCGGATGAAGCCGATGTTCCCGGCGGGCTTGGCGTCGATCTCGCACGCCGCCGTGAACGGGCCCTGGCGGAGCAGCGCGTCGGCCAGTTCCTGGGCGGTCTCGTCGCCACCGGCCACCTCGGTGTCGACGGCCTCCGGCCGCCACTTCGCGGCCGTGTCGAAGACGACCGGCAATGCGCAGGCGGAACCGTTTGCACCGACACTGCCGCCCTTCGCGGCGACCTTCCCCGCCTCTCCGGAACCCTCCGCCGCCTTTCCGGAACCCTCCGCCGCGGTCTCGCCCGCGGTCGCCGACGGCTGGGCGTCCCCGCCGTCCGCCGCCCCTGCGGACCCCGTCGACCCCGACGACTCCGAGCAACCCGTCAACACCCCGGCCACCAACGCCACCTGGGCGAGCACCGTCCCCCGTACCGCTCCGCGCACAGCCACTTCTTCTTCACCGCTCCTTACCGCCCCTTCTCGGGCCGAGGCGGCCACGGTAACCGAGGGGCGGACCGGTGCTCGTGTGGGGCAGGGGCAGGCCTTGGCGGCGCGCCCGGGGAGGCGCGCGCCGCCGTGTGCCTGTGGCTACGGGTGTGCCCGCGTCCCTACACCTCCAACTCCGCCTCGATCTTCTTCAGCTGATGCCTGGCCATGGCCAGGTTGGCCCGCTTGGAGTCGAGGACCAGGTAGAGGAAGAGGCCGTTGCCGCCGCGGCCGGTGAGCAACCGGATCAGGTGGTACTGGTCGGACAGGGTGATCAGGATGTCCTCGATGTCGCCCTTGAGGCCGAGGTGCTCCATGGTGCGCAGCTTGGCGCGGACCACATCGGTGTTGCCCGCGGCGGCGACGGTGAGATCGAGCCCCTTGCTGCCGCCGATCGTGCCGAGGGCCATGCCGCTCGTGTAGTCGACGAGGGCGGCGCCGGTCGCGCCCTCGATCGACGCGAGGGCCTCTTTCAGCGCGGTCTCGGTGTTCGCCATGGTGTGGTGTCCCTTCAACTCTCGGTGGTGGTACGGGTGTTGGGTGTGGTTCGTGGGCTGGTGCGGGGAAGGGTCGCGCGCGGGGTGCGGCGCGGCGGGGTGGACCGGACGGTGGCCTTGGCGGGGGTCTGGGAGCCGGTCGTGGGAGCGGCCGCCGTGGGAGCGGCTGCCGTGGGGTTCGTCGCCCTACGGTCATTGGCGTTTGCGTCGGCCTGGGCATCCACGTGCGCGTTGCTGTCCGTGTCCGTGTCCGTGTTCGGGCTCGCGTTCGTCTTCGGGCTCGTGGTCTGGGCCATGGATCTGGCCGGTTTCCTGGTGAGGGTCCTGGTGGCGGCCGCGTCGGCCGCGAGGCGGGGCGCGGCGTCCACCAGCGCGCCGATGCGGGTGCCGGCGCGGCGGCCCTCCAGATGGAGGCGGCCGACGTTGACCCGGTCCTGGGCCAGCAGCGTCAGTACGGCGGAGGAGCCCGCCGCGTAGGTCGCCACATAGCCGTTCTCGCCGCGCAGCAGCAGTTCGCGGAGGTCGCCCCTGCCGGTGGCGTCGGTCATGCGTACGGCCACGCCCAGGGCGGCGGCGGTGAGTGCGGCCAGGCCCTCCGCCTCGACGCCCGGGGTGTCGTGGGCGAGTACGAGCCCGTCCACGCTGGCCGCGAGCGCGCCGGTCAACTGGGGTATTCGGGCCCTCAACCGGTGCAGTTCGTCGAGGACTTCGGCCTCCGCGGCCATGAGTGGTCTCCTCTCGGCGGGACGGTTCCGCTGCCGCTCAAAGGGCCTCCAGCGCATCCCTGAGCCTTTGCAGTAGGGCGATGTCGGGGTCGGTCACGTCGAACGGCGAGGCGGCGGCGGGAGCCGGAGCCATGTCGCCGGGCGGGGGTCCGGTCGTGCCCGCCGGGTCCGTGGGGGCCGGTGATCCGCAGGCCGGACGGCGCGGGAGGTCCGGGGGCGGCGAGGTCGCCGGAGGGCTGCCTCCGCTCTGCTCCGGTGCCGTCGCTATCAGCCCCGCCGCCGCGAGCCGGCGGATGTCGACCAGGGTGTGGAAGGCGGGGCGGCCAAGGGCGAGCGAGATGTCGGCGGCGGTGCGAAACCCGTTGACCTGGCCCAACACGGCTTCCTGCCGGGCCGGCACCGGCGGGGTGGTCGGACTGGCCGCCCTGATCAGCGGGGCGTCGTCCGTCGCCGGATCGGGCCAGATGCGGTGCAGCAGATCGCGTCGCCGCGACGCCTCCCGCTCCACCGCGGCCACCGGCACCGGCCTTATCGGCCCCAGCCAGTGCGCGGCCCCGTAACGGAACCTGGCCGGCGCCCGGCTCGGCCCGAGCACGAAGTACGCCGCGTCGAACAGCGCCCCGGCGTGACACAACTCCAGCGCGCCCCGCGAGACCCGGCCGCTGTCCACGAGGAACCGTCCGACCCGCAGCCCCGCCCCGGCCGTGTCGACCGCCTCCCGCCAGCCGTCGTGGTCGAGGATGCCGCCGGTGGTGAGCAGGACGTCGAGGCCTGGTGAGCGGGGGCTCTCCGCGTGCACGACCTGCCCGTCGGATAGATACAGCGCGCCGGACTCGCGCAGCAGTACTCCGGTGGCCCGCTCGGCGGCGAGCCGCTCCAGCATCGGGGAGACGGTGTGACGGGGCGCGCTCTCGCGCATCGGCAGCCTCGGCGGGCGGGTGGTGGTCACGGTGGTCACGGTCATGCCAGCACCAGCCGTCCCGCCATCTCGCCCAGTCGGATGCGGGCCAGCGCGAGATTGCCGTCGGTCCGGGCCAGCCACAGATGCAGGAAGACGCTGCTGTCGAACGTCGTCCGTACGAACCGCAGTACGTGGTATGTGTCCCGGTTGCTGACGATCAGGTCCTCGACCGGCAGACCCGCGCCGGACCAGTCGGAACCCTCCTCCGGCGCGAACGCCCGGTGCTCCGCGGCGATCCGGGCCAGCTCCGCCGCCTCCGCCGCGGTCGTCTCATGGTCACCGCCGGGTGCCTCCCCGACCGTGCCCAGCGCAAGTCCGCTGGTCCAGTCGACCACCGAGGCGCCCAGGGCACCGGGCAGCCTCATGGCCTCCACCAGACACTCGTCGATTCCGGGCACCGTGGCTCCCCTCCCGCCTGCGGTTCGGCTGAGTGACGCAGACGCTACGCAACGTGTGCGCGAGGAGTGAGCGTTCTGGCATTTTCCAGCGGAACATGCCGGGGGCCGACTAAGGTGGGTCGACTTGCCTGGTTTGCGGTCGTCTTGGGGCCGGGTAAGCCCGGCGGCGCGCTGAGGTGGGCCTATGTACGCGAACCGCGACAAGCGGCAAGGACGCGACGCCGGGTACTAATCCTTCCGGGGGGCGCCAGGGGAGTGCGAAGGGGAGCACATGTGACTTCCGGGTGCCCTCGTGTCCTCACAACCCCAAAAGCGAACTCCGATTCCCCCCGCCCGCCTCGGCCGCGATCTCCCCCATCGTCTGCGCCTCCCGAACCACAGCGAAGCGCACCCCGCCCTCGCCCTCGGCGAACCCGTAAACAGCCGGTCGCGGCAGCGAGTTGTACGCGTAGTGATGCGCGAAGTAATACGCCCCGGTGTCGAGCGCGGCCACATGATCCCCGGGCTCCAGCAGGGGCAACGCCCGTCCCTCGGCCAGCAGATCCCCCGCGAAGCACGCCGGCCCTGCCACGTCCTGCACCACCGCCGGGCCCTCCTTCACACGGCCCTTGGTGTCGTACCCCACGACCCGCAGCGGCCAGGAGCCCGGCGCGTACACCGTCCGCGTCGCGACCTGCACCCCGGCGTGCGTGACCGCGATCGGCCGCCCCCCGGCGTACTTCGTGTACTCCACCCGCGCCAGCACCGTCCCGTGCTTCGCCAGCAGTGACCGGCCGAACTCGGTGACCAGCCCGTACCGTCCCCCGACCAGCCCCGGCACCGCCTCCGCCAGCAGCCGCGCGTACTGCGCGTATGTCGGGGTCGCCGCCTCCGTCGCGAAGTTCACCGGCAGCCCGCCGCCGATGTCGATCGTGTCGACCTGCCGCCGCCCGGCCCGCCGGTTGATCTCCTCGGCCAGTTCGTAGACCTCCGTGATTCCCCGGATCATCAGCGTCAACGGCATCCCCTGCGACCCGGTGTGCGCATGCAGCCGGGACAGCCAGGGCCGGTCCAGATACGCCCGGACGACCCACTCCCGGGCGCCCTCGTCCCGCAGCGCCACCCCGAACTTGGATGTGGCCGTCGCCGTCGACAGCGCCTCGATCGCACCGCCGCCCACCTGCGGGTTCACCCGGATACCGAGCGGGGACCGGGTGGTGGCCGACTTCACCAGCGCGTCGATGCGGTCCAGCTCCTGCGGATTGTCCGCGTTG
Source organism: Streptomyces sp. NPDC002643 (assembly GCF_053592555.1). NCBI lineage: Bacteria > Bacillati > Actinomycetota > Actinomycetes > Kitasatosporales > Streptomycetaceae > Streptomyces > Streptomyces sp. NPDC002643. Next base: position 6,491 of record NZ_JBSFVY010000042.1, read on the forward strand.
ACCGCGATGCCCAGCGCCAGCGCCTCACGCAACTCCGCCGGGGTCTTCGCGGGCGAGTCCAGCACCGTCTGTCGCGGCGACATCCCGGCCGCCCGCGCGAGCGCCAGCTCCCCGGGGCTCGCCACCTCCGCGCCGATGCCCGCCTCCCGCAGCAGCCGCAGTACCGGCACCAGCGGTGTCGCCTTCACCGCGAACGCGTGCAGTACGGGAGTACCGGGCGCCGTCACCTCGTCGAAGGCCCGCCGCAGCGCCGCCGCCGACGCCCGGATGCCCGTCACATCGAGGAGCCCCACGATCGGTGTCCCCGGCCCGAGCAGTCCCTGTTCCACGGCCGCCCGCACGGCGTCGTCCCGCCGCGCCGCCCGGTCGTCGTCGCTGTCGAACAGTCGCAGCGTGCGCTCGCCCTCCGTCTCGCCCCGCCCCCGCGCGAGGGGCCCCTCGGGTCGGGGCGCGCGCTCCCCGCCCGCCTCGGTCCGCCGGGTCGGCCGCTCCCCGCGCGCCCCCGCCGGCCGGGCGGCGGGCCTTTCCCCGCCGGTCCCGTTGGTCATGTCCCCCATCTCGTCCCCCGTTGTCCTGTCGTCTGCCGGGCCCATAGGGCCAGTGTCTCCAGCCAAACACCCGCGGCACGCCGATGCTGGCCGTAATGGTGTATTGACTAGTTCTATTCACAAAGCGAGGATATGAATAGTTGCTGTATAGCGAGGAGGCAGACCCCGAATGTCAGGACCCCGCCCGCCCGTCTCCCGCCACCACCCTCGACCGAGGCCCTACGGGCCGCCCCCCAGTGGGGTTCGAGCGCCGCGCGGTACGGAACTGAACGCCCTGGGCTGGCAGCAGGAGGCCGCCCTGCGCATGCTGCAGAACAACCTCGACCCCGAGGTCGCCGAGCACCCCGACAAGCTCGTCGTCTACGGCGGCACGGGCAAGGCCGCCCGCGACTGGCGCTCCTTCGACGCCATGGTCCGCACCCTGAAGACCCTCAAGCAGGACGAGACGATGCTCGTCCAGTCCGGCCGCCCCGTCGGCGTCATGCAGACCCATGAGTGGGCCCCGCGCGTCCTCATCGCCAACTCCAACCTCGTCGGCGACTGGGCCACCTGGGAGGAGTTCCGCCGCCTCGAACAGCTCGGCCTGACCATGTACGGCCAGATGACCGCCGGCTCCTGGATCTACATCGGCACCCAGGGCATCCTCCAGGGCACCTACGAGACATTCGCCGCGGTCGCCGCGAAGCGCTTCGGCGGCACCCTCGCCGGGACGATCACCCTCACCGCCGGACTCGGCGGCATGGGTGGCGCCCAGCCCCTCGCCGTCACCATGAACGACGGCGTCGCCCTCTGTATCGACTGCGACCCCCGCGCCATCGAACGCCGTATCGAGCACCGGTACTTGGATGTGCGGGCCGACTCCCTCGACCACGCCCTCCAGCTGGCCGTCGAGGCCCGGGACGCCCGTCGGCCCCTCTCCATCGGCGTCCTCGGCAACGCCGCCGAACTCGTCCCCCAACTCCTCGCCATGGGCGCCCCCGTCGACATCGTCACCGACCAGACCTCGGCCCACGACCCCCTGGCGTATCTGCCGCTCGGCGTCGACTTCGACGACATGGCTTCCTACGCCGCCAAGGACCCCGCCAGCTTCACCACCCGGGCCCGTGAGTCCATGGCCAAGCACGTCGAGGCCATGGTCGGCTTCCTCGACGCCGGCGCCGAGGTCTTCGACTACGGCAACTCCATCCGCGGCGAGGCACAACTCGCCGGATACGAGCGCGCGTTCGCCTTTCCCGGGTTCGTCCCCGCCTATATCCGGCCACTGTTCTGCGAGGGCAAGGGCCCCTTCCGCTGGGCGGCCCTCTCCGGCGACCCCGCCGACATCGCCAAGACCGACCGCGCGATCCTGGAACTGTTCCCGGAGAACGAGTCCCTCCACCGGTGGATCAGGATGGCGGGGGAGCGGGTCCACTTCCAGGGGCTGCCCGCCCGTATCTGCTGGCTCGGCTACGGGGAGCGGGACAAGGCCGGCGAGCGGTTCAACGACATGGTCGCGAGCGGGGAGTTGGCGGCGCCGCTCGCCATCGGCCGTGACCATCTCGACTGCGGGTCGGTGGCCTCTCCGTACCGTGAGACCGAGGCCATGCTCGACGGCTCCGACGCGATCGCCGACTGGCCGCTGCTCAATGCCATGGTCAATGTCGCCTCCGGGGCGTCCTGGGTCTCGCTTCATCACGGGGGTGGTGTGGGGATGGGGCGGTCCATCCACGCGGGGCAGGTGACGGTCGCCGACGGCACGGCACTGGGCGGCGAGAAGATCCGCCGGGTGCTCACCAATGACCCGGGGATGGGCGTGATCCGGCATGTCGACGCCGGGTACGACATCGCGGAGGCCGTTGCGGACGAGCGGGGGGTTCGGGTGCCGATGCGTGAGGGGGGAGAGGCGTGACCCCCGGTCAGGGTGGGCGTGACGGCAACTCTCCGGTGGGGGCTGGTGTGTCGTCGCCGACTGCGGGTGCGGCTGTGCCCACCCGTTCCGCCCTGCGGAACGACTGCCCACAGCCTGTACGGGGTGCCGGAGCCGACGGCGGCCCGCGGCCTGTGGGGGCGGAAGGTTCACAGCCTTTGGGGGGTGTGGGAGCCGGTGGTGGTTTGCGGCCTGTGGGGGTGGAAGGTTCACAGCCTTTGGGGGGTGTGGGAGCCGGTGGTGGTTTGCGGCGTGTGGGGGCGGAAGGTTCACAGCCTGTGCGGGGTGCGGGAGTCGATGATGGCCCGCGGCTTGTGCGGGCCGAGTGCTTGCAGAGGGGGCCGGCCGAGGCGGCTCCGCCCTTCACCGGTGGGGCCTCCTTTCATGAGATGTGGCGGGAGCTTCGGCCTATTGGTCTGCATCCCGACTCCCGTGGCTATCGGCGGTTCGCCTGGACATCCGCCGATGTCGAATGCCGGGGCTGGTTCGAGCGGCAGGCGCGGAGTCGTGGGCTGGGCTATGAGGTCGACCGGAACGGGAATCAGTGGGCCTGGCTGGGGGACCCCGAGGCCGGGGACGCCGTTGTCACCGGGTCTCATCTCGACTCGGTGCCCGATGGCGGAGCCTTCGACGGGCCCCTCGGTGTCGTGTCCTCCTTCGCCGCGCTCGATGAACTGCGGGCCCGGGGGGCGCGGTTCGACAGGCCGCTCGGCATCGTCAACTTCGGGGACGAGGAGGGCGCCCGGTTCGGGCTGGCCTGCGTCGGGTCCCGGCTCGCCGCCGGGCGGCTCACCGTCGAGCAGGCCCATCGGCTGACCGACGGCGACGGGGTCACTCTGCCGCAGGCCATGGAAGCCGCCGGATACGACCCGGAGAGGATCGGCCCCGATCCGGAACGGCTCGCCCGCATCGGCGCCTTCGTCGAACTGCATGTCGAGCAGGGGCGGGCACTCGATCTGTCCGGGGACGCCGTGGGCATCGCCAGCGCCATCTGGCCGCACGGGCGGTGGCGGTTCGACTTCCGGGGCGAGGCCAACCACGCCGGAACGACCCGACTCGTCGACCGCCGCGACCCCATGCTGTCGTACGCCGAGACCGTGCTCGCCGCCCGTCGCGAGGCACGGCTCGCCGGGGCCGTCGCCACCTTCGGGAAGATCGCCGTCGAACCCAACGGCGTCAACGCCATCCCCTCCCTCGTACGCGGCTGGCTCGACTCCCGCGCCGAGGACCAGAAGACCCTCGACACCGTCGTCGGCGCCATCGAGGGCGCGGCCCGCGACTTCGCCGAGGCGGCCGGCGTCGAACTCGACGTCGTACGCGAGTCCTTCACCCCCGTCGTCGAGTTCGAGCACGCCCTGCGGGACGAGATCGGCCGCATCCTGGGGCGGGAGACCGACCTCAAGGTGCCCGTCCTCGGGACCGGGGCCGGACACGACGCCGGGATTCTCTCCGGGAGCGTCCCGACCGCCATGCTGTTCGTGCGCAACCCCACGGGCGTCTCGCACTCCCCGGCCGAACACGCCGCCGAGGACGACTGCCTCGCCGGGGTGACCGCGCTCGCCGATGTACTGGAAGGGCTGGCCCGCAGGTGACGGAGAGGACCTACTGGCTCGAACACGCCTGGCTCGGCACGAACGTCGAGCCGGGCGTCACCCTGACCGTGTCCACCGGGGCTGCCACGGGGGACTCCATCGGCGGGGCCACCGCGGGCGCCGGGCCCGACGGTCGTATCACCGCCGCGCACACCGACACCCCCGCCCCGCCGCCCGGCGCCGTCGTCCTGCGGGGCCTCACTCTGCCGGGGTTGGCGAACGCCCACTCGCATGCCTTCCACCGGGCCCTGCGCGGCACCGTCCAGGTCGGCAGCGGCACCTTCTGGACCTGGCGTGAGGTCATGTACCGCGTCGCGGACCGGCTGACCCCCGACACGTACCACGCTCTCGCGCGGGCGGTGTACGCCGAGATGGCCCTCGCCGGCATCACCGCCGTCGGCGAGTTCCACTATGTGCACCACGCCCCCGGCGGCACCCCCTACGCCGACCCCAACGCCATGGGGGAGGCGCTGATCGCGGCCGCGGCCGAGGCGGGCATCCGGATCACCCTCCTCGATGCCGCCTATCTCTCCTCCGGATTCGGGAAGGCCCCCGACCACCACCAGCTCCGCTTCTCCGACGGCACGGCCGAGGCCTGGGCGGAACGCTGTTCAATTCTCAAGGACCGGGATCACGTGCGGATCGGTGCTGCCGTGCACTCCGTACGGGCCGTGCCAGCCGCGCAGTTGGCGACCGTGGCGCGGTGGGCCGAGGAGCGGCGGGCCCCGCTGCATGTGCATCTGTCGGAACAGACGGCCGAGAACGACGCCTGCCAAGAGGCACATGGGTGTACGCCCGCTCAACTCCTCGCCGATCACGAGGTGTTGGGTCCCAGGACGACGGGCGTGCACAACACCCATCTCACCGACACCGACATCGCCCTCATCGGCGACAGCGGCACCGGCACCTGTATGTGCCCCACCACCGAACGCGACCTCGCCGACGGCATCGGCCCCGCCGCCGCCCTCCAGAAGGCGGGCTCCCCGCTCTCCCTCGGCTCCGACAGCCACGCCGTCATCGACCTCCTCGAAGAGGCGCGCGCGATGGAGCTGAACGAGCGGCTGCGCACCCGTAGACGGGGTCACTGGACGGCGGCCGCCCTGCTGCGGGCGGCCTCGGCCGACGGACACGCGGCGCTCGGCTGGGACGACGCGGGCACCTTGGAGCCCGGCGCGCTCGCCGACTTCACGACGATCGCGCTCGACTCGGTCAGGACGGCAGGGCCGCTTCCACGGCTCGGCGCGGAGACGACGGTATTCGCCGCGTCGGCAGCGGATGTGCGCCATACGGTCGTGGGCGGGCGGCAGATCGTACGGGACGGGGCGCACTCACTCGTCCCGGATGTGCCACGGGCCCTCGCCGACGCCGTCGCCGCACTGCGCGAATGACGGCGACACCGTGCGCGGGCCGTACGAGCACACGGCCCGCGTCCGCCCGCCGGTCCCCCGCCGCCCGCGACCCCGACCCCGACCCCGACCCCGAACCCGACCCGACCGCCGACCAGGCAACCAAGGACGCCATGAGCAGCCCGACCACCGTCAGCCCCGCCAGCTCGGCGAGCACCGCGAGCACGCTCATCACCAACATCGCTGTCCTGGTCACCAACGACCCCTCCCTCGGCGACAGTTCCCCCCTCGGACTGATCCAGGACGCGGCCGTCGTCATCGACGGTGAACGCATCGCGTGGACCGGTGATCAAAGCAAAGCACCCGCCACTGACAATCGGGTCGACGCCGGTGGCCGGGCGGTCATCCCGGGCTTCGTGGACTCCCACTCCCACCTCGTCTTCGCGGGCGACCGGACCGCCGAGTTCAACGCCCGGATGTCCGGCCGGGCCTACAGCGCGGGCGGCATCCGTACGACCGTCGCCGCCACCCGCGCCGCCACCGACGGGGAACTGGAGGCCAACCTCACCCGTTACCTCCGCGAGGCGCTCCGCCAGGGCACGACCACCTTCGAGACGAAGTCCGGCTACGGCCTGACCGTCGAGGACGAGGCGCGCGCCCTGCGCATCGCCGCCCGGCACACGGACGAGGTGACGTACCTCGGCGCCCACATCGTGCCCCCCGACCACGCCGAGGACCCCGCTGGTCCCTCGGAGTATGTGGCCCTCGTCACCGGCGAGATGCTCGACGCCTGCGCCCCGTACGCCCGTTGGATCGATGTCTTCTGCGAGAGGGGCGCCTTCGACGGCGACCAGGCCCGGGCGATCCTGACGGCCGGAAAGGCGAGGGGACTGCAGCCGCGCGTCCACGCCAACCAGCTCTCGTACGGCCCCGGTGTCCAACTGGCCGTCGAGTTGGACGCCGCCAGCGCCGACCACTGCACCCATCTCACCGACGCCGACGTGGACGCCCTGGCGAGCGGCCGTACGGTCGCCACGTTGCTGCCCGGTGCCGAGTTCTCCACCCGTGCCAAGTGGCCGGACGCCCGGCGGCTCCTCGACGCGGGGGTCACCGTCGCCCTGTCCACCGACTGCAACCCGGGCTCGTCCTTCACGTCCTCCGTCCCGTTCTGTATCGCGCTCGCCGTGCGGGACATGCGGATGACGCCGGACGAGGCGGTCTGGTCGGCCACGGCAGGGGGCGCGCGGGCGCTCCGCCGCGACGACATCGGCCGACTCACACCGGGCGCGTACGCCGACCTGCTGCTCCTGGACGCTCCCAGCCATGTCCACCTGGCCTATCGCCCGGGCGTACCCCTGGTCACGGGGGTGTGGCGCAGGGGCGTACGGGTGCACTGAGAAGGCCGACCGATGAACACGCGCCCCCGGTTCGGGCTGCCCACCGGCGCTCGGCCCCCGGCCGACCGACTCGGGCCGGCCCTAGTCGCGGCGGGCCTTGCCTCCCGCTTTCCAGCGTTGGCCGTCCTTCTCCTTGGCCTTGGCGAAGGAGACCGAGCCGAGGGTGTCCGGGGTGACCGCGAAGTCGGGGGCGATGTCCGGGACGATCTGGCCCAGGGCGTCGATGGTGAAGCGCAGGTTCTGGCCGTTCTCGCTCTCGACCGCGTCGCACTCCCAGATGCCCACGCCGTCGTCGGTCGCCCCCCGGCTGTCCAGGCACAGGTCGGGATCGGCGAACGACTGCAGCACATCCCGGTGGGAGTCGAAGCGCCAGCGCTGGGTGTCGCGGGAGGAGCAGGTGGCCGTGACCACGTCGGTGCCCTTCTCCAACTCGCCCCGGATGTCCAGGCACAGACCCGAGCCGACGTTCACGACCTGGGCGTAGGAGCCGTTCGGCAGCGGCCCGTTGGGCAGGGAGGGCGTCGCGGCCGTTCCCGAGGGGTACGGGGTCTCCTTCGGTGGCTCGGGCGACTTGGCCGGGGGCTTCGGCGGCTTCGAGGGCCGCTCGCCGTCCGAAGGGCTCGGCGTCGGGGTCGGGCTGGGGCTCTCCGGGGGCGACGGCCTCTCGCTCACCGCCGGTGGACTCGTCGGCGTACCCACCGAATCCGTCGAGTCCTGGGACGAGTCACCCCGGTTCGAGAACACCAGGACGAACAGCAGGGGCGCCAACGCCACCCCCAGCGCCACCGACGTCAGCACCAGCCGACGCGACCCCGGCCGCCCTTCGTCCACGCCGCCCTCGGCCGCCGCCCGCGCCTCGGTACGGGTGCCCGCGGCAGCTGCGGCGCCGATGCCGGTGGCCGGCCCCGGGCCCAGGCTCGGCCCCAGGTTCATGTCCTCCGGTCCCGGGCCCATGCCCGGCCCTGAGGCCATGCCCATGCCTGATTCCAGGTCCATGCCTACGCCTGTGCCTGATCCCGGGCCCCTGCCCGGTCCCGCCTTCCCGCCCGGCATCCCGTCCCAGGAACTCTGCGGGTCCTCTCTCGACGGCCCTTGCCCAGCGGCCTCCCAGTCGCCCTGTTGAGCCTCCGGCCACGCCCCCTTCCGCGCATCCTCGGCCCGGAGCAACGCCTCCTCGGTCTGCCGCTGCGTCTCCAGCCGCTGAGTGGCCTCCACGTCAGCCGACGCGTCAGCCCCGAACCCGGCCGCGGCCCCGATTCCGGCCGCAGCGTCGAAGTCAGCTGAGGCTTCGGGACGCGCCGATGCTCTGGGCGCTGGCGCAGCTCCCGACCCTGCTGATGCTCCGAATCCAGCCGGGGCCTCGAAGTCCGCCGAGGTCTCGGGGCCCGCCGAAGCTCCGAACCCCGCCGCAGCTCCCGACCCCATCGATGATCCGAACCCCGTCGATGCCTCGGCACCGGTCGAAGCCCCGGCTCCTCGCGGCGCCCTGGTTCCTGGTGGCGCCCCCGTTACCGCCGCCGTCCCGGTCCCCGGCCCCGCCAGCTCCTCCGAATCCGTCCAGGACTCCCCAGCGGCGAATGCCGGCCCGCTGACCCCTGGCTGTCCGCTGACCCCCGCCGGCCAGTTGCCCCCCGACGGCCCCTTGGCCCCCTCAACCCCTCCCGTGGCCCCCGCAGGCCCCATGGCCCCGGACAACCCCTCGGCCTTGGCCGTTCCCTTGGCCTTCGCCGCCCCCTGAGCCTTCGTCGGTGTCTTGGCCCTACCGGTATTGGCCTTGGCCTTGGCCTTGGACTTTGGCGTCGGCCCAGCAGGCGCCCCATCCGCCTCCGGCACCGCACGGCCGACTCCCTCGCCCGGCTCGCTCAGCCCACCCAGCTCGCCCGGCCAACCCGCCTCGCCGAGCCCGTCCCGTCCGCCAAGCGCACCCGGCGCGCCCAACTCACCCGGCGTGCCCGCCTCGCCCGGCTCCTCGCGGGCGTACGTCGTACCGCCCCACGGCAGGAGTCCGTCCGCCAGGGCGGCGCGTGGATGGTCGGTGACGGCGCGGAGTTCGTCGTATGCGCCGGCGCAGTGGACGCAGTGCGCCATGTGGTCCCGCAGATCCGGGCTGTGCCGGGGGGTGTCGGGGCGTACGGACTCCTCGATCAAGCGGCGGAAGTCCTGGCAGCGGGGGTCCTCGGAGGCGGCGAGGCGGAGTCGCAGACCGGCCTGGCGCAGGGCGAGGAGAGCCCGTTCCTGCTTGAACTGCACGTCCTCGGGGGCGAGGCCGACCAGCCGGGCCGTACGGTCGTCGGGTTCGCGTTCGACGATGCCGTACCAGATCAGGCCCTGGTCACGGGGCTGCAGGGACTCGAACGCCGGGAGCAGCGACGGCGGTGGGGCCTCGGCGGACCGTATACCGGACAACCGGGCGGTCAGCAGCAGGAGTTGGTGGCGCCAGGGGACGCTCGGCTCGTTGCCGCGCGCGATCTGCTTGGCCGCGAAGGTGAAGACCTCCCCGGCCAACTGCCGTGCGGCGGTCTCGCTCATCGTGCACAGCCGCGCATAGGCGAGGACCGAGGGATGGTGGCGTTCGCGTAACTCGCGCAGTGCCGCATACGCGATGGGGGTCTCGCCCCTCAACAACGCGGTCAGCCGTGCGTCGGACGACTCCGTGTACGGAGCGTCGTCGCCGGGACGCTCGTCCCGAGCCATCCTCTTGCCTCCTCGCCCCCCGCGTCCGCCCGTCGGCCCCTATGACGTACCGAACAGTTTGGCGCGTGACCATAGTGGCGGAAGGAAACCTGTGAGGAAAGCGGTTCCCGGCGGTAAGCGGAAAGCGACGGAAAGTGCGCAGGACAGAGCGTCGGCCGATTTTCGCCGGACCCCGCAAACGGCTCGGCCGGGTACGGGCGAAGTCTCTCAACTCCGCCCGTACCCGGCCGACTTCGACCACCGCCGACGCATGTGCCGCATCCGGGCCATTCGGCGTGCGGCGCGCGGCGTGCGGCGCGGTTACGTGCTCGGGATCGGAAGGTAAGAGGAACTACTCCTCGACCGTCAGACCCTTGCGTAGACGTACCAACGTCCGTGACAGCAGCCGGGAGACATGCATCTGGGAGATGCCGAGTTCGTCCCCGATCTCGGACTGCGTCATATTGGCGACGAAGCGCAGGGAGAGGATCTTCCGGTCGCGCGAGGGGAGTTCGGCGATCAGCGGCTTCAAGGACTCGACGTACTCGATGCCCTCGATCCCGTTGTCCTCGTAGCCGATCCGGTCCGCGAGCGCGCCCTCGGAGTCGTCCTCCTCGGGCTGGGCGTCCAGTGACGAGGCGGTGTACGCGTTCGACGCGGCCATGCCCTCGACGACCTCGTCGTTGGTGAGGCCGAGGCGCTCCGCCAGCTCCGTCACGGTCGGCGCGCGATCGAGCTTCTGGGCCAGCTCGTCACCGGCCTTGGCCAGGTCGAGCCGCAACTCCTGGAGCCGGCGCGGGACCCGCACGGACCAACTGGTGTCACGGAAGAAACGCTTGATCTCGCCGACGATGGTCGGCATCGCGAAGGTGGGGAACTCGACGCCCCTGCTGAGTTCGAAGCGGTCGATCGCCTTGATCAGGCCGATGGTGCCGACCTGGATGATGTCCTCCATGGGCTCGCTGCGTGAGCGGAAGCGGGAGGCGGCGAACTTGACCAGCGCGAGGTTGAGTTCGACGAGCGTGTTGCGGACGTACGAGTATTCGTGGGTGCCCTCTTCGAGGGATTCCAGCCGCTCGAAGAGCGTCTTGGACAGGGCCCGGGCGTCCACCGGCCCCACCTCGTCGTACGGGGGGATCTCCGGAAGGTCGGCGAGCGGGTCGCCGGGGTCGTGGGCGAGATCGTCCAGCGTCCCTTCCGAAGAGGGTGCCGACGTCGCCCTCTGGGTATGCGATGCGTCGAGCCGGGGTGACATGAATGTCCTCCATCGTTCTCGGCATATGGCCGCCGATGCCAATACGTGTACTGCGGTGTGCGGCGCCTCCGAAGCCGGCCGTGTCGATTGGTGTCCCTACTAGCCCTACCCGGTTTTCAGAGCCCGTCGCAAGTGCGTACTGTGGCGAAATGTCCAGGTCTAGGCGATTGTTCGGGTGTCGGAGAGTGTGGGGAAGGCGTAGTGTTCGAGAGCGAGTCAACACTCATCGGTACTCATCAGTCATCGATACTCATCAGTCAGCAGTCGCGACGGTCGGGAGAGAGACGGCATGGACCGTGGGACGGTCGGCAGCGCCCAGTCGGGCCGACTACGGGTCGAGGTGCGGGAACAGGGCGCCAGCGCCGTAGTGACACCGGCGGGTGAACTCGATCACCACACCGCCGATCTGTTGCGTGAGCCACTTGAGGACTGTCTGGAGCAGGGGTTCGCACGGCTGGTGGTGGACTGCTCGCGACTGGAGTTCTGCGACTCCACCGGGCTCAACGTTCTGCTGGGCGTCCGTCTGAAGGCGGAGGCCGCGGGGGGCGGAGTCCATCTCGCCGGAATGCTGCCGCCGGTCGCCCGGGTGTTTGAGATCACGGGGGCGGAGGCCGTGTTCACCGTCCATGACGGCCTCGACACGGCGCTGGGCGACTAGGTCGCGACGACGTATTCCCTCCCTGACCGGCGGGTTGCCCGTGTCACAGGGTCTGTGCCGAAAACGTGGGTGTTCTGACGGTTCGCTCGGGCAGGAGACATGCTGAACGGGTCGGGCAAGGGCGGGAGATGACCCCGGAAGCGACCCGGGAAGGCCCCGACGAGGGTGAACGGGCCCGGCGGTGACGACGGAAGAGCGAATGACGGTCGAATGGCAGTACGGATGACGGCGCGGAAGAGTACGTGCGGCGGGGCTTTGTCCCGCACCTTTGATGAGTTGAACGAGTCCTGAATCGTGAACTGGTGAATCGGTGAGGTGAAGCGCTGATGAGCACCACCCGGCCTTTCTCGCCGGGCGACCGCGGCCCGGAACCGGGTGTCGGCGGCGCTTCCGGGGCGCCCGGGGAGGACCCGCCCGCAGCACCGCCCGCCGGCCGCCGGTCCCGCCGGCTGAGCTTCGACGGCGAGAGTGGTGTGGTGCCGCTCGCCCGTGACTTCGCCCGGCAGGCGCTGTACGAGTGGGGCTGGCTGCCGGCCGCCACCGCCGACCAGCGGGCGGCGGCCGAGGACGTACTGCTGGTGGTGTCCGAGTTGGTCACCAACGCGTGTCTCCATGCGGAGGGCCCGGCCGAGTTGTGGATCGGCTGCGACACCAAGGTCCTGCGCATCGAGGTCACCGACCACGGCGCCGGAAACCCCGCCCCCCGCACCCCCCACCGGGCCGGCCGCCCCGGCGGCCACGGCATGTTCATCGTGCAACGCCTGTGCCTGGACTGGGGGGTCGTACGGACACCGGGGACCGCCGGGAAGACAGTGTGGGCGGAACTGGGGGCACCGGGGTAACGGGAGCGGGGGGCGGGCCGGGGCGGCCGCGGCCATTGATGCCCGCTCCGTGCCGGTGGCGCGGTTCCTATAGCCGTGTCGGCGTGGGGTGACGGGAGCGGGGGTGCGGTCCGGGTGCGGGCGCGGGCATTGATGTGCTGTACCTGGCGGTGGGGCGGTTCCTGCGGCCGTTTCGGTTGGTTGGCGATCAGCGGCGTGGTGTCGGCGGGACGGAACGCCGGGCGGGTGCAGATGCGGGCGACGGCCCGGTTCGCGTAGGCGAGGAACGACGGCGGGGTGGGGCATCCGGGGTTTGCCGGTTGCTGCTTGCTGCATGCCGGTTGCCGGTCAGGCTTCGGCGTTCCGCCGTTCGTCGCTTGCCGCTTGCCGCTTGCCGCTTGCCGCTCCCAGCTCGTCGTTCGCCGTGCCAGCTGCCAGCTGCCAGCTGCCAGCTGCCAGCTGCCAGCTGCGTCGTTCACCGTTCGCCGTTCCGGCTTCGGCCTTCGGGCCTGCATCCGGCGCCCCGCGAGCCGACCGCCCCGGCACCGCCCGGAGCAGGCCCGGGCCCTGGGCCCTGCGTACCTGCCCCTGCCCTGGCCCCGCCCTCGCCTTGGCCAGGCCCTGGCTCTGGCCCCACCCCCCGGCCCCGCCCGCCCCGGGCCTTGCCCCAACCCGATCCGACCCTTGCTCCGACCCGGGCCCCCGCCCCCGCCCCCACGTTCCCCCATCACCCGTCGCCACACGCAGCCACCCCCCGGTCGGACAGACACACATCCGACACTTCCCTGTGTCTTCCTTCTCCACGACCCCCGGCGTACCTTGAGCGGCCGAATCTGATGTGCCGTCAGAATGTGGGGTGGCGAGATGTCGTACCGGACGTACCAGAAGGGAACGGCCGTGTTCGTGTCGCTCGCGGCCCTGGCCGGGGCGGCGGTGCTGATGGCCGCGCCGGTGGCGTATGCCGAGGTCGTGGACGTCGAGTACAACTGCAAGACGCCGATCGGGGACAAGTCCGCGGTGTCGCCGATCGACATCAAGGGCGTCGAGGAGGGCGACGGCTACCGGATCACCATGTCCTGGCAGAAAGGCGTCTCCTCCAGCCCGGTCGAACTGGGCAAGGGAGCGATGACCCCGAGTGCCACGATCGAGTTGAGCGGCGCCGAGACCGGCACGCTCACCGTGACGGGGCCCGCCAACGACGAGGCGCTGCCGGCCAACACCCCCATAAAGATCAACGACTTGAGCGGGACGTACACGCCGAAGAAGACCGGCAAGGTCGAGTTCACGGCGGGCGTGCTCACGATCAAGGCCCTGGGTACGGTCACCACCTGCACACCCGGCAACAACCCCGGCCCGTCCCTGACCCTCGACGTCACGGCGGCGGAGGGCGGCTCCGCGTCGGGCGGTTCGGACACCGGCACATCCGGCGGAACGGGCAGTTCCGGTGGGGAGCTGCCGCAGACCGGGCCGCTGGACTCGGCTGTCGCCCTCGGCACGCTCGGCGGCACCGTGCTGCTCACGGGCGCGGCAGGGGTGCTGTGGGTGACCCGCAGGAACCGGGCGGTACGTCACTGAGGGGACGGTGAGCGGTCGGGCCGACGGGGCAGCGGTGGAGGGCGGCGTGGCGAGAGGGCTGCGGGGTTCGGGTACGGCCGGGACACGGCCCCGGGCGCCTGCTTCCGCGTCGCTGCCCCAGCCGGTGCCGATGCCCGTGCCGGCGTCGACGGCTGTGCTGGTCGTGACGTTGGCGCTCGCGGCGGCCATGGTGCTCGGGCCCCTCGGCGCGGTGTCCGCCCGGGGCGCGCAGAAGCCGGTCGTGACGTTGTCCAAGTCGCAGGCGGGGGCCGGGGGTTCCCTCACGGTGAGCGGCAGCGGATGGCGGTCGAAGGCGCTGGTGATGATCCTGATCTGCGGTCAGGCCTCGCCGTCGAGCGGGGTGCCCGGCGGCACCGACTCCTGTGCCAACGCCGATGGCCGGGCCGCGACCGCCGACGCCGAGGGCGAGTTCAGCCGGGAGCTGCCGGTGGCGGAGCCGCCGGTGCCGTGTCCGTGTGTGGTGCGCGTGGCGACCATCACCGGGGAGAAGGCCGAGGCGTACGCCGCTTTCCAGGTCGCCGGGCACTCCGTCGAACCGTTGCCGCAGGAGGCGACCGGGGGACGGCTGTCGGTGCCGGCCGAGACACGGCTGACGGGGTCGAGCGGGCTGCTGACGTGGTTCGGGGCGCCGCCCACGCGCGAGCTGGTCTTCACGGTGGGCAATGTCGGTACGTCGGCGGTCAAGGACCCGGTGTTCCAAGTCGGCACGTCCCACGGGGTGTTCGCCCCGCGCTGGGAGGAACACCAGTGGCGCGGCACGATCAAACCCGGCGGCAGGGCGAGCATCACGCTGCCGGTGGAACTCGCCGCCGGGGCGCACGGTGACTACGGCGTCTCCCTCAAGTACGGCGGCAAGGTCCTCGCCGAACAGCCGTGGGACGTGGGCCGCCCCTGGGGGGTCATCCTCTTCTGGCTGATGCTGTGCCTGGTCGTACCGGCGACGCTGTTCCGGCTCGGCATGGCGCTGGTCGACCGAGCCCGCCCGGGCGCCGCCCCTGCGCCCGGCCTTCGCTCCACCCCTGCGCCCGGCCTTCGCCCCGACTCGCGCACGGACACGCCACTGCCGTGAACACGCCGCTGCCATGAACACGAAGGCCGCCGCACCCGAAAGTACGGCGGCCCTCCGTCACATGGAGCGCGGGCTCAGTTGACGTCGCCCGTGAGGGACCGGACCTTCCTGCGGTACATGTAGATCGCGAAGCCGGCGAGGACGGCGAGGGTGGCTTCGGCCGCGACCATCCCCGTGCCGCTGAGGTCGAATCCGCCGACGGCGCTGTTGGAGAGCAGACCGGTGATGGAGTCGCCCGCGGTGACGGCGAGGAACCACACGCCCATCATCTGGCTGGCGTACTTGGCGGGAGCCATCTTCGTGGTCACCGACAGACCGACGGGGGAGAGGCACAGCTCACCCACCGTCTGGATGAAGAAGATGCCCACCAGCCACATCGGACTGGCCAGCGTCCCGTTCGCCGCCATCTGCAGCGGGATCAGGAAGAAGAAGAAAGAGACGCCGATCAGGACCAGGGCGGCGGCGAACTTGACCGCCGTGCTCGGCTCCTTGCCCTTGCGGTTCAGCCACAGCCACAGCCAGGCGAACACCGGGGCCAGCGCCATGATGAACAGCGGGTTCAGTGACTGGTACCAGGACGTCGGGAAGTCGAAGCCGAGCAGCGACCCGGCCACCTTCTCGTCGTTCGAGCCGAACGCCTGGACCGTGGACGCGCCCTGGTCGTAGATCATCCAGAACACGGCGGCGGCGACGAAGAACCAGATGTAGCCGGTCATCTTCGACTGCTCGGCGGCCGACAGTTCCTTGTCCCGCTTGATGCGCAGCAGCACCCCGGCCGGGACGACCAGACCGATGACGGTCAGCGGGATCATCGCCCAGTTGAGGGTGAAGTGACCGGTGAGGCCCACCACTCCGTAGAAGACGGCCGCGACGGACAGCCACAGCAGGCCCTTGCGCAGCCACGAGGTGCGCTCCGCGGTGGTCAGCGGCTTGGGGACGACATCGCTGCGCGGGCTCAGGGTGCGGGTGCCGACGAGGAACGCCACGAGACCGATGGCCATACCGGCGGCGGCCAGACCGAAGCCGAGATGCCAGTTGACCTCCTGGCCGACGGTGCCGATGACCAACGGCGCGAAGAAGGCACCCGCGTTGATGCCCATGTAGAAGATGGTGAAGCCGCCGTCGCGCCGGGGGTCCTCGGGGCCGTCGTAGAGGTGGCCCACCATCGTGGAGATATTGGCCTTGAGCAGGCCCGAACCCGCCGCGACCAGCCCGAGGCCCGCGAAGAACGGGGCCTGGCCGCCCGGCAGCGCCAGCACCAGATGCCCGCACATGATCGTGACCGCCGCGATCGCCACGGTCCTGCGCGGCCCCCAGACACGGTCGCCGAGCCAGCCGCCTGGCATCGCCAGCAGGTACACCATCGCCGAGTAGACGGCGACGATCGTGGTGGTCGTGGCCAGATCCATGGACAGACCGCCGCCCATGCTCCCCTTGCCGGCGTCGGGGCCGCCGGAGAGCAGATAGACGGTGAGCAGGGCCTTCATGCCGTAGTAGGAGAATCGCTCCCACATCTCGGTCATGAAGAGGGTGGCCAGTCCGAGGGGGTGGCCGAAGAAGGTGCGCTCGGTGCCGGGGGTCCCCCGGCCGTTCGAGACCTTCGTCTGGCTGGACGCCATGGTCGTTCCTTGCAGATGGGGACGCGGCGCCGTGGGGGTGCGCGCCCGGTGTCATTCCTTGTTCCGCACATGAATTGCGCACATAAAAGAGACCTTCAGCGAAGATTTCCCGCCAAAGGTCCCCACATGCCGCTACAGGCGTTCCCTCACCATACGCCAGGGTGCCGAAGGAAATGGAAGGGCTTGAGAGGCGTATCACAGGTAAGAAGCTGACTATGATCGTGAATTCGAAGGCTTTTCGGAGAATCGCACCGCTGAACATCCCGAGCCTTCCCGGGCTTTCCCCGATCTCCGCGCACCCTCCCCCTCTCCCGCCGGATCTTCACGGCGTCACGGGTGTGCGGCCCGGCGCGTCATGGGTGTGCGGCCCGGCGCATTGGATCTTGCCGGGGCGTTGTCCGCCACCAGGCCCCCTCCGTAGCCGGTGGAAGTGAGAGAACTGCCGGAATTGGGTGTGAATCACGCTGCCCGATCACTCTCCACCTGCGGTTCTCGGCGGACTACCATCACCCCATGACCCGTGTACTGCTCGCCGAGGACGACTCGTCCATCTCGGAGCCGTTGGCTCGCGCACTGCGCCGGGAGGGGTACGAGGTGGAGGTCCGCGAGGACGGCCCCACCGCGCTGGACGCCGGTATGCAGGGTGGTGTCGACCTGGTCGTCCTGGACCTGGGGCTGCCCGGCATGGACGGCCTGGAGGTGGCCCGCCGGCTGCGCGCCGAGGGGCACGCCGTGCCGATCCTCATCCTGACCGCGCGCGCCGACGAGGTGGACACCGTCGTCGGTCTCGACGCGGGCGCCGACGACTACGTCACCAAGCCCTTCCGGCTCGCCGAGCTGCTCGCCCGTGTCCGGGCGCTGCTCCGGCGCGGGGCGGCGGAGCCGCAGCAGCCGCCGGCCACGCATGGCGTCCGCATCGACGTCGAGTCCCACCGGGCCTGGATGGGCGACGAGGAACTGCAGCTCACCGCCAAGGAGTTCGACCTGCTGCGGGTGCTGGTGCGGGATGCCGGGCGCGTGGTCACCCGGGATCAGCTGATGCGCGAGGTCTGGGACACGACGTGGTGGTCTTCGACCAAGACCCTGGACATGCACATCTCCTGGCTCCGCAAGAAGCTGGGAGACGACGCGGCGAATCCTCGGTACATCGCGACGGTACGGGGTGTGGGTTTCCGGTTCGAGAAGAACTGACACCCCGCCCTCGCTGCGGGCATGCAGCCCTCGTCCCGCCCTAACTGCGGGCAATCGTGCCGCTGGGGCGGCACGGGTGGGCGCAGCGGCACCCTGTAAGCGCCGGCAAGCGCAACCCACCCCCGCCCCGGCGCCGGATGCCCAATGGCTCGGGGGTGCGGGTGATTTGGCGGCCGCTGGTGCGTCGTGGCTGGTCGCGCAGTTCCCCGCGCCCCTTCAATGCTCGGCCCCGCTGCCAAAGCCGCCCCGGCCCTGATGCTCAGCCCCGGCTGCCAAAGCCGCCCCACCCCGGCGCCGGGCGGCGCGGACTCGCAGGCACACTGGACCTCGTACAACCACCCCGCCCGCCCGGAGGGCAGCCGTGCGTCGCCGTCTCATTCAGTCCACCCTCGCCGTCGTCCTGGTCGTCATCGCGGTCTTCGGCGTGAGCCTCGTGATCGTCGAGACCCGCACGATCAGCAACAGCGCCGAGGAACGGGTGGAGTCCGAAGCGGTGCAGCTGACGAGCATCGTCGACAGCCGGATCATCGGCGACGAACGGATCACCGCCGAGGTCCTCAGGGACCAGGTCGGCGACGAGCGGTACGCCCGGATCGAGATCCCCGGCCAGCGCACGATCGAGATCGGCGAGAAACCCGTCGGCGACGTCATCCGCCACCGGACCACGGGCGAGAAGGACGAGATCGTCACCGTCGAGGAGTCCCGCTCGGCGGTGAGCCGCGAGGTCGGCCGTACGCTCCTGATCATCGCGGCGGTCGCGTTGCTCGCCGTCGTCGCCGCCGTCCTCCTCGCCGTACGGCAGGCCAACCGGCTCGCCTCCCCGCTGACCGACCTCGCCGAGACCGCCGAGCGGCTGGGCTCCGGCGACCCCCGGCCGCGCCACAAGCGGTACCAGGTTCCCGAGCTGGACCGGGTCGCGGACGTACTGGATGCCTCCGCCGAGCGGATCGGCCGCATGCTGACCGCCGAGCGGCGGCTCGCGGCGGACGCCTCGCACCAGCTGCGCACACCGCTCACCGCCTTGTCCATGCGGCTGGAGGAGATCACCCTCACCGACGATCTGGCCACCGTGAAGGAGGAAGCGCATATCGCGCTGACCCAGGTCGAACGGCTCACGGACGTCGTGGAACGCCTCCTCACCAACTCCCGTGACCCCCGCAACGGGTCGGCGGTCGCCTTCGAACTCGACGAGGTCATCAAGCAGCAGCTGGAGGAGTGGCGGCCCGCCTATCGCAGCGCCGGGCGGGCCATCGTCAGCTCCGGCAAGCGGCACCTCCAGGCCGTGGGGACACCGGGGGCCGTCGCGCAGGTGCTGGCCGCGCTGATCGAGAACTCGCTGATGCACGGGGGCGGGACCGTGGCGTTGCGTACGCGGGTCACCGGGAACCAGGCGGTGATCGAGGTGACCGACGAGGGCCCCGGAGTCCCGGCCGACCTCGGCGCGCGCATCTTCGAGCGGGCGATCAGCGGCCGCAACTCGACCGGCATCGGCCTGGCGGTGGCCCGCGACCTGGCGGAGGCCGACGGGGGACGCCTGGAGATGCTCCAGGCGAAGCCGCCGGTGTTCGGGCTGTTCCTGTCGAGGACCCCGACGAAGAAGCCGGCAGAGGGCGACGACCGCCTGGTCAGGTGACCGTCAGCCCCCCGAGGGGCCGGGGTGGCCCTGCGGGCCGGCGCCGTGGGGCCACCCCGGCCCCGGGGCCGCAGGGCCACCGTGGTGCCGGGGCCTTGACGCGGAGTCGCCGTGGTGGGGTCGTGGCGCGGAGTCGCCGTGGTGCTGGGGCCTTGACGCGGAGTCGCCGTGGTGCCGCGGGTGGTACGGCGTCAGCAGACCGTGGTGCTCGCTCGCGCAGTTCCCCGCGCCCCTTGAGGGACGCGCCCCCGAGCCACGCCCATCAGGCACCGCCCACCGCACCTACCGGTTCCCACCGGCCCAGCCGGTTGAGGCCCACCACACGCACTAGCTGATGCCACCGGACGAAGCCGTTCCCACCGGCCCCGCCTGCCGAGCCCACACGCACGCACGCCTGCCCCGCCGAATGGTGCCGCCCCGTACGCGCCGTTTCCACCGGTCCCATCCCGCTGTGCCCCCGCACCGGCCCATCCCACCGAATGGCGCCACCCCCGCACGCGCCGTTCCCACCCGCCCAGCCATAGAGCCCACCGCACACACCGTCCCGGTTCCGCTGAACTCCGCACCGGACCATCCCAAGGAACGGTGTCGCCCCCTACACGCCGTTCCCACCGACCCCGCCTGCCGAGCCCACCGCACGCACGGCCGCACACACGGCCCACCCCGCTGAGCCAACCCCCAACCGGCCCATCCCACCGAACGGTGCCGTTCGGCTCTACGCGCCGTTCCTTCGTTTCGCCGTACCCCCGGTCAGGGCGGGTGGGTGGGCAGCCCCCGCTTCCAGGAACGATTCGGCGCTGGCGACGGCCTCCCTCGCCGGGAGTGCGCGGAACACCCATGTGCGGTACGACCAGAAGCGGAAGAGGGTCGCTATCCCGATGCCGAGGAACTTGAAGATGTTGGACTGCAGCGGGCTGTCCCAGCCGAAGCCGTACGTGGCGGTGTAGAGGACGCCGTTCTCGATGACCAACCCCACCGCGCTGAACAGCAGGAAGAGGCTCAGCTCCTTCGTACGCCCGCTCTTGTCACGGTCCCGGTACGTGAAGTACCGGAACCCCACGTAGTTGAAGGCGATGGCCACGACCGTCGCGATCACGCTGGCCCGCACCACCTGCAGCTCCGTGGTGTGCCGTACGAGGTTGAACACGGCGAGGTTCACCAGCAGCCCCGCACCGCCTACCGCCCCGAACTTCGCGACCTCGCGCATCAGCAGGTCGATCCGTCGGCGCAGGACGCCGCGAGGCTTCGCATGAGGCCCCGAGGTGCTGCTTCCCATCGTCTGGGCCCCCGTCGCTCGATTCGGTCATGGAGTGGAGTGGAGTGGAATGGAATGTGGAGTGGAGTGTGGAGTGGAGAGGTTCTGCCCTTGGACCAAGAGGGTCGGGAGGACGTTGCCGGTTCCTCCTCGCCGACCGGTGATTCTCGGCCGGGGCCACGGCCCGCCACCCGCTCGGTCCACCCTCACGGCCCCTTCGGCCCGCCCCAGCCATGCTAACCAGCCCCCCTGGGCGTTGCCTGTGCGGCAGCTCACAGCCCAGGTACAGCAAGGAAAACGCGGGGTGAATCGGGCGGCCGGAAGTGGCCGGTTCGGTGGCCGATACCCTGGGGGCGTGACGTTCCCGGTAGTCGGCATGGTCGGCGGTGGCCAGCTCGCTCGTATGACACACGAGGCGGGCATCCCGCTCGGCATCAGGTTCAAGCTCCTCAGTGACACCCCTCAGGACTCTGCGGCCCAGGTGGTGAGTGATGTCGTCGTCGGCGACTATCGCGACCTGGACACACTGCGCGAGTTCGCACACGGGTGCGATGTGATCACGTTCGATCACGAACATGTACCCACCGAGCATCTACGGGCCCTGGAGGCGGACGGCATCCCCGTACGCCCCGGCCCCGACGCGCTCGTGCACGCCCAGGACAAGGGCGTGATGCGGGCCAGGCTCGACGCGATCGGCGTCCCGTGCCCCCGCCACCGGATCGTCACCGACCCGGCCGACGTGGCCGCCTTCGCCGCCGAGGGCCTGCCGGAGGGCGCCGACAGCTCCGCGGAGGACGGTTTTCCGGTCATCCTCAAGACTGTCCGCGGCGGCTACGACGGCAAGGGCGTCTGGGTCGTCCGCTCCATGGAGGAGGCCGCCGAGCCCTTCCGCGCCGGCGTCCCGGTCCTCGCCGAGGAGAAGGTCGACTTCGTACGGGAGCTGGCCGCCAACGTCGTACGGTCCCCGCACGGCCAGGCCGTGGCGTACCCGGTGGTCGAGTCGCGGCAGGTCGACGGGGTCTGCGACACCGTGATCGCGCCCGCCCCCGACCTGGACGAGACACTCGCCCTGCGCGCCGAGGAGATGGCACTGCGCATCGCCAAGGAACTGGACGTCGTCGGCCACCTCGCCGTCGAGCTGTTCCAGACCCGCGACGGTCGCATCCTCGTCAACGAACTGGCCATGCGCCCCCACAACTCGGGCCACTGGACCCAGGACGGCGCGATCACCAGCCAGTTCGCCAACCACGTACGGGCCGTCCTCGACCTCCCGCTCGGCGACCCGCGCCCGCGTGCGCCGTGGACCGTCATGGTCAACGTCCTCGGCGGCGACTTCCCCGACATGTACTCCGCGTATCTGCACTGCATGGCCCGGGACCCCCGGCTGAAGATCCATATGTACGGCAAGGACGTGAAGCCCGGCCGCAAGGTCGGCCATGTCAACACCTACGGCGACAACCTCGACGACGTGCTGGACCGCGCCCGTCACGCCGCCGGCTACCTGAGAGGCACGATCACCGAATGAGCCCGGTCGTAGGCATTGTCATGGGGTCCGACTCCGACTGGCCCGTCATGGAGGCCGCCGCGCAGGCCCTCGACGAGTTCGAGATCGCATACGAGGTCGACGTCGTCTCCGCGCACCGGATGCCGCGCGAGATGGTCGCGTACGGCGAGGAGGCCGCGGAGCGGGGCCTCAAGGTGATCATCGCGGGTGCGGGCGGCGCCGCCCACCTCCCCGGCATGCTCGCCTCCGTCACCCCGCTGCCCGTGATCGGCGTACCCGTGCCGCTGAAGTACCTCGACGGCATGGACTCCCTGCTGTCGATCGCGCAGATGCCGGCCGGTGTCCCCGTCGCCACGGTCTCCGTCGCTGGCGCCCGCAACGCCGGTCTTCTCGCCGCCCGCATCCTCGCCACCCATGACGAGGAACTCCTCGGCCGTATGCGCGAGTTCCAGCAGCAGCTGAACGACCAGGCCACCGAGAAGGGCAAGCGCCTGCGCGCCAAGGTCGACAACTCCGGCAGCGGCTTCGGCTTCGGTAACTGACCGCCGGACGACGAGAGACGACACGACAACACGGCAACACGGCAACACGGCAACACGGCAACGCGAGAACGCGAGAACGCGAGAACGCGAGAACGCGAAGACGAGTTCAACGCGACGAAGCGAAGACGAGACGACGAGAAGACGGGGGAACGAGCATGACGTCACTCGACGATGCCCGGGAGCTGCTGCGGGAGTTCCCAGTGGCCGACGGACACAACGACCTGCCGTGGGCGCTGCGCCAGCAGGTCCGCTACGACCTCGGCGCGCGGGACATCGCCGCCGACCAGAGCGCCTATCTGCACACCGACCTCGCCCGGCTGCGCGCCGGCGGCGTCGGTGCGCAGTTCTGGTCGGTGTACGTCCCCTCCGACGCGGAGTCGTTGCCGGGCGCCGTGCCCGCGACGCTCGAACAGATCGACTGCGTACGGCAGTTGATCGACCGTTACCCGGACCGCCTGCGGCCCGCGCTGACCGCCGCCGACATGGAGGCGGCCCGCGCCGAGGGCCGGATCGCCTCCCTGATGGGCGCCGAGGGCGGCCACTCCATCGACAACTCCCTCGCCACCCTGCGCGCCCTGTACGCACTGGGCGTCCGCTATATGACGCTCACCCACAACGACAACATCGCCTGGGCGGACTCGGCGACCGACGCCCCGGCGGTGGACGGGCTGACGGACTTCGGCCGCGCGGTGGTCCGCGAGATGAACCGCGAGGGCATGCTCGTCGACCTCTCCCACGTCGCCGCCACGACGATGCGCGACGCGCTGGACGCCTCCACGGCCCCGGTGATCTTCTCCCACTCCTCCTCGCGCGCGGTCTGCGACCACCCCCGCAACATCCCGGACGACATCCTCGAACGCCTGCCCGCCAACGGCGGCGTCGCCATGGTGACCTTCGTCCCGAAGTTCGTGCTCCAGGCCGCCGTCGACTGGACGGCCGCCGCCGACGACAACATGCGCGTCCACGGCTTCCACCACCTCGACACCACCCCCGAGGCCATGGAGGTGCACCGCGCCTTCGAGGAGCGCACCCCCCGCCCGGTCGCCACCGTCTCCACGGTCGCCGACCACCTCGACCACATGCGCGAGGTCACCGGCATCGACCACCTCGGCATCGGCGGCGACTACGACGGCACCGCCTTCACCCCCGACGGCCTCAGCGACGTCTCCGGCTATCCGAACCTGATCGCCGAACTCCTCGACCGGGGCTGGTCCAAGGCCGACCTCGCCAAGCTGACCTGGCAGAACGCGGTACGGGTACTGGGCGCGGCGGAGGACGTGGCCCGCGATCTGCAGTCCCGCACGGGCCCGTCGAACGCGACCCTGGAGCAGCTGGACGGGTGAGAGCCGGGCGGGGTGCGGCCGGACCTCGTCGGCCGTACCCCGAACGCCCCACCCACCAGGAAGGCGGGCCCCGGGCATGCCACGGTGAGGGACGGTACCGCGTTCACCGACCGGCAACGGAGGTCCGCCATGGCAGACCTGCAGGACGAACTGCAAGCGACAGCGGAGGCGGGGGAACTCGACGCCTCGCCCACCACGCGTACGAACACCACGCGGACGAAGCGGAAGCCCAAGCCAGGGCCCGGACCGGGACCCACGACGGCGGAGCCCATAGCCCACCCTGACGACCGGCCATCGGCCCCCGAGCCGCGCCCCGACGACCGGCCGTCTGCCCATGAGCCGCGCCCCGGCCACAGGTCATCCGGCCCTGAGCCGCAGTTCGGCGACCGGCCATCCGCCCCCGAGCCGCACCCGACCCCGGCCACCCTCTCCAAGCCCGCACCGGCATCCGCACCCGCATCCGAGCCCGAGCCGGCCGACGCCCCCGACGTACTGGAAGTGGCCCACGCCTTCCTCGCCGGGCACCCGGTGGCCGACGGCTACAGCGGGCTGCCGTGGGTGTTGCGCCATCTGCCCTGGTACGACCTGGAGTTGGGCGAGGGCGGGGTGGACACGGATGTGCCACGGATGCGCAAGGGCCATATCGGCGCCCTGTTCTGGTCGCTGCATCTGCCCGACGGGCTGACCGGCGCCCAGGCCGTCGGCGCCACCCTCGACCAGCTCGACCTGGTCGACAAGGTCGTCCACGCCCACCCCGAGGGCCTGCGCCTCGTGCGCGGCGCCGGCGAGACCACCGACGCCCGCAACTGCGGCCGCGTCGCCATCCTGCTCGGCCCCGCCGGAGGCCCCGCGATCGGCGACTCCCTCGGCATCCTGCGCACCCTGCACAAGCTGGGCCTGAAGGCGCTCACCCTCGCCGAGGTCTCCTGGGCGGGCGAGGACGGGCTGACCAGGTTCGGCGAGGAGGTCGTCCGGGAGATGAACCGGGTGGGCGTCCTCGCCGATCTCTCCGGCGCCACCGAGCGCACGATCCGGCGCACGCTGTCGGTCTCGCGCGCCCCGGTCCTGTGCACCCGCTCGGCGGCGGCCGCCCTGCGCCCCCACCCCGTGAACCTCTCCGACGACCTCCTGGCCGCACTGGGCGAGGCGCGGGGCCTGTGCATGGTCCCGCTGACCGCCGAACAGACCGGCCCGTCCATCCAGGACGTCGCCGACCATCTGGACCACATCCGCAAGATCGCCGGCCCCGAGTGCGTGGGCCTCTCGGGCACCTACGACTCGGGCGCCGCCCACCCCCGGGACCTCACGGACGCCTCGTGCTACCCCCGCTTGGTGGCCGAGCTGATGGAAAGGGGCTGGTCGGAGGCCGACCTCTCCCTGCTGACCTGGGACAACGTCCAACGGGTCCTACGCATGGCCGACTTCACAGCAAGAGCCGCCCAGGACCGCAGAGAGGCATCGAGGGCAAGGATCACGGAGCTGGACGGCTAGGCAGAGGGCCACTGCGATGTCTTCAGGGGCGCGGGGAACTGCGCGATCAGCCACGACGATCCCGCAGCCGCCAAAACATCCAGCCCCCTCCCCCTACGGCGAACTCACCCCGCACACAGACAGAACGGATGCCCGGCAGGATCGGCGTACACCCGGAAACTCCGTTCCCGGTCCTCCGCGTCCAGCGACGTCGCCCCCAACGCCAGCACCTCCTTCTCGGCGGCGTCCAGATCCTCCACGGTCACATCCAGATGGAACTGCTGCGAGTGGCTCGGCGAGGGCCACTCCGGCGGTACGAACCCGGGCGCCGCCTGGAACGCCAGCGACACCCCGCCACCCGGCAGGTTCAGGTCGATCCAGCCCTCCTGCTTGCTGATCTCCCCACCGAGCACCGCGGCGTAGAACGCGGCGAGCGCGTCCGGATCGGCACAGTCGAGAACGACGACATCCAACTTGGCGATGGCCATGGTCTCTCTCCTCAGCGACAGCGATTCGAGCGGGTCACCCGTATCAGCGTTCCCCGGGAACCGCCGGTTACCTGTAAAGAAAGAAAGCCCTTCGCGCCCCACCCGCCACCCAGATCATGGAGAATATGAAAAGACGCCGTTCCGGCCGACTGAGCCTCGGCCGGAACGGCGTCACCCTGTTCCCGGCCGGAACGGCGTCACCGTGTTTCCCCCGGGTCAGGCCGTGGGCCGCCCCATCGCCCGGTACGTCCACCCGGCCTTCCGCCACAGCGCGGGGTCGAGTGCGTTGCGGCCGTCCAGGACCAGCCGCTTCGCGGCCACCTCGCCCAGCGCCGCCGGGTCCAGCTCGCGGAACTCCCGCCACTCGGTGAGGTGCAGCACGATGTCGGCGCCCCGCACGGCGGCGAGCGCGGAGTCGGCGTACCCGA
Organism: Streptomyces sp. NPDC002643; assembly: GCF_053592555.1. Taxonomy (NCBI): domain Bacteria; kingdom Bacillati; phylum Actinomycetota; class Actinomycetes; order Kitasatosporales; family Streptomycetaceae; genus Streptomyces; species Streptomyces sp. NPDC002643. The sequence goes on from NZ_JBSFVY010000042.1 coordinate 32,825, forward strand.
GGGTGGGGAAGAGCCGCCGGGCGTTGTCCATGCCCTTGGGGTCGTAGACGGTGACCTGGCCGCCCTGGAGGTGGATCTGCCCGGCGACATTGAGGGCGGGCGAGTCGCGTACGTCGTCGGAGTCGGGCTTGAAGGTGGCGCCGAGCACGGCGACCCGCTTGCCCAGGAAGGGGCCGCCGCCGAGGGCCTGCCGGGCCAGCTCGACCATCTGGCCGCGCTGGCGCATGTTGATGGAGTCGATCTCGCGCAGGAAGGTGAGTGCCTGGTCGGCGCCCAGCTCACCGGCGCGGGCCATGAACGCCCGGATGTCCTTCGGCAGACACCCGCCGCCGAAGCCGATCCCCGCCCGCAGGAACTTCCTGCCGATCCGGTCGTCGTACCCGATGGCCTCCGCCAGCTTGGCGACATCGCCCCCGGCGGCCTCGCAGACCTCGGCCATGGCGTTGATGAAGGAGATCTTGGTGGCGAGGAAGGAGTTGGCGGAGGTCTTCACCAGCTCGGAGGTCGGGAAGTCCGTGACGACGAACGGGGAGCCCTCCTCGATCGGCGTCGCGTACACCTCGCGCAGCAGCTTCTCGGCCTCTTCGCTCCGGACCCCCACCACGATCCGGTCCGGGTGCAGTGTGTCGTTCACGGCGAAGCCCTCGCGCAGGAACTCCGGGTTCCAGGCCAGTTCGGCGTCCGCCCCGACGGGCGCGTGCTCGGCGAGATAGGCGGCCAGCCGGTCGGCGGAGCCCACGGGCACGGTCGACTTGCCGACGACCAGCGCGGGCCGGTCCAGATACGGGGCGAGCGAGGCGAACGCGGCGTCCACGTACGACATGTCGCAGGCGTACTCGCCGTGCCGCTGCGGGGTGTTCACACAGACGAAGTGGATGTCACCGAAGGCCGCGACCTCGGCGTAGTCGGTCGTGAAGCGCAGCCGCCCGGTGGAGCCCTCGATCCCGGCGACATGCCCCCGCAGCAGGTCCTCCAACCCCGGCTCGTACATGGGGACCTCGCCCCGCCGCAGCATGTCGATCTTCTCTTCGACGACATCGAGCCCGAGCACCTCGAAACCCAGCTCGGCCATGGCCGCGGCGTGCGTGGCGCCGAGATAGCCGGTACCGATCACAGTGATCTTGAGGGCCATGGAGTGCTCCTGGGATATACGGCCGTGAGTGCGCTGCACGAGCATAGTCGGGGCGTGTTCGAGCCCCTCACAGGGCAGTTTTCTCCTTGTCGCCAAGCTCACGTATCAGTCGGGCGGGCCGACCCCTAAAATTTGAGTTACTTAACGGTAGTTAGCGTCAGGAGCGTGAGAGACCGTGGCCGGATCGGCTGATTTCGACCTGTACCGCCCGTCCGAGGAGCACGACATGCTCCGTGACGCGGTCCGTTCCCTCGCCGAGGCGAAGATCGCGCCGTACGCCGCCGCTGTGGACGAGGAGGCGCGCTTCCCGCAGGAGGCGCTGGAGGCGCTGGTCGCCAATGATCTGCACGCCGTGCACGTACCCGAGGAGTACGGCGGCGGCGGCGCCGACGCGCTCGCCACGGTCATCGTGATCGAGGAGGTGGCCCGCGTCTGCGTGTCCTCCTCCCTCATCCCGGCCGTGAACAAGCTGGGCTCGCTCCCGGTGATGCTCTCCGGCTCCGAGGCGCTGAAGAAGAAGTACCTGGGCTCGCTGGCCAAGGGCGACGGACTCTTCTCGTACTGTCTCTCCGAGCCGGACGCGGGCTCCGACGCGGCCGGTATGAAGACCAAGGCGGTCCGCGACGGCGACCACTACGTCCTCAACGGTGTGAAGCGCTGGATCACCAACGCGGGTGTCAGCGAGTACTACACGGTGATGGCCGTGACCGACCCGGCCAAGCGCTCCAAGGGCATCTCGGCCTTCGTCGTCGAGAAGTCCGACGAGGGCGTCTCCTTCGGCGCCCCGGAGAAGAAGCTCGGCATCAAGGGCTCCCCGACCCGCGAGGTCTACCTGGACAACGTCCGCATCCCCGCCGACCGCATGATCGGCGAGGAGGGCACCGGCTTCGCCACGGCCATGAAGACCCTGGACCACACCCGGATCACCATCGCCGCCCAGGCCCTCGGTGTCGCCCAGGGCGCCCTCGACTACGCCAAGGGCTATGTCCAGGAGCGCAAGCAGTTCGGCAAGCCGATCGCGGACTTCCAGGGCATCCAGTTCATGCTCGCCGACATGGCCATGAAGATCGAGGCCGCCCGCCAGCTGACGTACGCCGCCGCTTGCAAGTCCGAGCGCGGGGACAGCGACCTCACCTTCCAGGGCGCCGCCGCCAAGTGCTTCGCCTCGGACGTCGCCATGGAGGTCACCACGGACGCCGTCCAGCTCCTCGGCGGCTACGGCTACACCCGTGACTACCCGGTCGAGCGCATGATGCGCGACGCCAAGATCACCCAGATCTACGAGGGCACCAACCAGGTCCAGCGCATAGTGATGGCCCGCAACCTGCCGTAGCCCCTTCGGAGCCGTCCGATGGCGGGGCGGGGTGGCCGGGCGTAGGACGGAAGGGCGCGGGACGCCGCCAAGGAGTCCCGCTTCCGTCCCCCAGGACCCCAGGAGGAGCCATGACGCAGCAGGCCGGGAACGCGACCACGATGAGCGCGGAGATGCGGCAGTGCATCGACATGTGCATGCAGGCGCACGCCATGTGCGAGGAGGCCATGAGCCACTGCATGCAGCAGGGTGGCCAGGGCCAGATGCAGATCATGCGGGCGCTCATGGACTGCGCCGACACGACCCGTGTCTGCGCGGACATGATGATGCGCGGGTCGCGGATGGCGCCCCGGATGTGCGAGATGTGCGCCGAGGCGTGCATGAGGTGCGCCGAGGCGTGTCGCACGATGCCGGACGACAAGATGATGGCGGAGTGCGCCGACGCGTGTATGAGGTGCGCCGAGTCGTGCCGGTCGATGGCGGGCTCGATGCGCTGACCGACCCCGGACCGACCACCGCGTGAACGCCTCAGGGGCACCCGTCGAGGGTGCCCCTGAGCCATGTATGTGCCGGACCGCGAGCCTCAGTTGCCCGACACGGTCACCGTCTCATCGTTCTTCAACTGCTCCACCAGCTGCTTCACCTTCGCGGTGTCCCACTGGAGGTTGCCGTTGGCGGAGTTGCCCGAGATCGGCATGTTCATGGACTTGCCGTCGCCGCCGGTGACGCCCTTCATCGCCCAGAACATGTCGGCCAGGTCGAACAGGCCCATGTCCTTGTCGACGATCAGGGTGTCCAGGCCCGCGCTCATCGTCGGGTAGAGCTTGAACGGGTTGAGGACCGTGGCCGGGGTCGCCGTCTGGCTGGCGAGGGCCGCGAGGAACTTCTGCTGGTTCTTCGTACGGTCCAGGTCGCTGCCGGCGAGCGCGTAGCGGGTGCGGACGAAGGCGAGCGCCTGCTCGCCGTTGAGGGTCTGCGTGCCCGCCTCGAAGTTGGCACCGGACTTGGTGTCCTTCATGCCGCCCTTGGGGATCTCGATCTCCACACCGCCGACCGCGTCGACGATGTTGGCGAAGCCCGCGAAGCCGATCTCCACATAGTGGTCGATCCGCAGACCCGTGTTGGCCTCGACGGTACGGACCAGCAGCTCCGGCCCGTCCTCCGCGTACGCCGCGTTCAGCTTCACCTGGCGGCCGGTGCCCTCGTAGGTCTTGCCGGACTCGGAGCCGACGAACGTCGGGATCGTCACGTTCGAGTCGCGGGGGAGGGAGATCAGGGTCGGGCCGTTCGAACCGGTGTGCAGGATCATCATCGAGTCCGTGCGCTTGCCGTCGGCGGACCCGGTGTGGAGTTCCTTCTTCTGCTCGTCGGACAGCCCTTCACGGCTGTCGGAGCCGACGATCAGATAGTTCGTCCCCTCGCCCTCGTCGGGCCGGTCGATGACCTTGGAGAGGTCGACCTCGCGGTTCAGCTTGGAGTCGGCCCAGAAGTAGGTACCGACGGCCGTGACGACCACGACGGTCGTCACCGTTATCGCGGTCCACTTGATACGGCGCCTCCAGTTCGGCGCGGGACGATCCCCGCGCCCTCCGCCGTGTCCGCCCCCGGCGCCGCCGGAGCCGTACACCTGGCCGGTGTTGTAGCCGCTGTCGTACGCGTCGGCGCCGTTGCCGTTGCCGCCGCCGTCACCGTACGGTTCGCCGCCGTACGCGGGCTGGTGTGGCACGCCGCCTTGCGGGGGTGCCGACGGGCCGCGACGGACCTGGCGCATCACACGCGCCCCGTCGGGCTGAGTGTGCGCGCTGCCGTGTCCGTAGCCGCCGCCGCGGTTGCTGCCGGACCATCCCTCGGGCCAATCGTTCATGCGGAACAGTGTGCAGGGTCGGGCTGTGCCCTTTACAAGGGTCGACGAAAAACAAGGTCAGGCCTGTTGCCGATCTGACACAAATCGCACACATGTGTAGAGAACGAGGGTGTTTACGGTGCGCACGTCACCTCGTCGCCCCTCAGGACCTCCGGCCGGGCCTCCCCCGGGTTCTCCACCCGTACCTTTCTGACCTTCTTGAAGTCCATGCCCGCGATCACCCTCAGGGTCGGGCCCTGGGCTCGTACCGGGCGCAGTTTCGAGCCCGGGAGCGCGGTCGCCAGGGATCTCGCCGAGCGGTCCCAGCGGGGGTCGTAGAGGACGACCGTACGGCGGGCGTCGTCTGTGTCGGCGTTCACGGGGGTGCGGGTCGTCGCGAAGCCGGTGGCCGCCAGCTGGCCGTCGACCTTCTTGCCCAGGCCGGGGACGGTCGTGCCGTTCTCCACCTGGACCCTGATCTGCTCGGGGGCCACCTCGACCTCGGTCGGCCGGTGCGGTTTCTCGGGGACCTTGTAGGGGGACAGGGGGCGGTCGTCCCGCAGGGCCTCGAAGAGGCGGGCGGACTTCTTCTGGTCCCATTTCACCGTCGTGCCGATGCCCTCGACCTCGTGCTCCATACGCCCGATGGGGACCGTGGTGAACTCCGAGGAGGCGGGGGTGAGGCCCCTGAGGGCACGGCCGAGGGCGATCAGCTCGCCGGTGCCGAACTCCTTGTCCGCGCGGACCGATCCCAGCACGGCCCGGGTGACGTCGCGGAACCGCATCGGGTTGAGGAGGACCCCGGAGGAGGTGGCCTGGGACATCAGGGAGGCCATGAAACGCTGTTGACGTCTCATCCGGCCGAGGTCGGAGGAGCCGTCGGTATGCCGGGAGCGGACGTACTGCAGGGCCTGGCCGCCGTCCAGCCGGTGGGTGCCGGCGGGGAGATCGAGACCGGTGTACGAGTCCTTCAGGGGGCGCGAGGTGCAGATCTTCACGCCGCCCAGCACGTCGACGGTCCGCATGAAGCTGGTGAAGTCGACCTCCACATAGTGGTCGATCTTCACCCTGGTCAGATGCTCGACCGTGCGCACGGTCAGCTGCGGCCCGCCCTCCGCGTACGCGGCGTTCAGCTTGATCGGATGGGAGCGGTGGGTCTTCCCCGTGGCACGATCGGTGTGCGCGGGCGTCTCGGCGTACGAGTCGCGCGGCAGGCTCACCACGCTCGCGCGCTCCCGGTCCTCCGAGATGTGCACGATCATCATCGTGTCCGTGCAGTGACAGGGTGCCCCGCCGAGCCGGTAGCGGCGCCGCTCCCGCTCGGTGATCCGGTCCCGGGCGTCGGTGCCGACCAGCAGGACGTTCATACCGTGGCCCGCCTCGGGGCGGTTCTTCATGTCCTTGAACGGGTCGACCCGGGCGATCTCGTCGTCGAGTCCGGTGACCACCGCGTGCCCGATCCCCGCGGCGGCCAGCACCACCACCGACAGCGTGGTCGCCACCCGCATGGCCCAGCTCCGCCGCCGGTGGGGACGCGCGGGCGGGCGGGGCTGCTGGGGCCGGGCGGGGCGACGGGGCTGCGTGGGCACGGCGGAACACCTCGCGGGACCGGTCGGGGAGGGGGCGGAGCCAGGGGATGACCAGCACCGTAGGCCCGTACGATCCGGGGTCCGCCCCGGCGACCGGGCGGCGCGCGTTCGTGTCCCCCGTTCGCGGTAACGTGAGCCCCCTATGAACGCGAAGCCCGACGTACAGCTCCCCGCCGTGTCCGTCATCATGCCCGTCCTCGACGAGGAGCGGCATTTGCGCGGAGCCGTCCAAGCGATCCTCGCGCAGGAGTACGCCGGCGAGATGGAGGTCGTGATCGCCCTCGGTCCGTCCAGGGACCGCACGGACGAGATCGCCGCCGAGCTGGTCGCCGAAGACCCCCGCGTGCACACCGTGCCCAACCCCACCGGGCGTACGCCCGCCGCGCTCAACGCCGCGATCAAGGCATCCCGCCACCCGATCGTGGTCCGAGTCGACGGCCACGGCATGCTCTCGCCGAACTACATCGCCACCGCCGTACGGCTCCTGCGGGAGACCGGCGCGCAGAACGTCGGCGGCATCATGCACGCCGAGGGCGAGAACGACTGGGAGCACGCGGTCGCCGCCGCGATGACCTCGAAGATCGGCGTCGGGAACGCCGCCTTCCACACGGGCGGCCAGGCCGGACCCGCCGAGACGGTCTACCTGGGCGTCTTCCGGCGCGAGGCCCTGGAACAACAGGGCGGCTACAACGTGGAGTTCATCCGCGCCCAGGACTGGGAGCTGAACTTCCGTATCCGGGAGGCCGGCGGGCTGATCTGGTTCTCGCCGGAGCTGAAGGTGTCGTACCGGCCGAGGCCGAGCGTCAAGGCCCTCGCCAAGCAGTACAAGGACTACGGGCGTTGGCGCCATGTCGTGGCCCGCTACCACTCCGGCTCCATCAACCTGCGCTATCTCGCGCCGCCGACCGCCGTGTGCGCCATCGCGGCGGGCCTGTTGGTGGGTGCCACGCTGACGCCCCTCGGGTTCGTCGTCCCCGGCGGCTATCTCGCGGCGATCGTCGCGGGCTCCCTCCCGGCGGGCAAGGGGCTGCCCCTGAAGGCCCGCCTCCAGATTCCGGTGGCCCTCGCCACCATGCACATGTCCTGGGGCTTCGGCTTCCTCACCAGCCCCAAGTCCCTGGCCAAGAAGGTCATCGCGTCCCGCCGCCCGGCGGTGCTCGCCGAGAGCTGAGCGGAGACCCCGTACGACCTGGGGTCGGCGATCACGTACGACATCGGGCCCCTTCCGAACTACGGGAGGGGCCCGAGGCGTGTACGGGTCGTACGACGGCTGCCGGGTGAGGGCTACCAGGTGAAGTCCGGGTCGACCTCCATACATGCCTTCTTGTTGGCGCCGTTCAACGCGTCCGCCGACTCGGGGGTCTTGTCGTTCTCCTTGTCGGCCTTGTACTCGGTGCCCTCGCGCCAGTCGGCGCCGACGACCAGGGTGACGCCGCTGACGTTGGTGGACTTCTCCACCTGGCTCGTCGGGATACCGAGGGCCTTGGCGACGGCCTGGGCGTCGCCCTCCAACTCGGCGCTCGGATAGCGCACGACCGTCTTGTCCTCGGCGGTCGCGGTCGTCGCGTCGGACGAGGTCTTGGTGAAGCCCTCCTCGACGAGGAGCTGGGAGACCGTGTGCGCCCGCCCGCTGACCGGGCCGAGGCTGTCGGTCATGGTGCCGTTCTGGACGAGGACACCGATCTCGTCCCTCGCCGCGGCCGGGTCCTCGGAGGACGTCTCCTCGGTGGTCGTCTTCTTCTTGTCCTTGCCGTCCAGCGCGATGTCCTCACGCACCAGCCGGAACAGCTTCTCCGCGTCGCCCTCCTTGGGCACGACCCGGGCGCCGACATAGGTGTACGGCATCGTCGTCATCGTGATCCGGGCCGGCTCGACCTTCCGCAGCTCCGTGCTCAGGTCGTACAGCTCGCCCACCGTACCGAGGCCCTCGTCGACGGTGAGCGCCTTCGTGGCCTCCTCGGCGAGGTTGCGCAGCTTGTTCGGGTTGGTGATCGTGGCGTTCTCGCGCAGCTCACGGACCATCGAGTTCATGTACTGGTGCTGCGCCTTGGCGCGCGCGATGTCGCTGCCGTCCTCGAAGCCGTACCGGGTGCGCAGCCACTGCAGGGCCTGCTCGCCCTTGATGTACGTGGTGCCCTTCTCCAGCTTCAGCCCCGAGCCCTTGCCCGTGCTGGTGTGCGAGTAGATGTTGTCGGTCACACACACCGGCACACCGCCGATCGCGTCCGCCATCGACACCACACCGGAGAAGTCGACCATCATGAAGTGGTCGATACGGATACCCGTCAGCTCCTGCCAGGTAGCGACCGTACAGCCGGGCCCGCCGCGCCGCAGCGAGTCGTTGGTCATCGCCTGGGTGCTCGCCTCGTACACCTCACCGCTGTCCGGGTCCGTGCACTTGGGGATGGACAGCAGGGTGTCGCGGGGCATGCTGACGACCGACATGTTCGAGCGGTCGGCCGACAGATGCAGCAGCATCTGGACGTCGGCGAGCGGAGGGCCGTCGAACGTGGCCTTGGCGCCGCCGAGTTCCTGGTTCTCCTTGGTGTCCCGGGCATCGGAGCCTATGAGGAGAATGTTCAGCGGGGTCTGACCGGCCGCGTTCGGCGTCGGCTCGGCGATCTTGGTGTCGCCGAGGTTCAGCTTCTCCTTCTTGATGTTGTTGTTGAGCTGCTGATACCAGAGGTAACCGGCACCCGCGGTGCCGAGTATCACCACCGCCAGCACCGTCGCCGACCAGCGCAGCACCCGCCTGCGGCGCGGCCGCCCCGGGGGACCGGAGGGCTTGCCGCCCTTGTCGCCGTCACCGCCTCCGCGCTGCTCGGGGACTCTGGCGCCCGCGCACTCATCGTCCTCCTGCTCTCCGCCCCGGCGGTCCGGCGTCCCCCGCTCGCCGGGTTCCTCGACACGCGGTCGCCCCCCGTCCCCGCGCACGTCGCTCCGTACCATCTCCCTGACCCTCCCCACCCTTGTATGCCGACGGGCACGCGCCCGCCTCCTGTTGGACCGTCGAGACCCCAACGAGGATGTACTCATGTTCTGTTGAACGCGTCCGCGTTCCGTCCGGATGACATCCGCACGCCCCACGCCGTACATCCGCACCGCGCCGGAGCCCGCTCACGCCCGCGTGTACGACGCCATCCGAAGCCGCCGACCGGGCGCATCGTCGCGCCCACCCGGCACTCACCACTTGCTTCGCGCCCCGGAGGGCGCTCCATACTTCGCGCTCCGGAGTGCCACACCACGTGCGCCCCGGCGGACGCGACTCCCGCGCCCTGTCAGACGTGTGAGAACCCCGTCAGGTCACCACCGAAGCGTCAACTCGCGCACTTCTTCTTGTCGGCGGTGTTCTTCTGGACGTCCAGATTCGCCGCCGACCCACCGGTCAGCGAGACCCCGGCGCCCTTGAAGTCCTTGCCCAGGGTCAGGACCATCGCGGGCAGCCCCTGGGAGGTGGTCTCGCTGTTGCCCTCGCCGGGCTTCAGCGCCGACGCGGACAGACCCATGAGATCGGCCAGCTTGCGCGCCTGGTCGGCCTGGTCCGGGTCGTACGCGAGGGTCGTCTTCGCCAACGTCTCTTCGGCGTTGCCCAACTGGCTCGACTTCGTCACGCCCACATCATTCTGCAGCCAGTTAAGAGTGTCCTGTGCGCTGCCTGCGGGTGCGCCACCGTTGTAGACATTGACCCGGACATCGGCGGCCTCGGCACGGGTGCCCTTGAGCTTGGCCGCCTCCTTCTCCTTGGCCTTCTTCTTCACCTCGGTGAGCGAGATGTCGTCCCGGATCGCCGAGAACAGCTCCTCCGCCTTGCCCGGCGTGGGCAGCACGGTCGCGCCGTCGGTGTTGTCGACGACCGGCACCGTGGTGAAGGTGATGTTCTTCGTCTTGACCTTGCCGACCTCCTGGCCGAGCGAGGCCAGCTTCTTGATGTCGGAGATCTTCGAGTCCACGGTCAGCGCGTCGGTGGCGGCCTCCGCCAGCGACAGCACCTTCGTCGGGTCGGTGAGCGTGTCCTCCGACTTCATCTGACGGATCATCGAGCTGAGGAACTGCTGCTGCAGCTCGATCCGGCTCAGGTCACTGCCGAGGCCCACGCTGTAGCGAGTGCGCAGGAACGCCAGCGCCTGCTCGCCCTGGATGGTGTGCTCGCCCTCGGAGAGGTTCAGCTTCGACTTGCTGTCGTTGATGGGCTTCGCGAGACAGACCTTGACGCCGCCGATGGCCGTGGACAGGGTCTTCACCGCGTTGAAGTCGGCCACCATGAAGTGGTCCGGGGTGATCCCGGTCAGCTCGGTGACCGTGCGCATCGTGCAGCTCGGGGTGCGGCCGTCCTGGCCGAGGCTGGTGTTGAACCGGACGTCGGACGTGCCCGCGATGTTCTTCGTGGAGCCGTCCTCCTGCTCGGTCGGGCAGTCCGGGATGTCCACGATCATGTCCCGGGGGATGCTCATCGCGGTCGCGTTCGTGCGGTCCTTGGAGACATGCAGCAGGATCGTCGTGTCCGCGTGGCCGACGCTGCCCGAGTCGCCGTACTTCTCGTTGCCCGCGCCCGTGCGCTTGTCCGTGCCGATCACCAGGAGGTTGATCGCCCGGTCCTTGCTGAAGCCGCCGGTGCTCGCGCCGTCGTCCGAGATCTTGTCGATGTTGTTGTTCAGGTGCTGGTAGTACAGATAGCCCGCAGCACTCACGCCGACCAGCAGAAACGCCAGCGTGCCGCCGGTCCACACGAGTATCCGTTTGCCCACGGACTTCTTGGGCTTCGCCTTCGTACGGCCCCTGCCGCCGCGCCGGCCCGGCAGCGGCTCCTCGGCGGGCGCCCCCCGACGCCGACGCGGACCCGGGACCACCTCCGTGTCACGGCTGCCCGGCAGCGTTGTCGAGGACATCGCGGCGGTGCCGGCCGCACCGCCGGAACCGCCCGCCCTCGCGCCCGCCCCGGCGGGCGCGGCCCGGCGCGGTCTCGGCACCGACGACTGCGGTGCGGAAGGGGTCAGTCGCAGTTCGTATTCACCGGTGCTCGGGTTGAGTACCCACTGGTCTGCGGGGTCGATGTCGTCCGCCCGCCCACGGCCTTGCGCGTCCACGGTTGTCCGATTCCTCCGTCGGGGCCACGCGGCGTCTTCCCCCTCAAAAGACGCTCGGGTCTCGTGCAAGTGGTGCGCGACCGAGAGGGTGACACACCGGATCGCTCACACTAGCCGCACGATCAGGCGTCAAGCGACGGCGGTGACAAATTCCACGTCCCTACAACTGGGCAATCTGCCCATTTCCTAGAGCATTTGTTCCTCGTGTTGACGTGCGTTTTACCTGAGGCACCCTGTAGGCGCCCTGTTTCGGTCACCCGCAAGCCTCTTCGGCGGCCGTACTGCCGCGAAAAGTCGGCGTCGGATCGGGCGGATTCCTCGGCATCCCCGGCACCCCGCGCGGCAAGTCCCGCGCCACCGCGATCGGCAGGTCGGAGCGCAGCTGTTCGAAGAGCCGGTGCGCGGCCGGTTCCACCAACTCGTCCCGATTCACGTCGTAGGTGTACGACTTCCGAGGAACAGTCAGAAATTGCACCTTCTCCATCGGAACCGTGCGCAAACCGCGCACAAGATCATAAAGTCCGCGCAGACTCGCAAGCCCCGGGTCGGTGGTGAGGGACGAGGTGGCCGCGTCGAGGACCGGGTACAGCTTCACCGGGTTCAGCAGGACGTCGTTGCCGCGCAGCTTCGCCGCCAGGGCCGCGAGGAAACGCTGCTGCCGGTCCATCCGCTCGGTGTCGCTGCCGTTGCCCAACGACTTCCGGGCGCGGACGTATCCGAGGGCCTGCTCCCCGTCGAGTCGCACCCTTCCCGCGGGCAGCCGCAGTTCGGCGGCGCGGTCGTGGACGGGGGCGGCGAGACAGACCTCGACGCCGTCCACGGCGTCGACCATGGCCTTGAAGCCGCTGAAGTCCACGACGACGTGATGGTCGACGCGGATGTCGGTGAGCCGCTCGACGGTTCGGATCGTGCAGGCCGAACCGCCGCTCTGGAAGGCCTGGTTGAGCAGGGTGAAGGCGGGCTTGGTGCGGCTGCCGTCGGGGCGGCGGCAGCTCGGTACGTCCACCATCAGGTCGCGGGGGAGCGAGACGGCGGTGGCGCTTTCGCGGTTCGCCGCGAGGTGCAACAGGATGGTGGTGTCCGAGCGCTCGGTGCCCAGGTCGCGGCCGTAGCGGGCGTTGCCGGCGCCGGCGCGGGAGTCGGAGCCGATGAGGAGGATGTTCTGGGCGCCGCGTACGAGGGCGGTGGGGCGCTCCTTCTCGAAGCGGGCGAGTTCGTCGGCGGCCGAGGTGTCGGAGGTGATGTTGCCGTCGAGCCTCAGATAGGCGACCCAGGCGATGGTGAGAGACCCGAGGGCGAAGAGGCTGATGCCGCCGGCGACCCACCGCACCCAACGCCGACGCCGATCGGCTCCGCCGAGGACGGGCGAGGCTCCGACACCGGGCCCGACCTTCCCGCCTTCCGCACCGGCCACCACACCCCATCCCTCCCTGAGCACGAGCGATTCGTCCCCCTATGACTTTGGCGGGGGGTGGGGGTTGGGGCGGCTGGGGCGGGCCGAATGGGGGATGGGGTGCGTGGGGGGGCGTGGGTGGGGGCGCCTGGGGTGTGGGGGTGGGTCGGGGCCGGGCCGGTGTGTCAGTCCGTCGCAGGCGGACGTACTGCTCGGGGGTTGGATAGGCGTGAACTTTGCTGAGCCGGTTGTACGCGACGGACATATGACACACCGCCCCGACCCCTTCCGCCCGTACGCGGCTACCCCACCGCCGTGGCACACCTCACTGCGACCCGCCGTCCCACTCCAGCCGCAGGCCGTCGTGCTGCTCCGGCTGCGGGTTGCCGTCCTGCTCCATCTGTGGGTCGTTGCGCTGCCCTAGCAGCAGGTCCCCGTCCTGCTCCAGCCGCAGGCCGTCGTGCCGCTGTAGCTGTGGGTCGTTGCGCCGCTCTGGCTGCGGGTCGCCGTCTTGTTCCATCTGCGGGTCGTCGTGCCGCTGCAGCTGTGGGGTGCCGTCCTGGTCCATCTGTGGGCCGTCGCGCTGCTCTAGCCGGAGGTGGCCGTCCGCTCCACCTGTGGGTCGTCGTGCCGCCCCAGCCGCAGGCCGCCGTCCCGTTCCACCTGCGTGCCGTCGCGCCGCTCCGGCTGCGGGGCGCCCTCCTGTTCCACCTGCGAGCGCCGGTGAGCGAAACCCCGGCCAGGCCAGCCGCAGCCGCCGGGTGCCCTGTCGAAGCAGCCGGTGCGGACCCACTCCCTCAAGGGCCACCCCACCCGCGCCGCCCAACACCCTCGCCCCAACGAACGTCACCGCACACCGGCGGTCGCACTCACCCGCTCACTCTCGATCCGCTTGTCCAACGCGTCCGCCCCCAGCGACTCCAGATGCCGACAGAGCACCACGGAACCCCCGCTGGCCAGCGGCCCGTACAACCCCGCGCTCAACCCCTCCCACGTGTCGTACGGCAACCCCGACAGCAAGCGAGCCCCCGGCCCGGTCAGCCCCAGCGCCCCGGCCTCACCCCGCGCCCGCTCCACGACCTCCGCCCCACTGAACTCCCGCCCCGCCACGACCAGCGCGACCTCCTCGGGATCGACAGGCGCGTACGCCACGAACCGGTCCCCCTGCGACGGCACCTCGACCGCGTAGTCCATGAACCCGGCCGGCGTCTGCGGGAACCTGCCGCCGAGCGGCCGTAGCGCGAGCGCGACCCGCTCGCCGGAGCAGGCCCTGGCCCGCTCCAACGTGTCCGGTCCGCTGACGACGACGTCCGCCGCCTTCGGGTCCCCGTCGACATCCGCCACCACCCCCACCGAGGAACACGCCAGCAGCCAGACCGCCGTCTGCCAGTGCGCCGGCAGCAGCAGCGCGACCCGGTCGCCGGGCTCGGCGCCGAGGTCGCCCTGGAGCAGATTCGCGGTCTTGGCCACCCAATTGGCGAAGGTGGCCACGGACAATTCGACGCGTTCGCCCGTCGCGTCGTCGTAGAAGGTCACCAGCGGTCGCGAGGGGTCCGCGGCGAGCGCGGATCGCAGCAGGTCGGCGGGGGTGCGGTCGGCGGCGTTCACGCGCGTAAGCGTACGCGGCCCGGAGGGCGGGCAGGGGGCGGTCCATCGCCGGACCCACCACCGGTTCGGCGGAGTTCGGCCGACGCCCGGTCAACTCCCCGATGGACAGATATGTCTGACTATGTCCAAGCTCGGACTTATGCGTAGATCTCGATTCCTCGCTCCCTCGATCGGCATCACCTGTGCGGCGGCCCTCGCGCTCCCGGCCGTTCTCCCGGCCACGGCGACGGCCGCCACCGGTCCGCCCCCGCCAACGGTCACGGCCGGGAGTGCCGGACGGGCGGCCGAGCTCGTGTCCCCGGCGCTCGCCCCGTCCCCCCTCGCTCCCACGCCGACCCTCGCCCCCACCGCCGTCGCCGGCTCCACTCAGTCCCTCCCCCTGGTCCCCCGCGGCGAGGTCCGCAGTGGCGGTGGCGTGGTCGAGGAGCAGGGGCTCGGGCGTCGCGACGTACGGTCGTTCTCGCTGGTCGGCGTCGTCTGGGACGACCCGGACACGGAACTCCGGGGCCGCGTCCAGGTGCGTACCAGGGCGAAGGACACCACTCGTTGGTCCGGCTGGCAGGACGTCGAGACGCACAACCACGAACACGCCGCCGACCCCGGCACCCCGGAGCGCGCCTCGGGTCGCGTGCGCGGTTCCACCGCCCCGCTGTGGGTCGGTGAGTCGGACGGCGTCGAGGTCCGCGTACGGGCCGAGGACCGGGGGCGTACGGCCGCTCCGGGCGTCCAGACGCTCCCGGACGGCCTACGTCTGGAGCTGGTCGATCCCGGGTCGGACGATCCGGACGGCGCCGGCGCTACGGCAGGCACCGGCGGCACGGGCGGCACGGCCGGCACCGGGGGTACGGCGAGCGCCGGTGCCACGACGAGCGCGGCGGGTGCCACCTCGCCCGGTGGCGCCACACCGGGCGCCGAACCCCCGCCCGCCGGCACCCCTGCGGACACCCCCCGCCTGAACGCGCTGACCGTCGAGTCGGCCGCCTCCTCCGCCGTCAACGCCGATCTCGCTCCGCTCGGCGCGACCGTCATCCCCGCGCTGTCGCGCAAGGAGACGCAGGAGACCCTGGTCGGTCTTGAGCCGAACGCGAAGCCTTACATCGGACCCCGGCCGAAGATCATCACCCGGCGTGGCTGGGGGGCCGACGAGACGCTGCGCGAGAAGGAGTTCCGCTACACCAAGAAGGTGCTGGCGGCCTTCGTGCATCACACGGCCTCGGGCAACAACTACAAGTGCGCCCAGGCCCCCACCGTCATCCGCAGTATCTACCGCTACCACGTGGTGAGCAGCGGCTGGCGGGACATCGGCTACAACTTCCTCATCGACAAGTGCGGAAACATCTACGAGGGCCGCGCGGGCGGTGTGGCCAAGGCCGTCATGGGCGCCCACACCCTCGGGTTCAACACCAACAGCATGGGGGTCGCGGTTCTCGGCAGTTACACCACCAAGAAGCCGGAAGCCGTGGTGCTCGACGCGTTCGCTCAACTCACCGCGTGGAAACTCGGTCTTTACCTCGCGAACCCGAAAGGCAAGACATACCTCACTTCCGGTGGTGGCAATCTCTACGCAAAAGGCAAGAAGGTACAGCTGAACGTGATCTCCGGTCACCGGGACGGGTTCGCGACCGAGTGCCCGGGGGGGCGCCTTTACGGAAAACTCGGCACGATCCGCTCGGCGTCCGCCCGCTATCAAGGCCGATAGCGCGGTGGCGGGTTGAGGGGGGAGCCGAGGCAGGGGCCCCGGTAGGAAACCGATGACCGGCCGGAGGTCATCTCATACCGCGACAGGCCGCCCGAGGGCCCGCCCCTCGTGCCCTCGACGGACAGCGCCACTGACCTGCGAAAAGCGCGGGTCGGTGGCGCCCGCACAACCATGAAGGCGCCATGAACGGTCTGCATACACTGGCCGGTCGAATGAGAGTTCGGCCGGTCCCGGCAGGAAGCAGAGACGACAGGTGACAGAAGCGATCCTCCTGGTCGGTGGCAGAGGCACCCGACTGCGTCCGCTCACGGTGCACACTCCGAAGCCCATGGTTCCGGCGGCCGGAGTCCCCTTCCTCACCCACCAGTTGGCGAGAGCGAGGGCAGCGGGCGTCGACCACATAGTCCTCGCCACCTCCTATCTCGCCGAGGTCTTCGAACCCCATTTCGGTGACGGCTCCGCCCTCGGTCTCCACCTGGAGTACGTCACGGAGGACGAGCCCCTGGGCACGGGCGGCGCCATCCGCAACGCCGCCAGCCACCTCCACTCCGCCCCCGACGACCCGGTCCTGGTCTTCAACGGCGACATCCTGACGGGCCTCGACATCCGCCGCCTCGTCCACACCCACGAGACGACCGGCGCGGACGTCTCCCTCCACCTCACCCAGGTGACCGACCCGCGCGCGTACGGCCTGGTCCCGACCGACGGGACGGGCAGGGTGCTGGCCTTCCTGGAGAAGCCGCAGACCCCCGAGGAGATCGTCACCGACCAGATCAACGCGGGGGCGTACGTCTTCCGCCGCTCGGTCATCGACACCATCCCGGCGGGCCGCCCGGTCTCGGTCGAACGCGAGACGTTCCCGGACCTGCTGGCCGCCGGCGCCCACCTCCAGGGCATGGTCGACTCGACGTACTGGCTGGACCTGGGCACCCCCGCCGCCTTCGTACGAGGCTCAGCCGACCTCGTCCTCGGCAGGGCGCCGTCCCCCGCCGTCCCCGGCCGCTGCGGCGACCGCCTGGTCCTCCCCACGGCCCGGGTCGCGGGCGATGCCAAGCTCACCGGCGGCACGGTCGTCGGCGAGGGCGCCTTCGTGGGCGAGGGCGCCCGCGTCTTCGGCAGTACGGTCCTGGCGGGCGCCGTAGTCGAACCCGGCGCCGTCATCACCGACTCCCTCATCGGAGCCCGAGCCCGAGTAGGCGAACGCTCCATACTCACCGGCACGGTCGTAGGCGACGGCGCCATCATCGGCGCCGACAACGAGTTGAACCCCGGAGCCCGGGTCTGGTGCGACGCCCGCATCCCCACGGGTGCGCTCCGCTTCTCATCGGACCAGTAAGAGCGCCTAATAGCACGGGGGATGGGTTCGTCGGCGGCTGCGGGTGGTTGTGTGGTTGCTCACGCAGTTCCCCGCGCCCCTTAAAGGCAGGGCGCAGCCCCGAGCCTTTAGGGGCGCGGGGAACTGCGCGACAAGCCCCCACCCACCCGCACCCGCCCAACTGCCCTGCCCCCCAACTATTAGGCGGGGGGTCGAAGGGGCACAGCCCCTGGGGGATGGGACGGGTAGGGGCGGCGGGGGCGAGAAAAACCAGGCGAACCCTAGAGCCGCCCAATATCCCCCCGCCGCATCCGAGGCGCCCGCCGCCCCGGCACCCTCCCCGACAACAAGATCAACCGAGCCGCCCGATGCCGCTGCCCCGCATACGGCTCCAACAACTCCAACATCACGGAGTCATCCGCATCCCGATCCCCCACCAACGCGAACCCCACGATCCCCGGCAGATGCAGATCCCCCACGGTCACCGCATCCGCCGCCCCATGACTCCGCTGCACGGTCTCCGCCGAGGTCCACACCCCCACCCCCGGCACCAGCTCCAACCTCCGCCGAGCCTCCTCGGGCGACATCCCCACGGCCTCCTCCAGCCGCCCCGCCACCCGAACCGCCCGCAGAATCGTCGACGCCCGCTTGTCGTCCACCCCGGCCCGATGCCACTCCCACGACGGAATGAGCGCCCACTCCCGAGCCGTGGGCATGACATACATCCCCGGCGGTACGGGCCCCGGCGCCGGCTCCCCGTACTTCCGTACGAGCAACCGCCACGCCCGATAGGCCTCACCCGTCGTGACCTTCTGCTCCAACACGGACGGAATCAACGACTCCAGCACCAGCCCGGTCCGCGTCAGCCGCAACCCGACCCGCCGCTTCCAGGCCATGGCGACGACCCGATGCCGAGGCACGAACACCTCGGGCTCGTCCAACGCCCCCAACAGCGGCGGCAGTTGTTCGAGCAGCCAGGAACCCCCGGGCCCCCAGGCCTCCGCCTCGACGGCCCCGCCCCGCACCACGACCCTGAGAGTCCCGGCCCCCACCGGCGTACGACTGGCCCGCCACACGGCCCCGTCCGGCGTCGCCCGAAACGTGGGATCGCCGGCCCCCCGCCGCAGCGGCCCGAGCACGAGCCCCAGATCGAGCGCCCCCTCGGGCACCCAGACCCGCCGCATCCCGACCCCACCGGCCCGCCCCGCCCCCGCCCCCCTGGGCACAGGCACATGCCCACCCCGCACAGTCGTACGAGTGGGTCGCTGCTCAAACCGTCCAGCCACGATGGGGGTCCTAGGAAGTCATAGGGGGCGCCCTATGAGGGTAGGCGCTATCGTCCGTGCCCCTTGAAGCCTGGGGTGCGCCCCAGTTCTTTTAGGGGCGCGGGGCTGTATCGATATGCGGCTCCGCCGCGTGGGCGCGAGCAACCACGACGCACCCGCACTCGCGCACCCATCCAAATCACCCCCGAACCGTAGGCGCACCCGCACAACGCCTACCGCACCTCGACAAACGCCTCCACCCCCCGCTCCCCCCGAGCCGGAGGCTCCCCCGCCGGATGCCCCACAGCCACGGCCCCCATCGGGTCCCACCCCTCCGGCAGCCCCAGAACCCCCCGCACCACATCCCGGCAGAACATCGTCGACGACACCCACGCCGACCCCAGCCGCTCCCCGGCCAGCGCCACGAGGAAGTTCTGCACCCCGGCCCCGGCGGCGACGACGAACATCTCCCGCTCGGCCCCGTCCCGCCGCGCGTCCCCGTACGTGTGCGCCCCGTCCATGACGAGACACGGCACCACCAGATACGGCGCGTTCCGCAGCACATCCCCCCGCCGCACCCGCTTCGCGATGGACTCCTCGCTCTTGCCGTCCCGCCGAAGATCCGCGATCCAGGCGTCCCGCATGGCGTCGAGCAGCCGCACCCGCGACTCCTCGGACTCCAGCAGCACGAACCGCCACGGAGTGGTGTGATGCGGCGCCGGCGCGGTCACGGCGGCGGCGACGGCCCGCCGTACGGCGCCCGGGTCGACCGGCTCGTCGGTGAACGCCCGCACCGTACGCCGCTGGGCCACCGCCAGCCGTACGGCCTCGGAGGTGCCCAGCCGGAACATGTCGTCCCGCGCCCCGCGCACCAGCGCCTTCGTCCCCTCGCCCCCGTCCTCGGCGACGACATGCGCCAGCCCCCGTACGACGGCGACGGGCAGCCCGGCGGCCTTGCCCTTGACCAGGTCACCTGCGGCGGCCAGCTCGTCGGCGGTGGCGACGACGGTCGCGTTGAGCGGATTGCCGTACGCGTCGGTCCCGCCCCGGAGGTCGTCGAGCACCCGCACACCCGCCGCCCCGATGGCGACATCCGTCAACCCGGCCCGCCAGGGTCGCCCGAAGGTGTCGGTGACGACGACCCCTACCTCGACCCCGAGAGCGTCCCGGAGGCCGTCCCGGACGGCACGGGCGGAGGCGTCGGGGTCCTCGGGCAGCAACAGCACGGTCCCGGCAGGGGTGTTGGAGGCGTCGACACCGGCGGCGGCCATCACCAGGCCCTGCCGGTTCTCGACGATCCTGAGGGCCCCGCGCCGGGCCACGACCCGCACGGTCTCGGCGTCGATCGCGGCCTCCCGGTCGACGGCCTCCACGATCCGCCCCTCGGCCTTGGACACGATCTTCGAGGTGACGAGCAGCACGTCCCCGTCGACGAGACCGGGCTCGGCCGCCGCGATGAGCTTCGCGAGATCGTCCCCGACCCGCACCTCGGGAATCCCAGCCACAGCCCACACACGAAACCCACCGGCACCACCCGAGCCCCCACCCTCAGCGCCCACCGTGCCGCGAGCCTCGCCTTCTGCGCCCACCGTGCCGCGAGCCTCGGCCGAACCCTCAGCGTTCTCGACCCCCGTCGCCTCCCCGCTCACGCGCCCCGCACCTCCTCCGCCAGGGCCAGCGCCTCGCGGGCCATGGCCGTCGTCGCGTCCAGGTCCGTCATCATCAGGGGGACGGCCCGGCAGCGAATCCCGGCGGTCTCGACCCGCTCCACGGCGCCCGCGTCCACGGTGTCCACCAGCCAGCCGTCGAGCAGCCCGGAGCCGTAGTGCTCGGCGACCGCGGCGGCGTTGGACTCGACGCCGACGGCGGCGAGGACCTTGTCGGCCATGCCCCGCACGGGCGCGTCCCCGACGATGGGGGAGAGCCCGACGACCGGCACCCCGGCCTCGGCGATCGCCTCCCGGATACCGGGTACGGCGAGGATGGTGCCGACCGAGACGACGGGGTTGGACGGCGGGAAGAGGATCACGTCCGCCGCCGCGATGGCCTCCAGGACGCCCGGCGCGGGCTTCGCCTGCTCGGCGCCGACCGGCACGATCGCCTCGGCCGGCACGGAGGCCCGCAGCCGCACCCAGTACTCCTGGAAGTGGATCGCCTTGCGCTCGCCGGTGCCCTCGGCGGAGCCGCTGTCGGGCAGCGTGACGGCCACATGGGTCTCGACGCGGTCGTCGGTCATCGGCAGCAGCCGGACGCCCGGCTTCCACCGGTCGCACAGCGCCTCCGTGACCGCGCTCAGCGGATAACCGGCGCCGATCATCTGCGTCCGCACGATGTGGGTGGCGAAGTCCCGGTCCCCGAGCCCGAACCACTCCGGCCCGACGCCGTACGCCGCGAGCTCCTCCTTGAGATGGAAGGTCTCGTCGGCCCGCCCCCAGCCCTGCTCCTCGTTGATGCCGCCGCCGAGCGTGTACATCACCGTGTCGAGGTCGGGGCAGACCTTCAGCCCGAAGAGGTGGATGTCGTCACCGGTGTTGCCGATGACCGTGATCTCCGCCTCCGGCACGGCCCGCTTCAGACCCCGCAGAAACCGGGCACCCCCGATGCCACCTGCCAGAACCACAATGCGCATGGGAGCAGTCTTGCAGGCAGGTACGACAACGGACCGCCGGGCCGTGACCACGACCGATTTTCGGCCGACCGCACACACCGACGCTTCCGCACCCGCGCGCGTGCCCGCTTCTTGACCCTCACGCGCGCGTGCCGCCGGCCTCCCGCTCGCGTGGGCGGTGGGTTTCCCGCTCGCGCGGTGTCCCCCTCACCCCGCGACGGCCGCCGCCGTCTCCGTCTCCGTCTCCGTCCCCGCCTCCACCGCGCACGCCTTCATGGGGGTCCCCCCGGTCGAACGGAGTTGAGACTGGGGGAGCATCGGCATGTCCGTCAGCCCGGGGTAGTAGATGTGCAGGCTTATGGCCGGTTCCAGGGTGTCGTTGACGACCTCGTGCGCGTACCCGGGCGCGAACACCCGCTGCGCGCCGGTCTCCAGCACCCGTGTGCCCCGGTCGGTGTGCTCGGTGAGCGTGCCCTCCAGGACGGTCATGACCCCGGAGGAGCCGCCGTGGTCGTGGAGGCCGGTGCCCTGACCCGGCACCCAGGACAGCAGCCACACCTCGTAGCCGGGGCCGGTGCGCAGCCGGTGGTACCAGCGGGTCGCGGCGTCGTACTCGACGAGGCGCTCCCACTGGGCGCGGTCCTCGGCGATGGAGCGGGCGAGTCCGGCGAACTCGGCCACGGTGACGGGATGTTGGCGCGGTGCCTGCAGCAGGTGCGGTACTTCGAGGATGTCGCCGGCGATCTGTACGTCGCTGTCGCTGTTCATGGAGTGAGGTGTTCCTCGGCGGAGTACGTGGGGGAGGTCTGGGTGTCGTAATGCCGCCCACCCGGGTCACGGGCGGGACACGGTCGCCCTGGTGCGGGCAAGAAGGGAACGACGACCGAGCCGGGATGGGCTCAGTGACAGCCGGAGCGCGTAGGGCTCAACAGCTGGGACAGCAACAGCGACAGCTACGGCGAGCGCGGACAGCACCGAGGGACCCGGCGGAGCGGGTCGAGGTGAGTGCCAAGTTCGCGAGCATGCCCACTAGGACAGCGGTTCACACCTCCGCTGTCAACTTCACGTCCGGTATGTGGATGCCGGTTCACCTCTTCCGGTGCATCCGCGCGGCGAAAGGTTTGTGCATGGGGCGCCGGGGAGACATGGCCACAACCGGGCACGCCCGGGTACGGCACCACCGGGCACGCCCGGAGCGAGTCGGCTGAAACACGTCGGAACGAGATCGAACTCCGGGGCGTCTTCCTCCGTAAGGAAGGGAGACCTCGCCCCGTACTTCGAGAACTCCCGTCCGCCGCCAAGCTGCTGTCAGGTTTATGCCGATTTGAACACTTTCCGCATAGCCTTGGTTCCGCAGAGTGAATAAGGGGCCCAATAGCAGATCTCGGCTTGACTCGCCCGTAGCAGCACACTTGTAATTTCACTCGTGTCGTTCAGCCGAAATCGGTAACGGCCGCACGACGGGGACGCGAAGGACGGACGAGGGGCGCACATGACCGAGCTCGTGCAGCAACTGCTGGTCGACGACGCGGACGAGGAACTCGGCTGGCAGGAGCGCGCGCTGTGCGCCCAGACCGATCCCGAGTCCTTCTTCCCCGAGAAGGGCGGCTCGACCCGCGAGGCCAAGAAGGTCTGCCTCGCCTGCGAGGTCCGCTCCGAGTGCCTCGAATACGCCCTCGCCAACGACGAACGATTCGGGATCTGGGGCGGTCTGTCGGAGCGCGAACGCCGCCGTCTGAAGAAGGCCGCGGTCTGAGACCACCGGAAGCAACGGCCCGTCGCAGGTGGGTTATCCACAGGCGGCGGGCCGCCCTGCCCGCCCGTCTCCCGGCCACCACCCCTCACCGAGGCGCTCCGCGCCGCCCCTTTTGCATTGCCGTTAGTGTGGGCCCTCGTCCGAGACGTCCCGCTGTCCCCGCCGGACACAGACGTCCACCGCAGTCCATCGAACCGGGGCCCGTACCTCGATGTCCGTGCACAGCCACCCGGCAGCCCACCACGACGCTGCCACTCCCGAGTTCCCACGCCATGTGGTGACCGCGGTCCTCGTCGCGCACGACGGCGCCCGCTGGCTGCCCGACGCGCTCGCCGGGCTGCTCGGCCAGGAGCGCCCCGTCCAGAGCGTCATGGCGGCCGACACCGGCAGCGCGGACGACTCCGCCCAGCTCCTCGCCGACGCCCTCGGCCCCGACCGTGTGCTGCATCTCGCGCGACGCACCGGTTTCGGCCAGGCCGTCGACGAGGCCAACCGCACCGCGGGCGTGCTCACCCAGGACGACCTCGCGTATCTGAGGCGCCCCAGCGGCTGGGACCCCGTCACCCGCACCTGGCGCGACGACGCGTACGACATGCCCGAGCTCCCGCACGGCGAGCCGGTCCAGTGGCTGTGGCTGCTCCACGACGACTCCGCCCCCGAACCGGACGCCCTCGCCCAACTGCTGCGCGTCGTGGAGAACGAACGCGAGCTGGGCCGTGACGACGTGGCCGTCGTCGGCCCCAAGCTGCGCGGCTGGTACGACCGCCGTCAGCTCCTGGAGGTCGGCGTCACCATCGCCGACTCCGGCCGCCGCTGGACCGGCCTGGACCGCCGCGAACAGGACCAGGGCCAGCACGACCACGTCAAACCCAGCCTCGCCGTCTCCACCGCCGGCATGCTGATCCGCCGCGACATCTTCGAGGCGTTGGGCGGCTTCGACCGCCGACTGCCCCTGATGCGTGACGACGTCGACCTGTGCTGGCGTGCCACCGACGCCGGCCACCGCGTCCTCGTCGCCCCCGAAGCGGTCGTACGGCACGCCGAGGCCGCCTCCCGAGAGCGCCGCACCGTCGACTGCGTGGGCCGCTCCGCCGCCTCCCCGCACATGGTCGACAAGGCGGGCGCCGTCTACACCCTCCTCGTCAACTCCCGTACGCCGCAGCTTCCCTGGGTGCTGCTGCGTATCGTCCTCGGCACGCTCCTCAGGGTCGTGGCCTACCTCGTCGGCAAGGTCCCCGGACAAGCCCTCGACGAGGTCCGCGGTCTGCTGAGCGTGCTGCTGCGACCCGAGCGGATCATCGCCGGACGCGGCAAGCGAGGCCGCTCACAGATCGACAAGGGCGAGCTGCGGGCGCTGTTCCCGCCGCCCGGCGCCACCGTCCGGGCCACCGTCGAACAGGCGGCGGGCGATCTGTTCGGCCGCTCCGACGCCGAGTCCCCGGCGGCCGGACGGCACGGCGGCGCGGTCGAGTCCGGGCCCGGTGACGACGACGCCGACTTCCTGGAGGTCGAGCAGTTCGCCCGGCTCAAGCGCGTCGCGCGCAAACCCGGCCCCGTGCTCTTCGCCCTGCTCCTCCTCGCCTCGCTGATCGCCTGCCGCTCCCTGCTCAGCGGCGGCGCGCTCATGGGCGGCGCCCTGCTGCCCGCCCCCGCCGACTCCTCCGCACTGTGGTCGCGCTACGCGGACGCCTGGCACGCGGTCGGCACCGGCGGCACGGAGGCCGCGCCGCCCTACCTCGCGATCGTGGCCCTGCTCGCCTCCCTGCTGTTCGGCTCCGCCGGACTCGCGGTCACCCTGCTGGTCGTGGCCTCCGTCCCGCTGGCCGGCTTCACCGCGTACTTCGCCTCCCGGCCCCTGGTCGAGTCCCGGCTGCTGCGCGCGTGGGCGGCCGTCGTCTACGCCTTCCTGCCGGCCGTCACCGGCGCCCTCGCGGGCGGGCGCATCGGCACCTGTGTCCTCGCGATCCTGCTGCCCCTGATGGCCCGCGCGGGCGCCGCCGCAGGAGGGCTCACGAACAGCACGGGGGCGCGCGGCAGTTGGCGCGCCACCTGGGCGTACGCGCTGCTGCTGACGATCACCACCGCGTTCACCCCGATCGTGTGGCCCATCGCGCTGGTCCTCGGCGTCGGGCTCCTCGCCGTACGCCGCCGCGAGATCACCGCCTACGGGCCGCGCTTCCTGGTCCAACTGGGCACCCCGCTGCTGCTCCTCGCCCCCTGGTCGCTGACGCTGCTGCCGTCCGGCTTCTTCCAGGAAGCCGGCCTGGAATACGGGGCGAGCGCGGCCTCCGCGACCGATCTGCTCGGCATCAGCCCCGGCGGTCCGGGCACGGTCGGCGGCCTCACCCTCATCGGCATCGTCCTGGCCGCACTGGCCGCCCTGCTGCGCTCGGAGCGTCAGTTGGGAATCCGGACCGCCTGGACGGCCGCCCTGGTGGGCCTCGTCTTCGCCGTCCTGTCCAACGGCTCCGCCTGGGCCGGTCCCGCCACCCTCGTCTACGGCCTCGCCCTCCTCGGCGCCGCCACCCTGGGCGCCGACGGCGCACGCGCGCGTGTGGCCGAGCAGAGCTTCGGCTGGCGCCAGCCGGTGGCCGTCCTCATCGCGCTCGCCGCCGCCGTGGGCCCGCTGCTCGCCGCCGCCGGATGGATGCTCGGCGGCGCCGACGGACCCCTCAAGCGCCGCGACCCCGTCCAGGTGCCCGCGTTCGTCGCCGAGGAGAGCGGCACCCGCGACCAGGCCCGCACCCTTGTCCTCGACAGCACCACCACCGCCAAGGTCTCCTACACCCTGGTCCGAGGCTCCGGCGTCCGCCTCGGCGACGCCGAACTCACCGCAGTGGCGGGCGAGAACGAGCAGCTCGACAAGGTCGTCGCCAACCTGGTCGCCGGCTCCGGCGCCGACCAGGCCGACGAACTGGGCGGCTTCGCCGTCCGCTACGTCCTCGTCCGCCAGGGCGCCCCACGCGAGGTCAGCCGCGTCCTGGACGCCACGCCCGGCCTGAGCCGCCTCAGCCAGCAGGACGGCAGCGCCCTGTGGCGGGTGGACCGCCAGGTCTCCCGCGTCACCATCGAGGCATCCTCGGGCGATCCCAAGGCCGTCGCCGCCGGTCCCGTCGACGTGCACGCCACCATCCCGGCCGGCGGCTCGGGCCGGGTCCTGCGCCTCGCCGACACCGCCGACGAGTCCTGGACCGCCACCCTCGACGGAAAGCCGCTCACCCCCACCACGGTCGACGGCTGGGCCCAGGGCTTCCAACTGCCCGTCGACGGCGGAAAGCTGGACGTCACCTTCGACACCCCCTTCGGCCACACCGGCTGGCTGTGGGCCCAGGGCTCGCTCGCGGTCGTCCTCGTCGTCCTCGCCCTCCCCGGACGCCGCCGGGACGTCGACGACGACCTCCCGGACGAGCCGGTCGCCGTCCCCGCCCAGGACATCACCGGCGACGGCCGCCGCGCCCGCCGACTGCGCGCCCAGGCGGAGGCCGAGGCCGAGAAGTCCGCCGACCCCGACCTGCCCCCACCTCCGGCTCAGGCCCCGGTCGCGGCCCCCGTCCCGCAGCAGCAGTCGTACGACGGCTGGGACACCCCGGGCCACGCGGGCGCCGAATACGGCCAGTACGACCAGCAGTTCCAGAACGCCCAGCAGTACCCGGCGGGCACCTACGACCAGCAGCACTACCAGGCCGACCCCTATCAGGGCGCCCAGTACGACCCGTACGCCTCCTACGGGGGCAACCCGGCCTCGTACGACCAGACGTACACCCAGGGCTATGACGCGACGTACGACCCGTCGCACGGCACCGGCGCCGATAGTGAGCGCCCCGACGGGAGCCAGCAGTGAACCGCCAGACCCTGTCCCTGATCGCCGGCGTGACCGCGCTGGCCGCCGTCACGGGCTTCGCCACGCTGTCCGCACCCGACACCTCGACCGGCGACACCTCCGCCAAGGCGGCGGCCCAACTCCCCGTGGAGCGCACGGGCCTGCTCTGCCCCCAGCCGAGCACCTCGGACGTGGGGGAGACCACGTACACGTCCTTCACCCCCGTCACCAAGAGCAGCGGGAACGAGGGCAGTGCGGAACTGACGCGCGCGGAGGAGGCGGACGCGGCGGACTCCCCGTCCCCTTCCCAGTCCCCGGACAAGGACGAGGACGAGGGCGAGGACAAGAAGACCGGCGAAAGCGATAAGGCGAACAAACCGGTTCTCGAAGTGAAGGAACCCGGCACGCCCGTGACCGCCGATGCCGACAGCGCCGACACACCCGCGCTGATCGGCACGGCCCAGGGGAAGTTCGCCCCCGGCTGGACGGTCCAGGAGACGACGGAGGTCGCCGTCGGCACCGGCCGAGGGCTGCTCGGCGTCAACTGCACCGCCCCGGACACGGAGTTCTGGTTCCCGGGCGGCAGCACGGCCGCGGACCGCACGGACTACGTCCACCTCACCAACCCGGACGACTCGGCGGCCGTTGTCGACATCGAGCTCTACGGCAAGGACGGCGCCCTGAAGTCGACGGTGGGGGACGGCATCACGGTCATGCCCCGCTCCACCGAGCCGGTTCTGCTGTCGACGCTCGTCACGGAGAAGGAGGCCGACCTCACGGTCCACGTCAGCGTCCGCAGCGGCCGGGTCGGCGCCGCCCTCCAGGCCCTCGACAAAAAGGTGGGCGGCGACTGGCTCACCGCCACCGCCGACCCGGCGGGCAGCGTGGTACTCCCCGGCATCCCCGAGGACGCCAAGTCCGTCCAGCTCATCGCCTTCACCCCCGGTGACACGGACGCCGACCTGAAGATCCGCCTGGCCTCACCGACGGGCCCGATCACCCCCGCCGGCAACGAGAGCCTGCACATCAAGGCGGGCATGACGGCCACGGCCGACCTGGGCGACGTCACGCGCGGCGAGCCGGGCTCGATCTACCTCACCCCCACGGACGAGTCGATCCCGGTCGTGGCCGCCCTGAGGGTGATCCGGGGCACCGGCGGCGACAAGGAGACCGCCTACATCCCCGCCACCCGCCCCGTGGGCGCCCGGGCGACGGTCACCGACAACCGGGCCAAGGGCACCACCCTCGCCCTCACGGCCCCCACCGGCACGGCGAAGGTCAAGGTCACGGCCTCGGCGGGCACCGAAGGGGGCGAGCCCACGACCAAGACGTTCACGATCGAGGAAGGCACGACCCAGAACGTCGACCTGCCCACCCCCACCGGCCTGAAGGGCACCTACGCCCTCACGGTCGAATCCCTCTCGGGCCCCCCGGTCTACGCCTCCCGCACCCTGGAAGCCAAACTGGACACCGTCCCCGCCTTCACCATCCAAACCCTCCCGGACGACCGCGGAACAGTGGCGGTCCCGGAGGCGGAACAGGACTTGTCGATCCTGCAGCGCCCCTGAAAGCGCCGAAGGCGCTTGAAAGGGGCGCGGGGAACGGCGCGGGCAACCACGACGAACCCGCACGGTGGCACTCATCTCAGCGGGGGCCTGGGGGCGGCAGCCCCCAGAAGCGGGGTCGAAGGGGCGCAGCCCCTGGTGACGGGACGGGTAGGGGCGGCGGGGGCGAAACAACCAACCCACCCGCACCCCCACCGACGGTCAGTCCTCCCCATACCGAGGATCAACCGTCTCCGGATTCAACCCCAGCAACTCCGCCACCTGCTCCACCACAACCTCATGCACCAGCGCCGCCCGCTCATCCCGCCCCTTGGTCCGGATCTCGACCGGCCGCCGATAGACGACAACCCGAGCCGGCCGCCCCTCCCGCGCCGGCACGATCCCCCCGAGCGGCACGGCCTCGTCGTTCCAGGGCCCGTCCCCCGGCCCGTCCAGCCGGGGCACCTCAAGCACGAGGAAGTCGATATCGGCAAGCTGCGGCCACCGCCGCTCCAGCCGCTCCACGGAATCCTGCACAAGATCCGCGAAGACCTCGGCACGACTGGCCGCCAGCGGGACCTGGGGCGGCGCGATCGGCCCGCGCATCCCCCTGCCGTGCCGGTCTCGGCGGCGGGGCCCGGGTGCGGAGGAGGCACGGGGCGGTACGAGGTTGTCCATCACCTGCGAAGCGTAGTCCTCGCGAGGACTACGCGCCCGACCCCACACTCCGGCCCGGCGAGCGGGCCGGACGCGACTGACCTGCACACGTCCGCCGTGTCCAACCGGCTCGCCGCGACGCGATGCCCCTAGGGGGCGAACCCCATGTCGCGGGATGACCATTCCAGCCAAGGTTGGGCTTGATTCCATATCTCTCCGAGACCGGCGAACCAGCGCCAATTGCCTGGTTTATACCGAAAATTGATCGAGTTGCCGACTGTTCGGCATCCCGGACGGTGGGTTACTCGCAGGTCAACGCGGTGGGTTCCATGGGGTGTGTGGGACGTTTCACACCACGACACGGTGGAGTGACCTGGTGGCCAGTCGTCGCGGCCCGCTCAAGAGTGCGGTACCGTCCAACCTCGTGAGCCCTGTACGTCGCTGTTCGCGCACCGCTTGCGGCCGTCCCGCCGTCGCGACGCTGACGTACGTCTACGCCGACTCGACCGCGGTCCTCGGCCCCCTCGCGACCTACGCCGAACCCCACTGCTACGACCTGTGCGCCGAGCACTCCGAGCGCCTGACCGCCCCGCGCGGCTGGGAGGTCGTACGACTCCTGGACGGCTCGGCCCCGGCCCGCCCCAGCGGCGACGACCTGGAAGCCCTCGCCAACGCCGTACGCGAGGCGGCCCGTCCGCAGCAGCGCGCGGCGGAGGCCGGCGGCAACGCCCGCACGGCCGACCCGATGGAGGTCGCCCGCCGGGGCCACCTCCGCATCCTGCGCAGCCCCGACAACTGACGCCGCGCGCGGGCCCGTTGTCCGCGTGGCTCTTTTCCGCCCCTCCCCGTTCCGTTCAGTGATGCGGCCCTGTTGACGCGCGGTTGTCGCGGACACGACCATTCCGGTGCCCGTGTGAAACCGCTTTCCGCATCGCGGAATCCCGTGGAATCCAGGGAGGCGCCCGTGTACGTCCAGGAACTGGAACCCGTGGCCGGTTCGCTCGGCCTGTCCGCCCTCGTCGCGACCTTGCCCCTGGTGATCGTCCTGGTCCTGCTCGGCGGCGTACGCCTGAAGGCGCATCTCGCGGGGCTGATCGGCCTTCTGGCGGCCGTTCTGGTCGCCTGGCTGGCTTTCCGCATGCCGCTCGGCCAAACGCTCTCCAGCGCCGCCCAGGGCGCCGTGTTCGGCCTCTTCCCGATCATGTGGATCGTCGTCAACGCCCTGTGGGTGTACCGAATGACGGTCCACACCCGCCACTTCGACATCCTCCGCCGCTCCTTCGGCCGCCTCTCCGACGACCCGCGCATCCAGGCGCTCGTCGTCGCGTTCTGCTTCGGCGCGCTCCTGGAGGCGCTCGCCGGCTTCGGCGCGCCGGTCGCCATCTGCTCGGTGATGCTCGTCGCCCTCGGCTTCGAACCGGTGAAGGCGGCCGTCGTCGCACTCGTCGCCAACACCGCGCCCGTCGCCTTCGGCGCCATGGGCACACCGGTCGTGACGCTCGCCCAGGTCACCGAACTGCCCCTGGACACCGTCGCGTCCGTGGTCGGCCGGCAGACACCGCTGCTCGCACTCGTCGTACCGCTCGTCCTCGTCGGCCTGGTGGACGGCCGACGCGGGCTGCGCGAGACCTGGGCGCCCGCCCTCGTCTGCGGACTCGCCTTCGCCGTCGGCCAGTTCATCGCCTCCAACTACGTCTCCGCCCAACTCGCCGACATCGGCGCCGCCCTGCTGGGAGCGGGCGCCCTCGTCGCCGTACCCGGCGCCCGCAAACCCGCTGCCGAACCCGTACGCGCCGCCGTCCTCACCGGCGTACGCAGCGAGGACCTCGACGAACAGGACCCGCCGCACGAAGTCCTGCGCGCCTACGCCCCGTACGCCCTCATCGTCGTCATCTTCTCGATCGCCCAGATCCCCGCGATCAAGGACTGGCTGGCCGGGGCGACACAGACGTACGACTGGCCCTTCCTGGACGTCGCCGACCCGGACGGCGACCCCGTAGGGGGCAACGTCTTCACCTGGCCGATCGTGTCCACGGGCGGCACCCTGGTGCTGCTCGCCGGACTGTGCACGGCGGTCGTACTGGGGGTCCACGCGCGCGTGGCCGTCAGGGAGTGGGCAGCCACCGTGCGCGAACTGCGGTTCGCGATCCTCACCGTGACCTCCGTCCTGGCGCTCGCCTACGTCATGAACCTCTCCGGACAGGCCGCCACCATCGGGCACTTCGTGGCGGCGGCCGGCGCCGGGCTCGCCTTCCTGTCGCCGGTGCTGGGCTGGTTCGGCGTCGCGGTCTCCGGCTCCGACACCTCCGCCAACGCCCTCTTCGGCGCCCTCCAGGTGAGCGCCGCGCAACAGTCGGGCCTGTCGCCCGAACTGCTCGCCGCCGCCAACAGTTCCGGCGGCGTCCTCGGCAAGATGATCTCCCCGCAGAACCTGACCATCGCCTGCGCGGCCGTCGGCCTCGCCGGCCGCGAGGGAGACCTGCTCCGCAAAGTGCTCCCCTGGAGCCTCGGTCTGCTGCTGGTGATGTGCCTGATCGTGGTGGGACAGAGCACCCCCGTACTGGAGTGGATGCTTCCGTGAGATGACCGCGAGGCATCGCGGAAGTGTCCTCGGCGATCACCCGGCCGACTGTCAGTGGTGGCGGGTAGTTTGTGGTGACCGGTGTGGTGACCGGTGAGGACTTCAGGAGGGTTTGGCCGTGGCGGATCTGTCGACGATCGTGAAGGCGTACGACGTACGCGGGGTGGTCCCGGACCAGTGGGACGAGACCCTCGCCGAGCTCTTCGGCGCGGCCTTCGCGCGGGTGACGGACGCGGACGCCATAGTCGTCGGCCACGACATGCGGCCCTCCTCGCCGGGCCTGTCGCGTGCCTTCGCGCGCGGGGCGGCGGCCCTCGGGGTGGACGTCACCGAGATCGGCCTCTGCTCGACGGACCAGCTGTACTACGCGTCGGGCGCGCTGGACCTGCCGGGCGCGATGTTCACGGCCTCCCACAACCCCGCCCAGTACAACGGCATCAAGATGTGCCGCGCGGGCGCCGCCCCCGTCGGCCAGGACACCGGCCTCGCCGAGATCCGCGCACTGGTCGAGACCTGGAGCGAGTCGGACGCCCCGGAGCCCGCCGCCACACCGGGAACGATCACCCAGAGCGACACGTTGAAGGACTACGCGGCGCACCTCCGCGGCCTCGTCGACGTGACCTCCATCCGCCCCCTGAAGGTGGTCGTCGACGCGGGCAACGGCATGGGCGGCCACACGGTCCCCACGGTCTTCGCCGGCCTGCCGCTGACCCTGGTCCCGATGTACTTCGAGCTGGACGGCACGTTCCCGAACCACGAGGCGAACCCCCTGGACCCGGCGAACATCGTCGACCTCCAGAAGCGGGTCCGCGAGGAGGGCGCCGACCTGGGCATCGCCTTCGACGGCGACGCCGACCGCTGCTTCGTCGTCGACGAGCGGGGAGTCGGCGTCCCGCCGTCCGCGATCACCGCCCTGGTCGCCGCCCGCGAACTCGCCAAGCACGGCGGCAAGGGCACGATCATCCACAACCTGATCACCTCCTGGTCCGTCCCCGAGGTGGTCAGGGAGAACGGCGGCACCCCCGTACGCACGCGCGTGGGCCACTCCTTCATCAAGGCCGAGATGGCCAGGTCCGGCGCCATCTTCGGCGGCGAGCACTCCGCCCACTACTACTTCGCGGACTTCTGGAACGCCGACACGGGCATGCTGGCCGCCCTCCACGTCCTGGCGGCTCTGGGAGGCCAGGAAGCCCCCCTCTCCGCCCTGGTCGCCCAGTACGACCGCTACGCGGGCTCCGGCGAGATCAACTCCACG
This sequence comes from Streptomyces sp. NPDC002643, assembly GCF_053592555.1. NCBI lineage: Bacteria > Bacillati > Actinomycetota > Actinomycetes > Kitasatosporales > Streptomycetaceae > Streptomyces > Streptomyces sp. NPDC002643. Next base: position 65,286 of record NZ_JBSFVY010000042.1, read on the forward strand.
GTCGCCGACCAGGCCGGCCGTATCGCCGCCGTCAAGGCCGCGTACGAGAGCCGCGAGGACGTGACCCTGGACAACCTCGACGGCCTGACGGTCACCTCCCCCGACTGGTGGTTCAACGTCCGCCCCTCCAACACAGAACCCCTCCTCCGCCTGAACACCGAGGCCCGAGACGAGCCAACGATGACCAAGGTGAGGGACGAGGTATTGGCAATCATCAGGGGCTGAGCCCGGGCATCAGGGGCTGAGCCCGGGTGAGGACGCGGATGGGGCGAGGGAGCGGACGGGGGCGAGGTGAACAGGGCCGAGGACGAGGGCCGGCGTGTGGATGGAGCCGAGGCCGCGGACCGGTGCGAAGGCGCGGAGGCGGGCGAGGCCGGGGGTGCGGACAGGGCGGGGTGACTGAAAAAACCGGGCGCAGCCCCGGTCTTTTTCAGGGGCGCGGGGAACTGCGCGAACAACCACACACATCCCGCACCCGCCAACCGACCCGGCCCTCCCGAGCTGGTAGGCACCCAGGGGGCGCAGCCCCGAACCGGGGTCGAAGGGGCCAGGCCCCTGGGGATGGGACGGGTAGGGGCGGCGGGGGCGAAACACTCCCTACCGACACCAGCGCCGACCACGGACTCCCACCCAGGCCCCACCCCACGGACGGCCGCCCCAACCCCGGCGGCGCAACCCCGACGGCGGTACTCTGACCAGGCCGCACCCCACAGAACCCGCTCCCGAAGGGACCCGAGACATGCCGCTCGAAGCCGGCCTCCTGGAGATCCTCGCCTGCCCGGCCTGCCACGCCCCCCTCACCGAGGAGGACACGGAGCTGACCTGCACGAGCCAGGACTGCGGCCTCGCCTACCCCATCCGGGACGGCATCCCCGTACTCCTCGTCGACGAGGCCCGCCGCCCCGCGTAGCCACACACCTGCCCGCCACACCGCACGCGGGCGCACCCTTACGGGTAGGGATACCCGGAGTTCCGAAAACCCCGGAACCCGGCGCATCGGCGCACCAGGGCACCCAGCGATCGGAGGCTGCCGCCCATGCTCGACGAATCGCTGCTAGACACCCCCGACGCCTTGTCGGAGGCGGACCGCCGCGACCTGCTCCGTGGCGCCGCCGAGGCGGGCGCGAGGGTCCGCACGGCCATCCGCCTCGGCACGGAGGCCGGCATCCCCGAACTCAAACCGGACGGCCGCCCGCGCGCCCTGCTGATCGCGGGCCCGGGCATGGCCTCGGCGGGCGTCGCCGACCTGCTGGGCGCCCTGGCGGGTGCCGGCTGCCCCCTCACCCGCATTCACCCCACGGGCGTCGCCCCCGCCCCCGGCGCGCTGCGCTGGGACCTCCCCGGCTGGGCGGGCCCGGTCGACCTCCTGCTGGTCGCCACCGCCGACGGCAGCGAACCCGGCCTCACGCTCCTGGTCGAGCAGGCCTACCGCAGGGGCGCCACGGTCGTCGCCGTCGCCCCGGCCCGTACCCCGGTCGCCGAAGCGGTGACAGGCGCCCACGGCCTCTTCGTACCGATGGCGACCGGCCCGTACGAGCAGGAGGTGCCCCTCGGCGCCGCCGCCCCGGGCGTCCTGTGGGCCCTGCTCACCCCGATGCTCGCCCTCCTCGACCGCACCGGCCTGGTCGCGGCCCCGCCGGACGCCCTGGCGAAGGTCGCCGACCGCCTCGACCACGTGGCAGAGCGCTGCGGACCCGCCATCGCCACCTACAGCAACCCCGCCAAGACCCTCGCCGCCGAGCTCGCCGACGCGCTGCCGGTGATCTGGACCGAGGGGCAGGCCGCGGGCCCGGTGGGCCGCCGCTTCTCCGCCGCTCTCGCCGAACTGGCGGGCCGCCCCGCCGTGGCCGCCCAACTGCCGGAAGCCCTCGCCTCGCACACCGTGCTGCTCTCCGGCCCGCTGGCCGCGAGCGCCGACCCCGACGACTTCTTCCGCGACCGCGTCGAGGAACCACCCGCCCTCCACGCGCGCGTGGTGCTCCTGCGCGACCGGCCGAACGGCGGTCTGAGCGCCGTCCCCGCCGCCCGCGAACTCGCCCTCAGCCACGACACCGCGATCAGCGAGCTGGAACCCGAAGAGGGCAGCGACCTGGAGACCCTCGCCGAGATGATCGCCATCACGGATTTCGCCGCCGTTTACCTCTCGCTCGCTTCCGGAGCCTGATCCTTACGGGAACCCGGCCCCGACTCCCCGATCTTCACCGGACACCGCCCCCTACGGAGCCTCCCGAACGGAGTCCGACCCCGACCAGGGGCCGGCAGGCTCCCCACGTACGGAGAAACACACAGCATGGACCGCCTCGACAACACCGTCCGCCCCTACGCCTGGGGCTCGGCCACCGCCATCCCGAACCTCCTCGGCGTGGCCCCGACCGGCGAGCCACAGGCGGAGATGTGGATGGGAGCCCACCCCGGCGCCCCCTCACGCACCGGACGAGGGCCCCTCAACGAGGTGATCGACGAGGCACCGGAACGCGAGTTGGGAATCCAAACGGTCGAAAAGTTCGGCCCCCGCCTCCCCTTCCTCCTGAAGATCCTCGCCGCCGGCGCCCCCCTCTCCCTCCAGGTCCACCCCAACCTCGAACAGGCCAGGGAGGGTTACGAGGACGAGGAGCGCCGAGGCATCCCGATCGACGCCGGCCACCGCAACTACAAGGACGCCAACCACAAGCCCGAACTGATCTGCGCCCTCACCGAGTTCGACGGCCTCTGCGGCTTCCGCGACCCGCTCCGCGCGGCCGACCTGCTCGCCGGCCTCGACGTCGACTCCCTCAAGCCGTACGTCGACCTCCTCCACGCCCACCCGGAAGAGGCCGCCCTGCGCGAGGTGCTGACGGCGATCCTGGGCGCCGACCCGGAGGCCATGACCACCACGGTCAACGAGGCCGCGGCCGCCTGCGCCCGTCTCGGCGGCGAGTACACCCCGTACGCCGAGATCGCCCACCACTACCCCGGCGATCCCGGCGTCATCGCCGCCATGCTCCTCAACCACGTCCGCCTGCAGCCCGGCGAGGCCCTGTTCCTCGGCGCCGGCATCCCGCACGCCTACCTCAACGGCCTCGGCGTCGAGATCATGGCCAACTCCGACAACGTCCTGCGCTGCGGCCTCACCCCCAAGCATGTCGACGTCCCCGAACTCCTGCGCATCGTCCGCTTCGAGGCGACCGACCCCGGCGTACTGCGCCCCGAGGCGTCCCCCGAGGGCGAGGAGGTCTACGAGACCCCCATCGACGAGTTCCGCCTCTCCCGCCATCTCCTCCCCGAAGGGGGCACCGCACGCGACCTCACGCGCGCGACTCCGCAGATCCTGCTCTGCACGGCCGGTACCGTGCGTGCGGGCGAACACACGCTCGCCCCCGGCCAGTCCGTCTTCGTACTGGCGGGCGAAACGGTCGAAGTGTCCGGAACCGGCACCCTCTTCCGCGCCACCGTGGTCGCCTGACCCCCATCCGCACCCCGGCCCACGGAACTTATCCACAGCCCGGCGCACCGACACCGGACCGGGCTGCAACAATGCCCACTGCAAAAGGCGGGCAAAGCCCGGCCGGTGACGGACGAACGCGTGTGCCCAAGCCAAGGCAGACGTGCAGCACACTTGCGTAGGCGAAGGGACAACTCGGACACATGAGTGCGTCAGGCGGAACCAAGGCGATCGTGGCGGCGCTCGGCGCCAACCTCGCGATCGCGCTAGCGAAATTCGTGGCGTTCATCTTCAGTGGCTCGTCATCGATGCTCGCCGAGTCCGTGCACTCCCTCGCCGACTCCGGCAACCAGGGCCTGCTCCTCCTCGGCGGCAAGAAAGCCCAGCGCGAGGCCACCCCGCAACACCCCTTCGGCTACGGCCGCGAGCGCTACATCTACGCCTTCCTCGTCTCCATCGTCCTCTTCTCCGTCGGCGGCATGTTCGCCATCTACGAGGGCTACGAGAAGATCAAGCACCCGCACGAGATCGAGGCCTGGTACTGGCCCGTCGGCGTCCTCGTCTTCGCGATCATCGCCGAGTCGTTCTCCTTCCGGACCGCCATCAAGGAATCCAACGCCCTGCGCGGCAAGAAGTCCTGGACCGAGTTCGTCCGCCACGCCAAGGCCCCCGAACTGCCCGTCGTCCTCCTGGAGGACCTCGGCGCGCTCGTCGGCCTGATCCTCGCCCTCGGCGGCGTCGGCCTCGCCCTGCTCACCGGCGACGGCCTCTGGGACGGCATCGGCACCCTCTGCATCGGCATCCTGCTCATCCTGATCGCCATCGTCCTCGCCGCCGAGACCAAGTCCCTCCTCCTCGGCGAGGCCGCCGGCGCCGAGGACGTCGAGAAGATCGCCAAGGCCGCCGTCGACGGCGACACCGTCACCCGCGTCATCCACATGCGCACCCTCCACCTCGGCCCCGAGGAACTCCTCGTCGCCGCCAAGATCGCCGTCCAGCACGACGACACGGCCACCGAGATCGCCGACGCCATCGACGCCGCCGAGGCCCGCATCCGCGAGGCCGTCCCCATCGCCCGCGTCATCTACCTCGAACCCGACATCTACAGCGAGACCGAAGCAGCCAAGGGCCCCGACCCCGAGGCCACCCCCGGCGGCCCCGTCCCGACCACCGACCACTGACCCCCCACCGATCGAGCACCGGGCCGCCCGCCGGCCCCACGCCGACCACCGGCGGGGCCACCGGGTTGTCGACCGACCTGCTCCGGCCATGCCGGCCTTCCGGCCGCCTCGGCGGGAGCGCTGGGGCGTCGACCCCGGTCCTGCGCCGACCTCCGGCCTTCCGGCCCACGTCGGCGGGAGTGCCGGGCCAGCGACCGGCCCGCTCCGGTCACCAGCTGGCCGGCCGGAGCGCTGCATTGTCGACTGACCTGCACCGACCACCGGCCACCCCAGCGGGAGCACCCGGGTCGTCGACCGGCCCTCCGGCCTCGGCTGCAGCGGCACCAGGTCAGCGGCCGACCGAACCGCCGCTCACCGGCCTGTCTGCCATGCAACGGCCGAGCAGTGCCCCCACTCCGGCCACATGCCGCCCGCAGGAGAACCAGGGCCCGCCGCGAACCTCGCGCCGGGCTCTCACCCTGCCCGGCGCCCACCCCGGCCGGGCTCAGACCCCTCACCCCCACCCCCTACTCCCCGAAGCCCCAACCCACGCTTCGGCTTGATCTGTTCGGAGGTGGGCTGGGGCCGTGAGGGTCGGCCGGTGTAGCTTGGGACGGAGCCAGACGTCGCTGCTGATGGCGGTCGGGCGGTCCCGACGCGGATCGACCGAGGGAGAGAGGGCCTCCGACGGACTGCGCTGCGCGCACGCGGGCATGCCTGTGTCCTCTTTGGGCACCCCTGTGTCCGCCGCCGCGCAGACCAGCCCTACCCACCCTCGAATCCGACACCGAGGAGCAGCTCGTAATGACGACTGTCGACAGCCGACAGGACTTCAAGGTCGCCGACCTCTCGCTCGCCGAGTTCGGCCGCAAGGAGATCACCCTCGCCGAGCACGAGATGCCCGGCCTGATGGCGATCCGCAAGGAGTACGCCGAGTCGCAGCCCCTGGCCGGCGCCCGCGTCACCGGCTCCCTGCACATGACCGTGCAGACCGCCGTCCTCATCGAGACCCTGGTCGCCCTCGGCGCCCAGGTCCGCTGGGCCTCCTGCAACATCTTCTCCACCCAGGACCACGCCGCCGCCGCCATCGCGGTCGGCCCGAACGGCACGGTGGACAACCCCCAGGGCGTCCCGGTCTTCGCCTGGAAGGGCGAGACCCTGGACGAGTACTGGTGGTGCACCGAGCAGGCCCTGACCTGGCCGGACAGCCCCACCGGCGGCCCGAACATGATCCTCGACGACGGCGGCGACGCCACCCTCCTCGTCCACAAGGGCGTCGAGTACGAGAAGGACGGCAAAGTCCCGGCCATCGAGACCGCCGAGTCCGACGAGCACCGCGTCATCCTCCAGCTCCTCCACCGCACCCTGGGCGAGAACCCCCAGAAGTGGACCCAGCTGGCCTCCGAGATCCGCGGTGTCACCGAGGAGACCACCACCGGCGTCCACCGCCTGTACGAGATGCAGCGCGACGGCGTCCTCCTCTTCCCGGCGATCAACGTCAACGACGCCGTCACCAAGTCGAAGTTCGACAACAAGTACGGCTGCCGCCACTCCCTGATCGACGGCATCAACCGCGCCACCGACGTCCTCATCGGCGGCAAGACCGCCGTCGTCTGCGGCTACGGCGACGTGGGCAAGGGCTGCGCGGAGTCCCTGCGCGGACAGGGCGCCCGCGTCATCGTCACCGAGATCGACCCGATCTGCGCGCTCCAGGCCGCCATGGACGGCTACCAGGTCACGACCCTCGACGAGGTCATCGACAAGGCCGACATCATCATCACCACGACCGGCAACAAGGACATCATCATGGCCTCGGACATGGCCAAGATGAAGCACCAGGCCATCGTCGGCAACATCGGCCACTTCGACAACGAGATCGACATGGCCGGCCTCGCCAAGATCCCCGGCATCGTCAAGGACGAGGTCAAGCCGCAGGTCCACACCTGGACCTTCCCCGACGGCAAGGTGCTCATCGTCCTCTCCGAGGGCCGCCTGCTGAACCTGGGCAACGCCACCGGCCACCCCTCGTTCGTGATGTCCAACTCCTTCGCGGACCAGACCCTGGCCCAGATCGAGCTGTTCACCAAGCCCGACGAGTACCCCACCGGCGTCTACACGCTGCCCAAGCACCTCGACGAGAAGGTCGCCCGCCTCCACCTCGACGCGCTCGGCGTGAAGCTCACCACGCTCCGCCCCGAGCAGGCCGCGTACATCGGCGTAGAGGTCGAGGGCCCGTACAAGCCCGACCACTACCGCTACTGATCACGTACCAGTGGTGCCGTACGCGCTGAGTGCGTCGGTGCGCTGACACACTCGCGCGACAGCTCCAGGGCAGGCCCCCGCACCCCCGTGCCGGGGGCCTGCCCGTTCGGCCCGTGACCCGTCCGCCGGCCGGACCAGCCCGTCAAGACCCAGGACACCCATGCCCCGCGGCCGGTATTCGCTGTACGACCCGCACGACCACACCCTCCTCGCCGAAGAACACTTCCACTGCGCGCCCGGCCCCTCCGGCTGGCGCTATGTCTCCCAACTGACCACCCCCTCCGGTGACCACGCCGGCTCCGTCGACCTCGCCCTCGACGAACTCGGCCGCCCCATCCGCCTCGAACTCCACGCCGCGAGCTGGCAGGTCCGCGGCGCCGCCCTCGACGGCGTCACCTGGGTCCGCACCGACCCCACCGGTACGCATGCCACCGAAGGCAATGTCCGCGCCCACGCCTTCACTGGCACCTCACCGGCATTCCTCATCGCCACCGCCCGGCTCCTGCGCCTCACCCCCTCCGCGCCCGCGACCCGCGTACGCCTCGTCGCCTTCACCGACCCCGTCCTCGCCCCGCGCACCTTGGACCAGTCCTGGGCCTTGGTCGAAAGAGAAGCACACGCCACTGACAACGGCCCCCTCACGGTGGACAAATACCAGGTCACAGCCCTGGACACGGGCGAACAGCACACCGTCCACATCGCCGGCGACGTCGTCCTCGCCGCCCCCGGCATCGAACTTGAGGACCTCGACTCACCACCGTCGACGTTCACCTGACGGGCATGTCCATCGAGCGACAGCGATGGTCGTCCGAGGGACAACAACGGTCGTCAAGCGGCAGTGACGGTCGTCCAGCGACAGCCGCGTTCATCGGGTGACAGCCCCGTGCAAGCTCATCGGTCAACGGTCCGACGGCCTCAGGCAGGCGGCGCGAAACCCGTGCCGGGCCGCTCGACCGGCGGCTCCTGCGACGACGGCTGAGACGGCTGGGCAATCCCCGACGCCGTCGCCCGGGACCCACCGGGAACGGTCCCCCCGCCCCCCACCGCCGGGGCCGGGCTCGCGAACGCCCCGGGCGGCGCATACCCCGAGCCCACGGGCGGCTGCACTCCCGGCCCGGCCCACCCGGGACCGGCGGCCGCCGCCCCCGGCGCAGCACGTCCCGTACCCGCACTCGCCCCCGGCATCCCCGGAGCACCCCCCACACCCGTACCGGCCGCGCCCCCGCCACCCGCCGTGTCCCCGAACGTCCGACGAGCCTCCCGGGCCTGCCGCTCGTGCACCACGGCCGCCAGATACGCGCCGGCAGGCACCCCGTACGGCGCCGGAGTCCCCGTATGCGCCGCGAGATCCGAGGCGAGACGTTCCGCCATCGCCGCACCGACATGCGCATCCAGCTGCCGCATCCGCGTCAGATACTGCCGGATCGCCAGCCACAACCCATCCGGCACCGCCGACAGATCAAGCCCCGAGAACCGCCCCACCAGCCAGTACGGCGGCGGAGGCACGAACGGCGTCTGCCCGCTCGGCACCCGCTCCCGCACGACCAGCGTCCCCGCGAACACATCGCCCAGCCGACGCCCACGCGCCGACACCAGAGAGGCGATGCACGCGACGACCCCGAACGTCATCAGGATCTCGACCACCCCGACCGCACCCCGCACCAACGCGTGCCGGAAGCGGATCGGCCCACCGTCGTCCCGCACCACCCGCAGCCCGAACGCCAGTTTCCCCAGCGAACGCCCATGACTGAGCGTCTCCACCGCTATCGGCCCACCCACCAGCACCAGGAGAAAGCTCGCGACGGCCATCGCCGCCTGCGCGGCCTCGTCGAGACTCGCCGTCGATATCGCAAGGACCAGGGTCACCGCGATGTACACGACCATGGCCACGATCAGGTCGAGCAACACGGCCAGCGCCCGGCTCGGCAGCTTCGCGGGGCGCAGCTCCAGCGCCACCGCCTCGCCCGTCACTAGCTCACTCACACCCGTAGTCCTTCCGGTACATCCCCTGACCTGCCCCGAGAGTGGCCAGTCTGCCAAGCTGAGGACACACGCCGCAGTACGACGTGTGTGACAAGCCGACAAGCTGACACGCAGTACGAGAGGGACGAGGAGCAGCAGACCCCCATGGACCTCGATGTCTTCGTGTCCGCCCATCGCGCCGAGTGGGACCGCCTCGACGCCCTGCTCCGCCGCCAGCGCCGCCTCAACGGCGCCGAGGTCGACGAACTGGTCGCCCTCTACCAGCGCACCGCCACCCATCTCTCGCAGATCCAGTCCAGCGCCCCCGACCCGCAGCTCACCGGTCGCCTGAGCCAACTCGTCGCCCGCGCGCGCAGTGCCGTGACCGGAACCCGTCGTGCCTCCTGGCGCGATGTCACCCGCTTCCTGACCCACGGCTTCCCCGCCGCGGTCTACCGCTCACGCCACTGGTGGGTCCCCACCGCACTGCTGTCCACGCTGGTCGCGGCCGTCCTGGGCTGGTGGATAGCCACCCACCCGGAGGTCCAGGCCACCATCGCCGCCCCCGACCAGCTACGCGAGATGACCCGCCCCGGCGGCCAGTACGAGACGTACTACTCCAGCCATCCCGCCACCTCCTTCGCCGCCCAGGTGTGGACGAACAACGCCCAGGCCGCGGCGATGTGCCTGGTCCTGGGCATCTTCCTGGGCCTGCCGGTCCTCTGGATACTCTTCCTGAACATGCTCAACCTGGGCGTCGGCATCGGCCTGATGACCTCGGCCGGCCGCCTGGACGTCTTTCTGGGCCTGATCCTCCCGCACGGCCTCCTGGAACTCACCGCCGTCTTCGTGGCCGCCGGTACGGGCCTACGCCTCGGCTGGACCGTCATCGACCCCGGCCCGCGCAACCGCCGCTCAGCCTTGGCCGAGGAGGGGCGAGCCGCCCTGGGCATGGCTATAGGCCTGGCGCTGGTCCTCTTCATCTCCGGTGCCATCGAAGGTTTCGTCACCCCGTCCGGCCTGCCCACCTGGGCCCGCATCACCATCGGCATCCTCGCCGAACTCGGCTTCCTCGCGTACGTCTATGTCCTGGGCGGACGTGCCGCACGGGCCGGCGAGACGGGCGACGTCGACGAGCCCGAGCGCAGTGCGGCAGTGCCCACCGCGGCCTGATGTGCGTCCACTCCCGTCAAGCTGTTAGTCTCCTCTTCGCCCCGCAAGAGCCGTTGACACGGAACCTGTGGGGAGGTAGATTCGAACAGTTGCCTAGAGGTGGACATACCCCGTGGCGACTGAGCGTATCTGTCGGCTCCTCTTGAAGATCGTGAACACGATTTCCCGAGTGGGCCACCAACCGATGAATCAGAACTAGCGGCCGGTCAGTCCGGCCAAAAACCTCTGATAAAGTCGAACTCGCCGAAAGGGAGCCGCAAGGCGACCGAATAGGCAAAGGCCCTCCAACGGCCACCGGAAATGAATTCCGACCGGGAACGGAACGGAAAACGGATCTGGTAAGGTTGGAAACACCGAAGGGAAGCGCCCGGAGGAAAGCCGAGACGAGAGTCTGGGTGAGTACGAAGGAAGCGTCCGTTCCTTGAGAACTCAACAGCGTGC
>NZ_JBSFVY010000043.1:0-45164 GCF_053592555.1 Streptomyces sp. NPDC002643
CTTTATTTCGGGCCTCCGGCCCTGAATGACGGCCCTGCGGGCCGATGAAAAAGCGGGGCGCAGCCCCCGCTTTTTCAGGGGCGCGGGGAACTGCGCGACCAGCCCCCACTCACCCGCACCCGCCCGACAACCTCACCCCCCGAGCTCTTGGGCGACAGTCCACCCCCTCAAGCAGCACCACCCTTGCGGCTCCTGAGCCACCACACCCCCGCGCCCAACACCAGGACGGCCCCGCCGATACCCAGAGGCACGGCGAGGGACATGCCGTCGACGTCCTCCGTGGTGTCGGCCGCCGCCGACGGAGTCGAGTCGTCGGCCTCGGCCGCCGGCTCGTCCGACGCCGCCGCCGTGGCCGAGGCCTCAGACGGGCTCGGCGTCGGGGACACCGGCGTCGCCCCCGGTGCCGCCGCCGCCAAGGCGAGGCGCGGTGCCGGATGGCCATGACCGTGGCCGTCCCCCTCGGCCTCCTCCTCCAACTCGATCCAGCGGTCGACCATGCCGTCGCTGTACGACTGGAGGGTCTTGAAGACGAGCGACTCGGCGTCCGGCAACTGTCGTACGGTGACCGTGTACTCGACGTCCTCGCCCACCGGGAGCTTCTCGCCGGAGACCGTCCAACCCCGGTCGGTGGGGGCGAACTTCCAGCCTTCGGGGCCCTTCTCGTAGGTGATGTCGGCGGGGGTGATGCCCTCGGGGAGGATCACCTCCAGCCCGGTGATGCCCGCGGACGCGGACTCCGACTCGGCGGAGAAGATCAGCTCGACATTCTGGTCGAGGGCCCGGGCGCCCTCCGCCTCGACCTCCGCGTGCGCCGCGGCCGGTCCGGCGGTGGCGACGGTGACCGCCAGCGCGGCCGCGGTGAGGACGCCGAGACGGCGTGTGCTGCGAGCCAAGGTCGGGCGGTGCACAGCTGACTCCCTGTGTCGAAGACGTGAAGACGGCATTCGGAAGACGACATTCAGAAGACCGCATTCAAGCGCAGGGCAAGGGAGTTGGCCAAGGGTGGCCCTGTGCCGCGTGTGACGGTGGAGGTGTGCGCCCGGGTGTGTGCTGTTCACCACCGCTTGCGCGCCCCCGTCTGCGCTTGTCAGCCCCCTTGTACGGGCACTACTGTCACCACGCCTCGGTGAACGGGAAATCCGGTGTGATGCCGGTGCGGCCCTCGCCACTGTGATCGGGAAGTCCGGCTCCAGCCCTTACGGGCAGCCACTGGGTCCTTGTGACCCGGGAAGGCGGAGCACGGGCGGTGGTACCCGTCAGCCAGGAGACCGGCCGAGGCGCGTCAACCATCCACGAGGTGCTGGAGAGGGTCTGCTGAGCCATGCACATTGCCGAGGGTTTCCTCCCCCCGGCGCACGCGATCGCCTGGGGCGTAGCGTCCGCGCCGTTCGTAGTCCACGGAGTACGGTCACTCACTCGTGAGGTCAGGGAGCACCCCGAGAGCACCCTGCTGCTCGGTGCCTCGGGGGCCTTCACCTTCGTCCTGTCCGCGCTGAAGCTGCCGTCGGTGACCGGCAGTTGCTCCCACCCCACCGGCACCGGGCTCGGTGCCATCCTGTTCCGGCCGCCGATCATGGCCGTACTGGGCACCATCACCCTGCTGTTCCAGGCACTGTTGCTCGCGCACGGCGGTCTGACCACGCTCGGCGCCAATGTCTTCTCGATGGCGATCGTCGGCCCCTGGGCGGGATACGCCGTCTACAAACTGCTGCGGCGGTACGGTGTGCCGCTGATGGTCGCCGTGTTCTTCGGCGCGTTCGTCGCCGACCTGTCCACGTACTGTGTGACCAGCGTGCAGTTGGCGCTCGCGTTCCCCGACCCGAGCAGTGGTTTCCTGGGCGCCCTCGGCAAGTTCGGCTCCATCTTCGCCGTCACCCAGATCCCGCTGGCCATCAGCGAGGGCCTGCTCACCGTGCTCGTCATGCGGCTCCTGGTGCAGTCGAGCAAGGGTGAACTGACCCGGCTCGGCGTACTTCTGAGCGGCGGCAAGCAGAGCCGGACCGGAACCGGGGCGGTGGCGTGATGAGCGAGAAGACCACCGGCGACAAGACCACGGGCAAGGACACCATCAGCAAGACCACCATCAGCAGGAACACGAAGATCAACCTTCTGCTGCTGCTCGTCGTGGCCGCGCTCGCCGTGCTGCCGCTGGCCCTCGGCCTCGGCGACCACAAGGAGGAGCCGTTCACGGGCGCGGACGGGGAGGCGGAGACCGCGATCACCGAGATCGAGCCGGATTACAAGCCCTGGTTCTCCCCCCTGTACGAGCCGCCGTCCGGTGAGATCGAGTCCGCGTTGTTCTCGCTCCAGGCCGCGCTCGGCGCGGGTGTCCTCGCCTACTACTTCGGCCTCCACCGGGGGCGCAGGCAGGGTGAGCGGCGCGCGCTTGAGCGGAATGCCGGGAGCCCGGCCGGTGAGACCGGGAGCCCGGCCGGTGAGACCGCCGACGAGTCCGACGAGTCCGCGGCCGAAGGGGCCTGATCTCCCGTGCTGCCGATCGACGCGGCGGCGCACAGCAGTCGCTGGCGCCGCCGTCATCCCGTGGACAAGGCCGTGCTCGGGCTCGGTCTCACCGTGCTCGCGATCTCGCTGCCGCCCTGGCCCGGTGCCGCACTCGTCCTGGTGACCGCGCTCGCCGCGCTGCTGGGCCCGGCCGGTGTCCCCGGCCGCCGCCTCTGGCGGGCCTACCGGGTGCCGTTGGGTTTCTGTGTCACCGGAGCGCTGCCGTTGCTCGTCCAGGTCGGCGGGCCGGACGGCTTCGTGACGCCGGCCGACGGCGGCCCGGCCCGTGCGGCGGAACTGCTGCTGCGTACCTCCGCCGCCTCCCTCGGCGTCCTCCTGTTCGCCTTCACCACCCCCATGTCCGATCTGCTGCCCCGCCTGGTCAGGGCCGGGGTGCCCGCGCCCGTCGTGGACGTGGCGCTGGTCACCTACCGGATGAGCTTCCTGCTCCTGGACTCGGTACGCCGTATCCGTGACGCCCAGGCGGCCCGGCTCGGGCACACCACCCGTGCGGCCACCTGGCGTTCCCTCGCCGGGCTCGGCGCCACGGCGTTCGTGCGGGCCTTCGACCGGGCGGCGCGACTGCAGACGGGGCTGGCCGGGCGGGGCTACGACGGCACCCTGCGCGTCCTGGTCCCCGAGGCCCGGGTCTCGGTCCGCTTCACCGCGACCAGCGTCGCCCTTCTCGCGGCCGTGGCCGCCCTCACCTTCGTACTGGAAAGGCCGCCGGCATGAGCGAGGCCGTACTGGTCGCCCTGCGGGGCGCGTCGTTCGCGTACGAGGACGGGCCGACCGTGCTCAGCGCACTCGACTTCGAGGTGCGCGAAGGGCGGGCGCTGGCCCTGCTGGGCCGCAACGGCACCGGGAAGACGACCCTGATGAGGCTGCTCAGTGGTGGACTGCGGCCCCACGACGGCACGTTGACGGTCGACGGGCAGCCGGTCACCTACGACCGCAAGGGGCTGACCCGGCTGCGGACGACCGTGCAGTTGGTGGTGCAGGACCCGGACGATCAGCTCTTCGCCGCGTCCGTCGCGCAGGACGTGTCGTTCGGGCCGCTGAACCTCGGGCTGCCCGACGAGGAGGTGCGGGCCAGGGTGGAGGAGGCGCTCGCGGCGCTCGACATCGGCGCGCTCGCCGACCGGCCGACCCATCTGCTGTCCTACGGGCAGCGCAAGCGGACCGCCATCGCCGGGGCCGTCGCGATGCGGCCCCGTGTCCTGATCCTGGACGAGCCGACCGCCGGCCTCGACCCCGACGGCCAGGAACGGCTGCTGGCCACGCTGGATCAGCTCCGCAGGTCCGGTACGACGGTGGTGATGGCCACGCATGACGTCGACCTCGCGCTGCGCTGGGCCGACGACGCGGCACTGCTCACCCCGTCCGGCGCCCGTACGGGACCGGCGGCCACCGTGCTGGCCCGCACCGACCTCCTCCAGCAGGCGGGGCTGCGGCTGCCCTGGGGGGTGGCGGCGGCCCGGCTGCTGCGCGAGCAGGGGCTGTTGACGCGGGAGGCTGCCGGTCCGCGTACGCCGGAGGAGCTGGCCGCGATGGTCGGCCATGCGTGATGAGGAACTGGCCGCGATGGTCGGGCTTGAGTGACGAGGAACTGGCCTCGATGGTCGGGCTTGAGTGATCATGACGGGATGGACACTCGTTTCCTTGGTATCGCCGAGCTGGCCGAAGTCCCGTCCGTGGCGGTCGTGGTCGACGTCATGCGTGCTTTCACGGTGGCCGCCTGGGCGTTCGCCCAGGGTGCGGAGAAGATCGTTCTGGCGGAGTCGTTGGACGATGCGCTGGCGCTTAAGGCCCGCCATCCGGACTGGGTGGCGATCAAGGACGGTCCGCCGGCGCCCGGGTTCGACACCGTCAACTCGCCGGGCCTGCTGCGGTCCATGGACCTCGGCGGTCGGACCGTGGTGCAGAAGACCACGGCGGGGACGGTCGGCGCCCTCGCGGTCAAGGAAGCGTCGCTGGTGCTGTGCGCAGCCTTCGTCGTGGCGGAGGCAACGGCCCGGCTCCTGCGGACCCGCGAGTGCGACGGTGTCACGTTCGTGGTCACCGGCGAGGACGGGCGGGCCGACGAGGATCTGGCGTGCGCTCAGTACATCGCTCGGAGGGCCACCGAAGACGGGACCGACGCGACCGGCTCCGGGACGGACGCGACCGAGTTCCTGCGCCGCGCCGCCGACTCACGCGCCGCCGCCGAGCTGACGGAGGGTGTGCGTCAGGGAGTCCATCCCGACGACGTCGCGCTCTGTGTCGAACTCGACCGGTTCCCCTTCGCCATGGTGGCGGCCCTGGAGGACTCGCTCATGGTCCTGCGTCCGTGCGCCGTGTCTTCGTGAGGTCAGGACGGTAGTCGGTAGGCGCGGACGGCGGTGCCCGCGAAGACCTCCTCCCGTTCGGCCGGGCTCAGGCCTGCCGTCAACGAGCGAGCCGCGTCCAGGACCTGGGTGTAGTCGGCGGCGAGACGGCAGACCGGCCAGTCCGAGCCGAACATCAGTCGGGCCGGGCCGAACGCCTCCAGCACGGTGTCGGCGTACGGGCGGAGGTCCGCGACGGTCCACCTGTCCCAGTCGGCCTCGGTGACCATGCCGGAGAACTTGCAGGTCACGTTCGGGAGGGCGGCGAGGGCGCGGATGTCGTCCGCCCACGGGTACAGCTTCCCGTCGGCGATGGGCGGCTTGGCCAAGTGGTCGAGGACGAAGGTCAGTTGGGGCAGCCGTCGTACGGTCTCGATGGCGGCGGGCAGTTGGTGGGGGGTGACCAGGAGGTCGTAGGCGAGGCCCGCGTCGGCCACGGCGGTCAGGCCGCGCTGTACGGCGGGGCGGAGCAGCCAGCGGGGGTCGGGTTCGCCCTGCACCTGATGGCGGATGGCCACCAGGTGTTCCCCGCCGGGGAGTTCGCGCAGTTCTGCGAGGGTGTCGGCGATATCGGGGGCGGTGAGGTCGGTCCAGCCGACGACCCCGGCGATCAGATCGCTGTCGGCGGCCAGGGCGAGGAACTCCGGGGTCTCCTCGGGCACGGTGATCGTCTGTACCAGCACCGTGGCGGTGATCCCGGCCGCACGGGCCTCCGGCTCCAGGTCGTGGAGGAAGAAGTCGCGGCGCAGAGGGGCGAGTTCGGGGCCGGTGATCCAGTCCTGGTCGCGGACGGAGAGGTCCCAGACGTGGTGATGGGCGTCGATGAGTCGTGGGTTCTCGGTCACAGCTCCCACACCACCGGAAGCGAGGCGTCGGAGCCCTCGGTGGAGTAGTCGTGGACGACATCGAGGAGTTCGGCCATCCGGGCCTGCCAGGCGATGTTGACCGGCAGCTTCTCCAGCTCCGCGATCATCGCCGCGTAGTCCTCCACTTCGAGGAGGTGGAAGAGGTCCGTACCGCTGCGCCAGATCGTCCACTCGCTGACCCCGGCGGCCCGGATGGCGGCGGTCAGCTCCTCGGGGACGTCACGGTGGGCCGCCTCGTACTCCTCGATGCGGTCGGCGCGGACCTTGGTGTGCAGGGCGACCCTCACGACGGCTCCTTGGACTGGGGGACGGGGGTGTCCTGGGCGAGCAGCCCCTC
This sequence comes from Streptomyces sp. NPDC002643, assembly GCF_053592555.1. Classification (NCBI taxonomy): domain Bacteria; kingdom Bacillati; phylum Actinomycetota; class Actinomycetes; order Kitasatosporales; family Streptomycetaceae; genus Streptomyces; species Streptomyces sp. NPDC002643. The sequence continues at coordinate 6,072 of NZ_JBSFVY010000043.1, forward strand.
CGCTCGCAGCTCGTCCCACAGGGCGTCCGGGATGGGCTGCCGCATCAGACGGGCCGCGTCGCGCACCTCCTCGGCGGAGCGGGCGCCGCTCAGTACGGCCGCCACCGCCGGATGGGCGGCCGGGAAGCGCAGGGCGGCGGCGCGCAGCGGCACACCATGGCGTTCGGTGATCGCCTTCAGCCGTAGCGCCCGGCCGATGACGGCTTCGGGCGCGGGCGCGTAGTCGTAGGTGGCACCCGGTTTCGGGTCGATGAGCAGGCCGGAGTTGAAGGCGCCGCCGATCAGCACACCACGTCCCCGGGCTGCGGCTTCCGGCAGCAGTTCGGCAAGGCCCTCCTGTTCGAGGAGGGTGTAGCGGCCCGCCAGCAGGACGACGTCGATGTCGGTCTCGCGCAGGAAGCGCAGCGGGACCGCGCACTGGTTCATGCCGACGCCGATCGCGCCCACGACGCCTTCGCCGCGCAGTCGCTCCAGCGCCGGGTAGGCCTCGCGGAGGGCCTGTTCGGCGTGGTCGTCGGGGTCGTGGATGAGGGCGATGTCGACGCGGTCCAGGCCCAGGCGCTCCAGGCTGGCCGCGAGCGACCGTCGGACGCCGTCGGCGGAGAAGTCCCAGACGCGCCGGTGGGTCGCCGGTACGGCGAAGCCGTGGGCGAGGTCGTCCCCGCGCGGGCCGTCGCCCGGGTCGTCGGGGACCAGGAGCCGTCCGACCTTGGTCGAGATCGTGTACGACTCCCGGGGGCGCCCCCGCAGCGCGGCGCCCAGTCGGCGTTCGGAGAGGCCGAGCCCGTAGTGGGGTGCCGTGTCGAACGTACGGATGCCCTCGTCCCAGGCGGCGTCGATCGCGGCGGCGGCCTCCTCGTCCGTGACCGGGCGGAAGAGGTTGCCGATGCCGGCGGCGCCGAAGGCCAGCTCGGTCGTGCGGACGGCCGTACCGGCCAGTGTGCTCGTCCTCATGAGTTCGTCGCCGGGCGCAGGCGCAGGCCCTGCATACCGCCGTCGACGGCGAGGGCGGTGCCGGTGACGGAGGCGGCGGCGGGGCTCGCGAGATAGACGATGGCCGCGGCGACCTCGTCGGCGGTGACCAGGCGGCCCATGGGCTGGCGGGCGTTGAGGGCGGCGCGCTCGGCCCGGGGGTCGTCGGCGGCGTCGAGGAGGCGGCCCACCCAGGGCGTGTCGGCGGTGCCGGGGTTGACGCAGTTGACTCGGATGCCCTCGCGGACGTGGTCGGCGGCCATGGCGAGGGTCAGCGAGAGGACGGCGCCCTTGCTGGCGGAGTACAGGGCGCGCTGCGGCAGGCCGGCGGTGGCGGCGATGGAGCAGGTGTTGACGATCGCCGCGTGGGAGGAGCCGCGCAGATGGGGCAGCGCGGCTCGGCTCATGCGGACCATGCCGAGGACGTTGACGTCCATCACTCGCTGCCACTGGAGGTCGGGGTTGTCCTCGACGGTGCCCTGGGCGCCGATGCCCGCGTTGTTGACGAGGATGTCGAGGCCGCCGAGCCGTTCGACGGCCTCGGCGACGGCGGCCCGTACGGAGGTGTCGTCGGTGACGTCGGCCTTGAGGGCGAGCAGCGGGGCCGATGCCCCGGCGGGGTCCACGTCGAGGACGGCCACGGCGGCGCCCCGCGCGGCCAGCAGCCGGGCGGTGGCCAGCCCGATCCCGGACGCGCCTCCGGTGACGATCGCGCGGAGACCTGACAGATCCGTCATGCGACGTCCTCCCGTCCGGCGAGATCCGCGGCCCAGAACTCGCCGTCCGGGTAACGGTATTCGGCGAGGGACCGGGGGTGCATGGTGGCGGAGAATCCGGGGGTCAGCGGGGCGGCGTAGTGGCCCTCGCGCATCACCACGGGTGCGGTGAAGTGCTCGTGGAGGTGGTCGACGTACTCGATGACCCGGTCCTCGGTGGTGCCGGAGAGGGCGAGGTAGTCGAACATCGACAGATGCTGGACCAGTTCGCACAGGCCGACGCCGCCGGCGTGCGGGCAGACGGGTACGCCGAACTTGGCGGCCAGCAGCAGGATCGCCAGGTTCTCGTTGACGCCGCCGACGCGGGCCGCGTCGATCTGGAGGATGTCGAGGGCGCCGGCCTGGAGGAGCTGTTTGAAGACGATGCGGTTCTGGACGTGTTCGCCGGTGGCGACTTTCACCGGTGCGACGCCCCGGCGGATCGCCGCGTGGCCGAGGATGTCGTCGGGGCTGGTGGGTTCCTCGATCCAGTAGGGGTCGAGGTCGGCGAGGGCGCGGGTCCATTCGATGGCCTCGTCGACGTTCCAGCGCTGGTTGGCGTCGATGGCGATACGGACGCGGTCGCCGACGGCGGCGCGGGCGGTGCGCATCCGGCGGAGGTCGTCGGCGAGGTCGGCGCCGACCTTGAGCTTGATCTGGGTGAAGCCGTCGGCGACGGCCTGCTTGGCGAGCCGGGTGAGCTTCTCGTCGGAGTAGCCGAGCCAGCCGGGTGAGGTGGTGTAGCCGGGGTAGCCGCGCTCCAGGAGCCTGCTCTCGCGCTCGGCGAGTCCGGTGCGGCCCTCGCGGAGCAGTCTCAGGGCGTCCTCGGGGGTGAGGGCGTCGGTGAGGTAGCGGAAGTCGACCTGGGAGACCAGCCACTCGGGTTCCGCGTGGGCGAGGAGGCGCCACAGGGGCTGTCCGGCGCGTTTGGCGGCGAGGTCCCAGACAGCGTTGACGACGGCGCCGATGGCCATGTGCATCACGCCCTTCTCGGGACCGAGCCAGCGCAGCTGGCTGTCGCCGATCAGGTCGCGGTTGACCGTGCCGGGGTCGGCGCACAGCTCGTCCACCGAGCGGCCCAGCAGGTGGGGCCGCAGGGCTCCGATCGCGGCGACCTGGATGTCGTTGCCGCGGCCGATGGTGAAGGTGAAGCCATGGCCTTCGAGCCCGTCGGCCGCGTCGGTGCGCAGCACGACGTAGGCGGCGGAGTAGTCGGGGTCCGGGTTCATCGCGTCGGAGCCGTCCAGTTCCCGTGAGGTGGGGAAGCGGATGTCGTAGGTGTCGACCGCGATGATCCGGGCGGGGGTCGGTGTCAAAGGGGTGCCTTTCACGCTTGTCATGCCTGCCCGAAGGTCTGGCGCTGGCCGCCGAGTCCGCTGATCTCCAGCTCCACGGTGTCGCCGCGGCGGAGGTAGGGGTTGCCGGGCAGTCCGAGGGCGACACCGGCGGGGGTACCGGTGTTGATCAGGTCGCCGGGCTCCAGGACCATGTAGCGGCTGAGGTAGGCCACGACCTCGTGGACCGGGAAGATCATGTCGCGGGTGTGTCCGTGCTGGCGTTTCTCCCCGTTGACGCTCAGCCGCAGTTCCAGGTTCTGCGGGTCGGTGATCTCGTCGGCGGTGACGAGCCAGGGGCCGAGCGGGTTGAAGGTCTCGCAGGACTTGCCGAGGTCCCACTGGGGTGAGTACTCCAGCTGGAACTCGCGCTCGGAGACGTCGTGGCTGACGGCGTAGCCCGCGATGACGTCGGCCGCCTCCTCGGGGCCCGCCAGATAGCGGGCGCGGCGGCCGATGACGACGCCGAGTTCGACCTCCCAGTCGGTCTTCACCGAGCCGCGCGGGATCAGTACCTCGTCGTGGGGGCCGATGACGGTGCCCGGGTCCTTCATGAAGATCACGGGGCGTTCGGGGATGGCGGCGCCGGTCTCGGCGGCGTGGTCGCGGTAGTTGAGCCCGACGCAGACGATCTTGCCGGGGCGGGCGACGGGGGCGCCGATCCTGAGGCTTTCGGGGTCGAGTTCGGGCAGTCCGCCCGCCTCGACCGCGGCGCGGGCCCGGTCGACTCCGCCAGAGGCGAGGAAGGCGCCGTCGATGTCGGGGGCCACGGAGGACAGGTCCAGCAGTCGGCCGTCAGCAGTGCGGACAGCGGGCCGCTCCTGTCCCAGGGTGCCGACACGTAGCAGTTTCACTGGGGCAGCTCCCTTGCCATGGAGGTTTCATCATTCATCGGAGGAATGGCGCATCGTGACTCTAGGCGCAGGACGGCGCCCTGACAACGTGTTCCTCGGCCGACTTTGATCCACACCAGGCACAAGCACACCCCGTACCGTTACGCGATTGGGCGGGGACGACCTCTTGTCAGCCGTGTCACAGCGGTCGTAACGTCCTCGACGACCCGAGATACATCGGAGGAATCCCCCGGCAGATACACCAGGGCAGTGGCCGTTCCACGATCCGCCGCCCCTTCACCGGTTGCCCCTCATCCCTCCCCCGCCGATGGCCGGAGCATGCCCGCGCACGGTCGGCTCACGGGGCTCCGCCCTGCTCACAAGGACCGTCCTGACCAAGGACCGGCCAAGGACCGGCTAAGGAGAGAACCCGGCCATGAAGCTCGTTCGCACCCGCTCCACCGCCGCAGCGGCCTGTGCCCTCGCGGCTCTCAGCCTCCTCACCGCATGCAACCGCGACAGTTCGGGGTCGAGTGGTGCCGGCGGCTCGGGCGGTGACAAACCGGCCATCGGCATCGATCTGCCGCGTTCCGACTCGGACTTCTGGAACTCGTACGCCGACTACCTGGAGAAGGACATCAAGTCCGACGGCGTCAACGCGCTGCCGCTGAGCAACTCGCAGAACGACATCACCAAGCTGGTCGCCAATGTCCAGGTCTTCCAGAACACGGGCGCCAAGGCCGTGGTGATGGCCCCGCAGGACACCGGCGCCATCGCCTCCACCCTGGACACCCTGGCCTCGAAGAAGATCCCCGTGGTCAGCGTCGACACCCGCCCCGACAAGGGCGATGTCTACATGGTCGTACGCGCCGACAACCGCGCCTACGGCACCAAGGCCTGCGAGTTCCTCGGCGAGCAGCTCGGGGGCAAGGGCAAGGTGGCCGAGTTGCAGGGCGCGTTGGACTCCATCAACGGGCGGGACCGCTCGGAGGCGTTCGCCGAGTGCATGAAGGAGAAGTTCCCGGACATCAAGGTGTTCGAGCTGCCCACCGACTGGAAGGGCGACGTGGCCTCGGCCAAGCTGCAGAGCCTGCTCGCCCAGCACCCCGATCTCAACGGCATCTACATGCAGGCCGGCGGTGTCTTCCTGCAGCCGACCCTCGCCCTCCTCGAACAGAAGGGCCTGCTGAAGCCCGCCGGCGAGAAGGGACACATCTCGATCATCTCCAACGACGGCATTCCGCAGGAGTTCGACGCCATCCGCAAGGGCCAGATCGACGCCACGATCTCCCAGCCGGCCGATCTGTACGCCAAGTACGCGCTGTACTACGCCCAGGCAGCGGCGGACGGCAAGACGTTCGAGCCGGGGAAGACCGATCACGATTCGACGATCATCGAGATCCCCAACGGTCTTGAGGACCAACTGCCCGCGCCGCTGGTGACCAAGGACAACGTGGACGACAAGACCCTGTGGGGCAACACGGTCGGCCAGTGACTCGCGAAGTCCCCACACCAAGAAGGACGGTATCCACCATGGCGGAGACCGCGACCGCCCCGGCGACCGGGAACTCCGTTCCGGTGGCCGAGGCCATCGGGATCACCAAGAGGTTCGGGGCGACGGTGGCGTTGCGCGACGCCCGGATCACCGTCGCCCCGGGCGAGTCGCACGCGCTCGTCGGCCGCAACGGCGCCGGCAAGTCCACACTCGTGTCCATCCTGACCGGGCTGCGCCCCGCCGACACCGGCACCCTGCGCTTCTCGGGCCGACCTGCGCCGCCCGTCGGGGACATCGACGCCTGGCGCTCCAAGGTCGCCTGTGTCTACCAGCGCTCCACGATCATCCCGGATCTGACGGTCGCCGAGAACCTCTTCCTCAACCGGCAGAGCGACGGTCCGCTGAAGCCCATCCGCTGGAAGCAACTCCGGGGCCGGGCCGAGGAGTTGCTCGGCGAGTACGGCGTGGACGTCGACGCCGCCGCACGGGCGAAGGACCTCAACGTCGAACAACGCCAGTTCGTGGAGATCGCCCGAGCACTGTCCTTCGGGGCACGCTTCATCATCCTCGACGAGCCCACCGCCAAGCTCGACGCCCGGGGCATCAACCGCCTCTTCGACAAACTCCGCGACCTCCAACAGCAGGGCGTCGCCTTCCTGTTCATCTCGCACCACCTCCAGGAGGTGTACGACCTGTGCACCACGGTCACCGTGTACCGGGACGCGGCGCACATCCTGACCGCTCCGGTCGCCGAACTCGGCCACCAGGAACTGGTGGAGGCGATGACCGGCGAGTCCGGCGGCACTGTGGCCCCGACCGTCGACAGCGGCCGTACGGCGGTGAAAGCGGACGCCCGTGAACTCCTCGCCCTCCAGGGCCTGACCCTGCCCGGCGCCTGCCGTGACCTGTCACTGACCGTTCACGCGGGCGAGGTGGTCGGCCTCGCGGGCGCCGCGGCCAGCGGGAACGTGCGCGTCGGCGAGGCGATCGCCGGGCTGCACCGCGCCGAGGAGGGCACCATCGAGGTCGGCGGCCGGACCGTACGCACCGGCAGTGTGCCGTCCGCGCTGGCGGTGGGCGTCGGCCTGGTGCCGGAGGACCGTCATCTCCAGGGTCTGGTCAACGACCGCAGTGTCGCCGAGAACGCGACCCTCACCGTCACCGGTCAACTGGGCCCGTACGGGACCGTGTTGCCCTCCCGGACCCGGATCTTCGCCCAGCGGATGATCCGGGACCTCGACATCAAGACCCCGGGCGCGGCGACCCCCGTCTCGGCGCTCTCCGGCGGCAATCAGCAGAAGGTCGTCGTCGCCCGCGCGCTGGCCACCGACCCCCATGTGCTGGTGGCGATCCGCCCGACCAACGGGGTGGATGTGAGGTCGAAGGAGTTCCTGCTGCGTCGTATCCGTGAGGTCGCGGACGGCGGGAAGGCCGCGCTGATCGTCTCCGACGAGTTGGACGACCTGAGGACCTGCGACCGGGTGGTCGTGATGTTCCACGGGCGGACGGTCGCCGAGTTCGGGCGTGGCTGGCGGGACGAGCAGGTGGTCGCGGCCATGGAGGGCGTGGTCGGAGTGTCCGTCCGGGCCGTGGCCGAGGGGGCTGTCGAGGGTGTGGCCGAAGCGCCTGCCGTGGGCGCCGCCGAAGCATCCGTCATCGAAGAGCACGGAAGGTAGTCATGTCCGCCACCACTGATGTCACCGATCCCGCGGCGAACGTGGCGCCGGAGCCCCCGGCCGCTGGGACCCGTCGAGGGCTCGACCTCGGTCGGTTCCGTGAACTGTCCCTGGTCCCGGCGATCCTCGTACTGGGCCTGATCGGGTTCATCGTCTCACCGGCCTTCCTGACCGCCGACAACCTCATCGGTGTGGCCCAGCAGTCCACCGAACTCAGCCTGCTGGTCCTGGCCACCGCGCTGATCCTGATCTCCGGGCGGATGGATCTGTCCCTGGAGTCGACGATCGGCGTGGCGCCCGTGATCGCGGTGTGGCTCGTCCTGCCGACCAGCGGCGCCCGGTTCACGGGCCTCGGTCTGCTCCCCGAATGGACGGCGATCCCCCTCTGTCTGCTGGTGGGTGTGGTGATCGGCGCCGTCAACGGCTTTCTGATCCTGAAGCTGCGCCTCAACGGTTTCATCGTCACCCTCGGCATGCTGACCATGCTCCGCGGCCTCCAGGTGGCCCTGTCCGAGGGCCAGTCCATCGTCGAACTGCCCTCCTCCTTCACCTACTTGGGCAAGGCGTCCTGGCTCGGTGTCCCGGCGGCGATCTGGATCTGTCTGGTGCTGTTCGCCCTCGGCGGCGGCGCGCTGGCGTGGCTGCGGCACGGACGGGCGCTGTACGCGATCGGCGGCAACGCGGAGGCGGCCCGTACGGCCGGTATCCGGGTCGACCGGATCGTGTGGGCGGTGCTGATCCTCGGGAGTCTGCTGGCCGCGTTCGCGGGCATCCTGTACAGCGGCCACTACGGGTCGATCTCGGCGACCCAGGGCAGTGGCTGGATCTTCCAGGTGTTCGCGGCGACCGTCATCGGCGGGGTGAGCCTCAACGGCGGCAAGGGCACGGTGTTCGGCGCGCTCACCGGTGTGCTGACACTCCAACTCGTCGTGAACGTCATGACGTTGGCGGGTGTACCGCCGCTCTGGAACCAGTTCCTCAACGGCGCGATCATCATCGTCGCGCTGATCATCTCCCGCTTCGCCTCGGGTGAGAAGCAGGAGTAGAAGCAGGGGTGGTGGCCCCCGGCGGACTGGAGTGTCGGACAGGCGTGGCCCATCGGCAGAGAGGGACCGTCGTGGCGCTGACGGACGAGGCGATGGACAAGATCAAGGCGATGATCGTGGCCGGTGATCTGCCACCGGGCTCCCGGCTGCCCAAGGAGGAGGATCTGGCCGGGCAGTTGGGGCTCTCCCGCAATTCGCTGCGCGAGGCGGTCCGGGCGCTGACCGCCATGCGCATCCTGGTGGCCAGACAGGGCGACGGCACGTACGTCTCCAGCCTGGAGCCCCATCTCCTCCTCGAATCGCTCTCCTTCGCGTCGGATGTCTCCCAGGGGCGGACGGCCCTGCAACTCCTCCAGGTACGGCGCATCCTCGAACCCCAGGCGACCGGCCTCGCGGCGGCGCTGCTCACGCCGGAGGACCTTCAGGAGCTGGGCGCCCTGCTGGAGTTGTCGCGGGCGGCGGCCACGGTCGAGGAGTTCGTGGCCCACGACATCGCGTTCCATCTGCGGATCGTCGAGGCCGTCGGGAACCCGGTGCTGTCGATGCTGCTCCGGGTCCTGTCCACCCGTACCCAGCGGGCCCGTATCGTGCGCGGCACCCGCACCGAGCGGGCCGTGGAACACGCCCACCGCGAGCACGAGGAGATCCTGCGCGCCCTGCGGAGCCGTGACGCCCAGCTGGCGGTGTCCGCGGCGACGGTGCATGTCGCCGCGGTCGAAGAGTGGCTGGCGTCGGTCAGTCGTCGACCGCGTCCAGCACCTCACCGAGGTCGACGAACTTGAAGCCGGTGCCCGTGCGGACGCCGCCCTCGCCGTCCGGGACCTCCGGGGTCTCGTGGCCGTCCTGGACGACGAGCAGGCCACGCGGATAGCGGTCGCCCAGCGGGGCGTTGAGGACGGCCGCGCCGTCGCACTCCTCCACACCGTCCAGCGTGTCCGTCGCGGCCCCGATCCGGAAGCCGCCCTCGTACTCGTTGCCCTCGCTCACCTCGCGGTCGTACAGGGCGAAGGTGTTGTCGCCCTGGCTGGAGGCGAGCAAGTAGCCGTCCCCGCCCTTCTCCTGATAGATCGTCAGCCCCTCGACATCGGCGGACAGCCGCTTGCCGCCGTAGCCGGGGTCGGCGCCCGGCTCGCACTCCTCGGTCTCCTCGTCGTAGGTGCCCGGGACGCCGTACTCCTTGACCTTGTCCATCAGGACGGGCTTGCCGGTGAGGTCGGCGCGCAGCCGCCAGATGCCGATGTCCTCCTGACCGGCGTACAGGGTGCCGGTGGCCGGGTCGACGACCATGCCCTCGACCTGCGGCAGTTCACCGGGCTCGCCGCAGGGGCTCCAGGTCGTACCGTCCGGCAGCCGGAAGGAGGCGGGCAGGTCGAGGGTGCGGACCTTGCGATAGCCGACGGTGCCGCCGGCCGCCGGGACGAGTTCGAGAAGGGCGAGGCGGGTCCGCTCCCGCCGGCTGACCAGGGCATAGGTACGGCCGCTGCTCCTGTCGGTCCAGGTGGCGAGGCCGTACGCGGTGCGCTGGTCGTTGATCTCGGCCTGATCGGCGGAGAAGACGGGCGCGGCGGCCGGGTCGGTGATGTCGGTGAGGGGGCCGCCGGGGCGGGAGGGGTCGATGCGGTAGATCCGCAGCCGGTCGTTGCCCCGGTCGCTGACCACCGCCACATCCGTCGGCCCGGCGGAGGTGGGCAGTCCGGTGACGAGGTCGACGTTGTTGTACCGGCCGGGGGCGTCGTCCTCTCCCGGTGGCGTGGGTGCGGCGATCGACTGTACGAGGCGGGCGTCCAGGTCGTACACCTTGAGGCCGCCCTCCTTCGCGGTGGCGACGACGAGGCTGCGGCCCGGGTCGGCGGGGTCGCGCCAGATCGCCGGGTCGTCGGCGTCGGCGTTGCCGCCCGCCTCGTCGTCGTGGAGCGCGGCCGTCTCGCCGGTGGCGGTGACCGTCGGCAGCGCGGCGGCACCGGCCCCGGCCGGGGTGGCCACGAGGAGGGTCAGCAGCAGCGGACCGGGGGCGAGCACGGCAACGCTTCTCACAACTCGGCGCGTTCTCACAGGTGTTCCTCACGGTCGTGGATGGCGTGACACGCAGATGGTGCGGAGAGAATCTTGCGCGCAGACAGATGTGACTTGTCCATGCCATGCGCCCGATATGGCGGCGCTTCGGCTGAAGTTCGCCCGGTGGTCGGTTGACGCATGGCCGACGGGGTCGGTTGACACCCGACCCGCGGCCGGTTGACGCACGGACGATGCGAGGTGGGCGGGCCCTCCGTGTAGCGTCGGAGGGCTGGTCCATCGGTCGTTCGGGGAGGGTGGTGCGTTGGCGGGGCGGGTGCGGACGATCTGGGAGGAGACTCCGCGTGGGCCTCGTACCGGGTGTCCCGCTGGCCCTGGTCGTACTCAGCCGGGTCGGGATGGCGCAGGCCGAGGCGGTGGAGGCCCGTGCGAGCGGGCGTCTCGCCGTACGCGTGGCCGGCGACTTCGCGGCATCCACTCCGCGACTGGTGCCCGGCCCTCGGACCGGTCTCGACGAGGCGGCGACCGGGCTGCTCGCGCTGGAACGCGCCGCGCAAGAGGCGATCCGGAACGAGGAGTCGGAGCAGAACGACTCCGGACTCGCCGAGCTGCGGCGGCTGTTGGAGGACGGCACATACGAGCGTGCCCTCGGCGGCTTCAGGGACACGGTACGGCCGGGGCGGCGGGCGGTACCGGCGGTGGCGGAGGTCTCGGCACACTGGTCGTTCCTCAGCACGACCGTGCGCAGCCGGATGCTGGAGACCGGCGGGCCCTGGCTCGATCCCCATCTGGCCGCCCGGATCGAGGAGTACGCGGCCCGGTTGACGGCCGACCCTATATGGACGGCTGGCTGCGGGACCTCGACATCGCGGTACGACGGTTCGGGAACGGCACGGACGTCTCCACCACCCTCCACGAGTTGTGGCGGCAACTGGAGACCGGCTCGGAGGTGGCCGAGGCGCTCGGTGGACTCGGCACGCCGAGCCGGGAGGCGGCCGAGGCCTTGCGGAGGCCCTGACTTCCACGGTTCGGGGCCGTACGGGCGCCCGGCGAGCCCGGCATCGGCACGGGCTCAGTCGGTGATCACGGGGCTGCGGTGGACCCACTGGTCGTCGTGGACCGCCTGGTGCATGAAGGCGGCCACATCCGCACGGCTGATCGTCGGGTTGCCCTTCATCGGCAGCCGGTCGTCCGCGGCGAACGCGCCCTTGGCGGGACCGTGCGTCAGCCGGGTCGGGTAGACCACGGTCCAGTCCAGCCGACTGGAGCGGACGGCCTCGTCGGCGATCTCCTTGTCGGCGTAGATCGCCCGCAACAGCGTGCTGTAGATCAGCTTCTGCGGACCGCTCGACCAGTCGTAGGTGTATCCGACGCCGAACGACGACAGCCATACCAGGCGCGAGACCCCGGTGTCCTCGGCCGCGTCGATCACGGCCGCCGAGGCGCGCGAGAACATGTCGGTCGGGCGTATGGACGTGCCCCGGCCGAGTGCGGAGACGACGGCGTCCTGTCCGGCCATCGCGGTGTGGATGTCGTGGCGCGAGGTGGCGTCACCGCGGATCACCTCGACGCGGCTGTCGAGGTCGCCCACCGCCGCCGGGTCACGGACGAGGGCGGTGACCGAGTCGCCGGAATGCAGGGCCAGTTCGACGAGGTGGCGACCGGTGGGGCCGGTGGCGCCGAGGACGAGCAGCTTCATGACACACGAGCCTTTCGAGGGCGAAGCAATAAACGGACAGCTGTCCGCTACCAGGAAACGTAGCGGACAACTGTCCGGTTCGCAATGCGCACCCCCGGCCACCCACAGCCCTCACCCCCGCCCGGGCGCCCCCGCGCGCAGCCCGTCCATGATGAGATCGAGGAGGCGGGCGGCCCGGGCCTGCCAGTCGCCCTTGAGATCGATCTGCCAGATGCCGGCGATGGCGAGGACGAAGTCGTCGGCGGTGATGTCCGGACGGATGGTGCCGGCCTCACGATTGGCGTCCAGCAGGAGTTCGATCGCCCCGACCACCGAGGCATAGCCCGGCTTCTCGGGGCCCCCTGTCGCACCGGTCGCCCGGCGCAGCGCGTCGGCGAGACCCGCCTTGGCGATCGCGAAGCGGGCGAGACGGTCCATCCATGCGCGCAGCGCCCGGTCGGCGGCCCGGCTCTTCAGCAATTCGGTCGCGCCGTCCACGAGTTGCCGCACCTCATGGCGGTGGACCTCCAGGACCAACGCCTCGCGATTGGGGAAGTTGCGATAGAACGTGCCCTGACCGACACCCGCCTTCTTGGCGATCGCACTCAGCGGAACATCCGCCGAACGCGACAACTCGACCAACGCCACCTCCAGAATCCGCTCGCGATTGCGCTGCGCGTCCGAACGCTGGGGCGCGTCACTGCTCGACTCCACTCGCCCTCCTCCCAGGGCCCCGATCGAACCCTCGCTCCACCGGACAGCAGTCCGCTACGGTCATCGATAGCGGACTACTGTCCACTTAGACCCACTTTAGCGCGCACCGCGCGGCCATCGCGGCCCTCGCGGCCCTCGCGGCGGGGCACCGTACGGACGAGACTTCGCTTCCCGCCCTGTTGTACCAAGCAGCTTCTCAATACAATCCCTGTCGTTCGTCTCGCAGATCACCTTTCGATCGCGGACCACCTTCCGAGGACGGGAGCCGTTGTGAACCTGCCCGCCATGCCTGCCAAGCCCTCCGAGCCCTCCGAGCCCTCCGACCGCCGGCCCATACCCAGCGCCCCGCCCACCCGTCGCACGATGGTCGCCGTTCCGGTCGCCGCCGCTCTGGCCGCCGCGTCCACCGCGGTCTCCGCGTCTCCGGCCGCCGCCGCTCCGGCCGCCGACGCCGTATGGACCGGCCGTCGCCGCCGGGGCTCCTTCGCCTATGTCGGCTCCCGCACCACGGCCGCCCGTGAGGGCAGGGGCAAGGGCATCGAGGTGTTCGAGGTGGGCCCGGACGGCGAGGACTGGGTGCCGCTCCAGACCGTCGAGTTGGACAACCCGACGTTCCTGGCCACCGACCGCACCCGGCGCTTCCTGTACGCGGTGCACGGCGACTTCACCTACGTCAGCGCCTACCGCGTCGACCCCGGCAGCGGGCGCCTGACCGCCCTGGGCCGGCAGGAGACCGGCGGCCGCAACCCCGTACATCTGGCGGTGGACCCGACCAACCGCTTCCTGGTGCTGGCCAACCACTCCACCGGCACCGTCGCCACCCTGCCCCTGCTGGACGACGGACGGCTCGGCCCCGTCGCCGATCTGCTGCCCCTCCCCGGCACCCCCGGACCGCACCGCGTCGACCAGACCGGCGCCAAGCCCCACCACGTGCCCTTCTCACCCGACGGCCGTTTCGTCGTCGTACCCGACAAGGGACTGGACCGGATCTTCACACTCACTCTGGACGCCGACTCCGGAAAGCTGGGCTTCGGGCCCGTCCCGTCCGTCGCCACCCGCGAGGCCGCGGGCCCCCGGCACATCGCCTTCCACCCCCGCCTGCCGTACGCCTACGCGATCGACGAACTCCGCTCGACCGTCACCGCGTACGGCTGGAACGCCGGGCGCGGTGAGCTGACTCCGCTCCAGATCCTCTCCAGCACCGCGCCGGACATGACCGGGGACAGCAGGGGCGCGGCGATCCTGGTCAGCCCGGACGGGCGGTTCGTGTACGCGTCGAACCGCAGCGGTGCGGGGGACTCGACACCGGGTGGGCCCGAGCCGGACACCGTCGCCGTGTTCAGGGTGTCGGCGAAGGACGGGACGCTGCGGCCGGTGGAGTGGACGTCGACCGGGGGCATCCGGCCCCGGTTCATCTGTCTGAGCCCGGACGGGCGGAAGCTGTACGCCGCGAACGAGCGCGGCCACACCATCGTCATCCACGACGTCGACACCGTGACCGGCCGGCTCCGGCCCAGCGGCGGTGTGGTGCGTACCGGGTCGCCCGTGTGTGTCCTCTTCGTGGAGCGGGATTCGCGCGGTTCGTAGGATGAGGGCGTCTGCCGGACCGTCGAGGTTCGCCGAACCACCATGTGAAGAGCGCAGGAGCGATGTCGCGGCCCGATCTGACCACCGCCATGGCCACCCGACTCGTCGACCTGATGCGACGCGGCGGTCTCACCGAGGGGGCCCATGTCACCGAGCAGTGGGCGGCCGACGAGCTGGAGGTCTCCCGTACGCCGGTGCGCAAGGCGATGCTGTTCCTGACCGAGGTCGGCATCCTGGAGCGGGTCCCCAACCGGGGGTTCTTCCTCGCCCGGGACGCGCACACCCTCACCAGGGCGGAGCTGAGCGGGGGCGACGACGTCGAGACCTCGGCGTACTTCGAGATCGCGGACGACTATGTCGGCGGGCGCTTCTCCGGCGCGTTCACGGCGGCCGACATCGCCCGCCGCTACCGGCTCACCGCGCGCCAGGCCGACCGGGTGCTGTCCCGGATGGAGAACGAGGACCTGGTACGGCGCAAGGCGGGGGGCCGGGGCTGGGAGTTCCAGCACGTCATGGCGACCGTCGAGGCGCATGACCAGAGCTACCGGTTCCGGATGATCATCGAGCCCGCCGCGCTGCTGGAGCCGGGCTTCACCGTGGACGCCGAGGCGTTCGCACGGCATCGGCAGCAGCAGGAGGCGCTGTTGCGCGGAGACATCCTGCTGCTGCCACGCGCCGAGCTGTTCCAGGTCAACGCCTCGTTCCACGAGATGCTGGTGGGCTGCTCCGGCAACCAGTTCCTGCTGGACGCGGTCCGCCGCCAGAACCGGCTGCGCCGTCTCATCGAGTACCGCCACCAACTGGACCGCTCCCGGCTCGCCGACCAGGCCCGCGAGCATCTGAGCCTCCTCGACCTGGTGGAGAGCGGCGACCTCAAGGAGGCCTCCGCCTTCCTGAGCGCCCATCTGAACAAGGTGCGCTCGATCAAGACGGGCATCGACGAGAGCTGAACCGGGCCCGACCGCCCGGCACCACCGGCCCGCCCGCCACAGGACCGCACCACACCCCTCGCGAGAGGGCACCGCCCACTCACGTAGCCGCACGGCACCACCCACTCATGCGACCGCACGGCCCACTCATGAGATCCGCACGCACGGACCAGTTGTATCAATCAACACCTTGAGACAATATGTGGGCGACCAAGCTCGCCGGCGCTCTCGCCGCGCCTCAGGACCGCAGGGGACCATGAACGCCGACCGCACCGCCGACCGCACCGCCGTGCTCACCGTCGAGGGCCGTTCGTACGGCTATCAGCCCCTCGACCGGATCATGCCGACCGCGGAACTCGACGCACTGCCCTACGCGATACGGGTACTGCTGGAGAACGTGGCCCGCAGGGCGCCGGAGGCGTTGGCGGATGTGGTGGCCCGGGCCCGGGCGGGACGCGGCGAGTGCGAGGTTCCCGTGCACCCGAACCGGATCATGCTGCACGACACGACCTGTCTGCCCGCCCTGGCCGACTTCGCCGCCATGCGGGACAGCGTCGCCGAACTGGGCGGCGATCCGGAGCGGTTGCAGCCGTCGATCCCGGTGGATCTGACCGTGGACCACTCGGTGATCGTCGAGGAGTACGGCCGCCCGGACGCCGTGGAGCGCAATCTGCTGATCGACTTCCGTCGCAACGGCGAGCGCTACGAGATGGTCAAGTGGGCCGAGCGGAGCGTGCGGAACTTCCGTGTCGTACCGCCGGGGACCGGCATCATCCACCAGGTCAACATGGAGGCGCTGGCCAGGGTGGTGTGGGTGACGGACCCCGACGGCGGGGGTCTGCCCCGGCTGCACCCGGACGTCCTCGTCGCCACCGACAGCCACACCCCGATGATCAACGCGCTGGGTGTCGTCGGCTGGGGCGTCGGCGGTCTGGAGGGACAGGCCGCCATGCTCGGCGAGCCGGTCACCATTCCCTACCCGGACGTGGTCGGCGTCCGCCTGACCGGACGGCTCCCGCAGGGTGTCGGCGCCACCGATCTCGCCCTCACCCTGACCGAACTGCTGCGCGCCACGGGCGTGGTGAACAAGTTCGTCGAGTTCTGCGGCGACGGCGTCACCACCCTGGGCTGGGCCGAGCGGGCCGCCGTCTCCAATATGGCCCCCGAGTACGGCGCGACCTGCGTCTACTTCCCCTACGACGACGAGACCGCCGCGTATCTCCGGCTCAGCGGCCGGGAGGAGGGACACGTCCGGCTCGTCGACTCCTATCTCCGCGCTCAGGGCCTCAAGCGCACCGACGCCCGCCCCGTCCCCCACTACGACCAGGTACTGGACCTCGACCTCGGCACGGTCGAGCCCAGCGTGGCGGGCCCGGACCTGCCGCACCGGAGGCTGCCGCTGTCCGGGGTGCCGGAGTCGTTCCGGGGGGCGGCGGGCCGTACCACGACCACGACGACGGAGTCGTTCGGTGGGCCGCTGCCCGACGGTCCGGTCGCCATCGCCGCCATCACCAGCTGCACCAACACCGCCAACCCGGCGCTCGTCATCCAGGCGGGGCTGCTCGCCGAGCGGGCCGTCCGCAGAGGGCTGACCTCCAAACCGTGGGTCAAGACCTCCCTCTCCCCCGGCTCACAGGTCGTCGAGGCGTATCTGCGCGAGGCCGGGCTGCTGACCTCCCTGGAGAAGACCGGCTTCCATGTCGTCGGCTTCGGCTGTATGACCTGTATCGGCAACTCCGGCCCGCTGCATCCGACGATGGAGGACCTCGCCGAGCGGGGCGCCATCGAGCCGGTCGCCGTCCTGTCCGGGAACCGCAATTTCGCCGGCCGGGTCAACCCCCGTGTCTCCCTGTCGTATCTGGCCTCGCCTCCCCTCGTCGTGGCCTACGCGCTGGCCGGGTCGATCCTGCACGACTTCGACACCGAGCCCCTGGGCACGGACCACGAGGGCCGCCCGGTCCTCCTGAAGGAGCTGTGGCCCTCCGACGAGGAAGTCGCCGCGTATGTCGCGGAGTTCGTACGGCCGGAGATGTTCCGTACGAACGCGGCGCGCATCCGGCGGGGCACCAAGGAGTGGCAGGAGATCGAGGCACCCGGCGGCACCCGTTTCCCCTGGCACCCGGAGTCGACGTACATCCGCAGGCCCCCGCATCTCACGGAACTGTCCGCCCAGCCGCCGGCCGGGCCGAGGATCGACCGGGCCAAGGTGCTCCTCCTCCTCGGCGACAACGTCACCACCGACCACATCTCCCCCGCCGGCGCCATCCCCGCCGGCAGCGCGGCCGGACAGTGGCTCACCGAGCGCGGGGTCGCCCGGCGGGACCTCAACCAGTACTCCACGCGCCGCAGCAACCACGAGGTCATGCTGCGCGGCGCCTTCACCAACGCGGCCGTCACCAACCTCCTCCTGGAAGGCGGTCCCGAGGCTCGCCCGGCGCCGGGCGGGCACGCCCGCACCGCCGACGGCTCGCGCGTCCTGCCCGTGCATCAGGCCGCGCCCACCTATGGGGAGGCCGGATACGACCTGGTCGTGGTCGCGGGGCGGAACTACGGGGCGGGGTCCAGCCGGGACTGGGCGGCCAAGGCCCAGGCGCTGCTGGGTGTGCGGGCGGTGATCGCCGAGTCGTACGAACGAATCCACCGGAGCAATCTGATCGGCATGGGCGTACTGCCGCTGGAGTTCGCCGAGGGCGACCACGCGTCGGCCCATCCCTTCACCGGTGAGCGGGAGTTGTCCTTCGAGGGGCTCGACGAGCTGACCGTGGGCACCAATCGGGTCACCCTCCATCTGCGGGGGCCGGGACAGGAGCACGCCACGGTCGAGGTGCGGCTGAGGGTGTTCTCCCGGCAGGAGCTTCAGTACCTGCGGCACGGCGGCATCCTGCCGTACGTGGTCCGCCGGGCCCTCGCCCAGTGAACTCCGTGCACGGGGAAAGCCGCCCACGAGGAAAGCCGTGCACGGGGAAAGGATGCATCCCGGCCCCGGGCCCGGGCCCCCACCGACGGCGCATGGGCTGTCTTCGTACGAAATCGGAAGCGACACACTCCGTTTACAAGACCGACATGGCTAACTACATTGGACGCGCGTCCACTCCAATGGATGACTTTCGGTACTTATCCCCGGAGACTGCCCATGCCCGTCCCCGTTTTCACCCCCGAGCATGCAGATCCCCCACTCCCCGGTACACCGACCTCCGAACGCGGCCAGCAGACCGCGGTCGACAAGGCGCTCGAACTGCTGAAGTCGCTCGCCGCACACGACCGGGAGATGGGTGTCAGCGAACTGGCCCGCCGGGCACAGCTGACCAAGTCCACGGCCTTCCGGCTGCTGCGCATCCTCCAGCGCAACCAGCTCGTCGCACGGGTCGGCAACAACTACCGGCTGGGCCCCCAGCTCTTCGACATCGGCAGCCGCGTCCACGGCCCCACTCCCCAGCTGATCCAGGAACGGCTGCTGCCCCATCTCGTCGACCTCTACGAACTGACCCGCGAGACGGTGCACCTGGCGGTGCTGCACGGCACCGACATCCTGTATCTGAACAAGCTCCACGGCCATCGCGCCGCACGTCTGCCCTCCCGCATCGGCGCCCTGCTGCCCGCCTACTGCACCGGCGTGGGCAAGGCCCTGCTGGCCTTCGACCACGACGCCGCCGAGGCCGCGATCACGGAGGGCCTGCCCGCCCGCACCGAGTACACCCTCAGCACCCCCGCCCTTCTGCGGGACGAGCTGCGGCGCATCCGACAGGACGGCGTCGCCCACGACCGGCAGGAGTTCGCGCCCGGTCTGACCTGTGTCGCCGTACCGATCATGGGCCCCCTCGGGCGCCCCGTGGCCGCGTTCTCCGTCGCCGGCTCCGACTGCGGCTTCGACGCCGCGCGCGCCGCCGCGGCCCTCCGCCGCGTCGCCCACACGGCGGCCCGCACGATCACCGCCGCGAAGGCCCTCGACGCGAGCCGCCAGATCTCCCGAGCGGGATTAGGACGACCGTCATAGGCCTGTGTAGCCTCCCGTTATAACGATCGCTATAGGGAGGGTGCCGTGACCGTCATCACCGTGAACACCGCCAAGGGCCGTCTGAGCCTCGAACAGCGGCGGAGGCTGGCCGGGACGCTGACGGACGCCGTGCTGGTGCCGGAGGTGGGCCGGTTCGCCCCGGCCGCGCGGCCCGGGTTCCAGGTGCACTTCGTGGAGCGTGAGGCCGACATGATGGCCATCGGCGGTGTCCTCGTCGCGGACGCCGGGCCGGGGGTCGATGTGATGGTGATCGATGTGGCGGTCATGGACGGCGACTGGCGCCAGGAGGTCCGCACCGAGGTAGTCGAACGGGTGCTGGCCGCGCTGGCCGAGGCCTGCGGGGTCGAGAAGCCGCCGCCTTCGTGGTGGGTGAACTTCCGGGTCATCGACGAGGGTAGCTGGGGTTCCGGCGGAGGCGTCCTGTCGATCCTGTCCCTGCTGCGGACCGGTGTGTTCACGGAGGAGAAGGCGAAGGCGGTCCGGGCGGCGCTCGGCGTCTGAGCCGCAGCATCCGAGCCCCCTGCACCCAGCCCCTGCCCGTGCCCCTGCCCGACGCTTCCGACGCCGGGCGGGGGCCGCACCGCCGATCACGTACTCGGCAGGGCCCGGCCCAGAATCCCGTTCAGATCGGCCGAGTTGGGCAGGGTGCCGAAGGAGTGCCCCCAGTCGCCGGCGAGCCGGGTGGCGCAGAAGGCGTCGGCGACGGCGGGCGGGGCATGGCGGACGAGGAGGGATGCCTGGAGGGTGAGGGCCATGTGCTCGACCAGACGGCGGGCTCCCGTCTGGTCGGTGAGCGGCAGCCGGTCCTTGAGGCGGCCCACGGCGGCGTCGAGGCGGGCGTCCGCGCCTTCGCTCAGGGCGAGTTCGGTGAACAGGGCGTCGACGGTGGCGGGCTCGCGGGTCAACGCCCGTAGGACGTCGAGGGCGTTGACATTGCCGGAGCCCTCCCAGATGGAGGCCAGGGGTGCTTCGCGGTAGTGGCGGGGCATGCCCGAGTCCTCGACATAGCCGTTGCCGCCGAGGCACTCCAGGGCTTCGGCGGTGAAGGCCGGGCCTCGCTTGGTGACCCAGTACTTGCCGACGGCGGTGGCGATCCGCCGGAACATCCGCTCGCCCTCGTCCCCGCGCAGCCCCCGGTCGGCCGCACCGGCCAGACGCAGGGTCAGGGTCGCGGCGGCCTCGGACTCCAGCGCGAGATCGGCCAGGACATTGCGCATCAGCGGCTGTTCCAGCAGCCGGGCCCCGAAGGCGCCGCGATGGCGGGCGTGGTGGCCCGCCTCGACGAGGGTCTTGCGCATCAGCGCGGCCGTGCCCATCACACAGTCCAGCCGGGTGCAGTTGACCATCTCGATGATGGTCTTCACCCCCTGCCCCTCGGGCCCGACCCGCCAGGCGACGGTGTCGTCGAACTCCGGCTCGGAGGACGCGTTGGAGCGGTTGCCGAGCTTGTCCTTCAGACGCTGGATACGGAAGGTGTTGCGGCTGCCGTCGGGCAGGACGCGCGGCACCAGGAAGCAGGTCAGACCGCCGGGCGCCTGGGCGAGCACCAGGAACAGATCGCACATGGGCGCCGAGGTGAACCACTTGTGCCCCCGCAGGGTGTACACACCGGGCTCGGCGCTGGGAGCGGCCGTCGTGGAGTTCGCACGGACGTCGCTGCCGCCCTGTTTCTCGGTCATGCCCATCCCGGCGAGCAGCCCGCGCTTCTCGGTGGGCACCCGCAGCCCGGGGTCGTACACACGGCCGGTCAGCAACGGCTCGTACACGGCGGCCAGTTCCGGCTGGCGGCGCAGCGCGGGCACCACCGCGTACGTCATCGCCGTGGGGCAACTGTGCCCGGCCTCGGTGTGGCCCCACACCAGCGCGCCGGCGATCCGGGCGACATGGGCGCCGGCCCGCTCCTCGGCCCAGGCGGCGCCCGCCAGGCCCGCGCCCACGGCGACCTCCATCAACCGATGCCAGCTGGGATGGAAGTCGACCTCGTCGATCCGGTGGCCGTAGCGGTCGTGGGTGCGCAGCTCCGGCTCGTACCGGTTGGCCTGCTCGGCCCACTCCTGCGCCTCGGCGCCGCCCGCCCGGCGGCCGAGCCCGCGCACGTCCTCCTCGGCCCACTCCGCGCCCTCCCTGCGCAGCCCCTCCAACAGGGCCGCGTCGTCGGACGCGTCGTACGGGGTCAGGGGCGGGGGCTGGTTGGTGACGTCGTGCGTGGCGCTCTGCGGCCGGTCGTGCGCGAGTGTCGGGACCATACGATGAGTATTACACCAACCCTACGACTGACGCCATCGTGTAACAACGAGTTCGGGCCCGTACAGTACGGCTCATGCGCACGAGGACTCCGGACGGGCCGGCCGAACTCACACTGCGGCCGCTGTCCGCGCGGTCGGTCGTCCTGAGTCTTCTGCTGGGCACACATCCGCCGGCGCTGCCGGTGAAGGAGCTGGTACGGCTGGTGGAGCCGTTCGGGGTGGCCGGGTCGACCGTACGGGCGGCGCTCAGCCGGATGGTGTCGGCCGGGGATCTACGGCGTACGGACGCGGTGTACCGCCTCAGCGAACGGCTTCTCGAACGCCAGCGGAGGCAGGACGAGGCCGTGCATCCGGAGGTCCGGCCATGGGACGGCGACTGGGAGATGGCCGTGGTCACCGGCCCGGGCCGGGAGCCCGCCGAACGCGCCGAGCTGCGCACCCGGTTGACCGCACTCCGCCTGGCCGAACTGCGCGAGGGCGTCTGGCTGCGCCCCGCCAACCTCCACCGCAGCCGCCCCCCGGCCCTGGGCCCGGCGGTCCAGCACTTCACGACCCGACCCGAGCAGGCCGCGGACGAACTTGCGGCGACCCTATGGCCGTTGGACACCTGGTCGGCCACCGCCGAGGCCCTGCTCGCCCACATCGAGCACACCCAAGACCCCGCCGCCCGCTTCACCGCCCTGGCGGCAGCGGTACGCCACCTACTGGCCGACCCGGTCCTGCCCCCGGAACTCCTCCCGGCCAACTGGCCGGGCCCGCGCCTGAGGACCGCATACGCGGACTATCGACGGGAGTTGGCAGAGACAAGCTCCAGCGCCCCTAAAGGGGCGCGGGGCGGAACATCTTGCGGCTCCGCCGCGTGGGCGCGACCAGCCACGACGGCGCCGCACCCGACAAACAACCCATCACGGCAGCCCTAGCGGAGCGCAAGCGCTCCGCTGATGGCGCCCTCCAACTGCTCCGCAACCCGATCCAACGGCCGAACATCCCGCTTGGCCCGGCACATGACGATCGCCCCCTCCGTAGAGGCGACAACGAGGGTGGCAAGCCCGGCGGCCTGACCGGCAGGCACACCATGGGCCCGCAGGGAGTCCACAAGAAGCTGCTCCCAGACCTCAAATGCCTCGGCGGCGGCGAGAACAGCCGGCGGAACCTCGTCACCGGGAGGCTCCTCCACGGAAACGGCCAGGACAGGGCACCCGGCACGAAACTCACTGTCGACGACGATGCCGCGCCACAGCGCGAGAAAGGCACGCACCCCCTCGACGGGCCCCGCCTCCAACTTCTTGCGCAGGATGCGCGCCGCGACCGTACCGCCGTGGCGAACCGCCTCGGTGGCCACCTGCTGCTTGCCCTCGGGGAAGTAGTGGTATGTCGAGCCGAGGGGCGCCTTGGCGTGTTTCGCCAGCTCACGGATGCTCGCCGCGTTCAGGCCCCGCCTGGCGATCAGATCCGCGGCACCGGCCACGATCCGCTCACGGGACGGCGTTTCGGCTCTGGCCAAAACAGTGCTCCCTTCCGGCCCCCTCTTGGCTATGTCGACCGTCATAGTCTAGCATGACCTCCGGTTATAACGACCGTCATAGCCCCGCTGGACGCCGAAGGAGACGTCGTCATGCCGATGATCCGGCTCACCGCCCCCGCTGGTTCGCTGACCGAGGAGGGTCGCGAGAAAGTTCAGCGCGAGCTGGCCGCCGTACTGCTGCGCGGGGAGGGCGCGCCCGACACGGCGTTCTTCCGCGCCCAGGCGTGGAGCTATCTGGTCGAGTTGCCCGAGGGGGCGCAGACCACGGCGGAGGACGAGGCGCCGCGCTTCCTCGTGGAGGTGACCGTTCCGCAGGGGGCACTGTCGGAGCGGCGCAGGGCCGGGCTGGTCGAGGAGGCCACGAAGACCGTGCTCGACGCGGCCGGGCTCACCCGGGACGAGGCGCTGCGGGTGTGGGTGCTGGTGCACGCGCAGCCCGACGGCACCTGGGGCGCCGGCGGCTCCGTGATCCGTTACGCCGACCTCGTCGCCCTGGCGAAGGGACAGCGCGGCGATGCGTGAACTGACGTACGTCGCCCGGAACAAGGTCGAGTGGCGCGAGGCCCCCGACCCCAGGCTCGGGTCGGATCAGGAGGCGATCGTCGCGCCGGTGGCCGCCACCTCGTGTGACGTGGACACCGCGATCCTGGCCGGTCACGCCACGCGGCGGCAGCCGCACATCAAACACAGCATCGATCCCCCCTTCCCCCTCGGCCACGAGTGTGTGGCCCGGGTCGTCGAGACCGGCGACGCCGTCACCGCCGTCTCCCCCGGCGAGCTGGTGGTCGTCCCCTGGTCCCTCAACTGCGGCACCTGCGACAAGTGCCGCGCGGGGCTGACCGCCCACTGCGCCTCCGTACCGCACATGGCCATGTACGGCGCACCGCTCGGCGGCACCTGGGGCGGGCTCTTCTCCGATCTGGTCCGGGTGCCCTGGGCCGACGCCATGCTGGTGCCGCTGCCCGCCGGCCTCGACCCGGTCGCCATGGCCTCGGCGAGCGACAACTGGTCGCTGTCCTGGCGCCTGGTCGCACCCCACCTCAAGAACCGGCCCGGGGCCCGCGTCCTCGTCGTCGCGCGCGGCAGCATCGGGCTGTACGTGTGCGACATCGCCCGCGCGCTGGGCGCCTCCGATGTGCTGTACGTCGACCCCGACCCCGAACACCGCAGGCTGGCCGAGGGGTTCGGCGCCCGGACGGCCGAGGCGGTCGAGTCGGTCCCGCAGGGCTTCGACCTCGCCGTGGAGGCCACCGGACGCGTCGACCAACTCGCCGGCGCCCTCAAGGCCCTCGCGCCCGAGGGCATGTGCGAGTCGGCCGGCAATCACTTCCGGCCGGGCGAACTGCCCCTGCTGGACATGTATCTCACGGGTGTCACCCTCCGCATCGCCCGCGACAACGTCCGCGACCACATCCCCGCCGCTCTCGAACTGGCCCGCTCCGGCGACGTCGATCCCCGGCGGGTCGTCTCCCACGTCCTCGACTGGGAGGAGCTTCCCGAGGCACTGCCTCAGAAGCACCTCAAGCCCGTCTTCGTACGCGACGTGAACGCTTGACGGCAGCCCGGGACGACAACCGACGGGCCCCGCGGACACGGTTCAACCGCCCTTCGGGCTCCAGCCCCTCGTACCACCTACCGAGAAACACCGATGAACACGACTCTCAGCGACCCGCCCATGCCGACCGACGACGACCTCCCCCGACCGACGGAAGGAGAACTGGAGCGCCGGCGCGCGGCGATCGCCGCCCTCGGGCATGAGCTGCGGCTGCTGGTGGACGCCGTCGTGCGGACCACGGCCCCGGCCGAAGTCCTGCGCGGTGTGGCGGAGGGCGTGCGCCGGATCACCGGGCGGCTGACCGGTGGACGGCGGGCGAGGGGCGAGGTGCCCGTCGTGGACGAGTTCCCGGGAGAGCCGCGTATGTACAGCCCCGTCACCGGGGCCGGCAGTCCCCTCGCCCCGCCGATGCTGGTGACACCGGGCGACGGCGGTCTCGTCGGACTGTGCGCGCTCGGTATCGCGCACGAGGGGCCGCCCGGCTATGTGCACGGCGGGATGAGCGCGATGCTGCTGGACGAACTGATGGGCCGGGCCTGCGGAGCGGCCGGTCACCACGCCATGACCGTCTCCCTCCGCACGCGCTACCACCGGCCCGTGCCCGTGGACACGCCCCTGCGGGTGTTCGCCCGGGTCACGGGAGCGGAGGATCGCAAGATCTTCGTCGAGGGGTCGATCAGCCGGGAGGGCGACAGGGACGGGGACACGGCCCCTGTCCTGGTCACCGGGGAGGCCGTCTTCGTCTCCCCGGACCCCGAACGGGCCCGCGCCCTGTTTCCGGAGCTGCGTTGAACCGCCGGGTGCGGTAGGGAGTTTCCCTCGTCGCGCGCGGACATCACGTCCGCAGCCGATCACCCGCCGGCGATCACCCGCCGGCGATGTCCGAGCCTGCTGATACGGTGCCGCCTCCGGCCGAGAAAGATCACGAGGGGACGGCGACGGTGCGTGAAGTGACATGTCATGAGGTCAGCGGGGATCGGATCGCCCAGGCTCTGGACGACATCGGCAAGCGGACCTACGGCCGGTGGCACCGGATGCGCTACGGCGACCTGTCCCTGGACTCGCTGCGGGAGTTGGGCGACGAACTCCTCGACCACGTGGCCGCCCGCACCGTGGCGGACCCCGCTCTCGACGAGGCAGCGTTCACGGCGCTGCGGACCGCCGCGGAGTGCTACCACGGGGTGCTGAGCGTCGGCTGCTTCCCGGACGGCGACCAGAAGATCCCGCTCTCGCTCGTCGGTCAGGCCCTCACCAGCGAGGACATCGCCTTCTCGGACATCGTCGAGGAAGCGCCCACGGCGCGGACATGGCTCGACATGTTCGAGGTGTGCGTGGTCAGCGGCCTGGTGTGGGACTGGCAGCGGGTGATCGGTCTGCTGTTGCGCGGGGACTACGCGCCCGCGATCCACGAAGGGGTGCCCTATTCGGAGTTCACCTCGGCCTCGGCCCCGGCGGATCTGGCCGCGATGGACGCGCTCTGCCTCTATCTGACCGAGGAGAGCGGCCATCTTCCCCGGCACTGGCCCACGGTGCCCCTGTGCGCGCCGGACGCCGGGGAACGCGCGGCAGCGGCCGGGCGTCTGGACGCCGTCGGCTCCCTGACCCCGGACCAGCGTCTCCTGCGCGTCCTCCTCGACGACGACCAGCCCGCCTTCGAGGAAGCCCTCGCGGCCCGGCTGGTCGAGCACCGGGAGAGCGTGGGCACCGATCCCGCGCCCCGAACTCTGCTGCCGCTGGGCGCCCTTGCCCTCGTCGCGCTGGCGACCCAGGCGCACGGCTGGGAGTTGGCCGTACGCTCCGGCTATCTGCCCTCCGGCCTGCTGAGTTCCTGGGACGCGCTGCGGCGGAACGCGAAGACCGAGAAGAACGAACTGGGCGGCTGGGTGGCCCGCTAGGTGAACCGGCCCATGAGGGCTCCCTGACGATGCGCCCAGTTGGTTGAACGGTCTACCTTATATGTCAGATCCAGCCAACTCGGGGAGTCCTCATGCCGGTTGAACGCCCGCTCATCAACAGCGATGTGCCGCACTCCGCGCGGATCTGGAACTACTGGCTGGGCGGCAAGGACTGCTACGAGATCGACCGGCAGGTCGGTGACCGGATAGCGGGAGCGCCAACCCCGCGATCCTCGATATCGCGGTGGCCCAACGGGCGTTCCTCGCACCCCCGAGGGCGCGACCGCCTACATCGACGCCGACCTCCGCGACCCCGAGGCCATCCTGGAGCAGGCCGCCAAGACCCTGGACCTCCCTGCTGGCCCCCGGCGTGGTCTCCGTCACCCGCTGGCGCCCCACCTCACACAACAACCAACTCCCGCCCGAGGTCGACGACTTCGGCGGAGTGGCCCGCAAGCCGTAGCGGTCGGCGCGTGAGCGCGCCGGGCTTCACACCGTCGGTTCCACCCCGATGACCAGGAGGGCGATGTCGTCGTCGGGGTCGGTGACGCGGTCGACGAGATGGTCGGCCATCGTGTCCAGGTCACCGGGGTCGGCGCGGGCGACGAGGTGCGCCAGGCCGTCCACGGCGTCGTCCAGGTCGAGGCCGGGGCGTTCGACGAGCCCGTCCGTGTAGAGGACGAGGACGGAGCCGGGCGGCAGGGGGAACTCCACGGCGGGATAGTCGGCCTCGTACTCGATGCCGAGCAGCAGGCCGGGCGGCACCCGCAGCACCTCGGTGCGGCCGTCGGCGTACCGCAGCACGGCCGGCGGATGCCCGGCGCTGGCCAGCCGGACGACCTGCCCGGCGAGATCCAGATGCGCGTAGAGGCAGCTGGCGAACCGGCCGGGTTCCAGGTCGACGAGCAGCCGGTTGGTCGCCACCAGGACGTCGCCCGGCGGCGCCCCGGCGGTCGCGCGACCGTGGACGGCGGTCCTGACCTGCCCCATCAGCGCCGCCGCGTCGATGTCGTGCCCCTGGACGTCGCCGATCGCGGCGGCGGCCGTGGTGTCGTCCAGACGGATCAGGTCGTAGAAGTCGCCGCCCACCTCCACCCCGTGCCCGGCGGGACGGTAGCGGGCCGCGACACTCAGACCGGGGAGGGACGGCAGATGCCGGGGCAGCAGCGCGGCCTGGAGCTGATGGGCCACGGTGTACTGGGTGTCGTAGAGGCGGGCCCGTTCGAGGGCCTGGCCGACGAGGCCGACCAGTGCCGTGAGCGCCGCGCGTTCGGTGGGCGGGAAGTGCTGGGGACGGTCGTAGGCGAGGACGAGTGAGCCGATGGCGTGGCCGGAGGCGATCAGCGGCAGGAACGCCCAGGACACCTTGTCGTCGAGGTGGACGGCACCGGGATACGCCTCCCGCAGTTCGTCGAAGCTCCGGAAGAACTGCGCGTTTCCGGTGTCCAGCACCCGCACGGCGGGAGTGCGTGCGGAGAGGGGCAGGCCGTCGAAGTGGGCCATCAGCTCGGCGTCGTAGCCCCGGTAACCGAGGATCTTCAGCCGCCCGTCGCGGGGAGCCATCACGGCCATCGCCCCGGCGCCGAGGGCGGGCATGAGCTGGTCGGCGGCCTGGTCGACGACGTCGCGCACCCCGATGGCCTCGGTGAGCGTGGCGGCCAGATGCATCAGGTGGTAGAGGAGTCCGGCCCGCCCTGGCCCGGCCTCGGAGGGCACCCCGGTCGGGGCGGCGCCCGTACGGGACGACTCCGCCGAGGGCCCCTCCCGCTGCCCGGGCCGCCCCTCGGCCCGTCCTTCGCCGGGGACGACGCGGAGGCTGATGCCGGACGGGTCCGGGTAGAGCTCCAGGACGAGCGGGCTGTCCGGTGGGCGCACCGCCCTGACGACGGTGGGCTGCTCGCTGAGCAGGGCCGAGCGGTAGCGGTCCTCGATCTCGGGGACGTCCAGCCATGGCAGCGCCTCCCAGGGCACGGTGCCGATCAGATCGGCGGGGTCGGCGTCGAGGAGCCGTGCCGCCTCGGGGGTGACGAAGGTGAACCGGCCGGAGACGTCCAACGCGCAGGCCCCGCCCGGAAGTCGGTCGATGAACGCGGCCAGCAGATCCACCTCGGCCGGGAGCGTGGCGCTCCGCGAGGGGCGGGGCAGGATACGGGCCTGATCGGGCGGCTCCGGTCCGCCGTGCTCGGCCGTGCTCCGCAGCAGCCGGGCCAGCCGACGGCTCCCCGCCTCGATGGCCTCGCGCTCACCGTCGCCGAGCCTCGGCGGGTGGGCGCTCGGCCACAGCAGCACCAGCCCGCCGACCGGCGTGCCGTCGGCGATCAAGGGAGCCGCCGCCAGTGCGAAGGGGTACGGCAGCACGAGGGACGTACGCGGGTAGCGGCGGGCCATCTCCTCCATGTCGCCGACCCAGACCAGCTCGCCGTCACGCACGGCGTCCGCGACCGGGACGGGCTCGGCCGGCCCCACCCGCGCCCACAGCAGGGCCATCTCACGGGGCGCCCCCGTGAGGGCGACCAGCCACAGGGCGTCACCGGACGCGGGCAGGACGTAGAGCAGTCCCCGGGAGGCCCCGCTGTCCTCGACCACCTCAAGCAGCGCCGCGTCCACCGAATCGGACGCGACCTCGGACGGGGCCGTACGCCGGTTCACCCCGTCTCCCGAAGAGCGCCCCGGTCGAACGGCCGAACGAACACGCACCGAACGCTGCCCATGCCAGAACCCTAATCCGAGTCGCCGGACCCCACCTGACCACGCAGCCCAGAAGGCAAGCCCGATCACGCGCCCCAGAGGGGCATGCCACCGCTGGCCGCCACTCAGGGCCCAGGCCCAGGCCCCGGCCCTATCCCGGTCGGCGGCTGTCTGGCGGCCCCGGTCCGATTCCGGACAACCGCTGGGCGGCACCGGCCCGAACCCGGACGGCTGCCCCGCGCAGGTCCTCCTCACCGACGTCGGCAGTAGAGGCAGGCGGTATTCGATGGCAGACCGTGGCTCCCGCCTGCAAAGCTCTGGCCATGAGTCCCGAGTCCAACGGCGTGGCCGGCACTTCCTGGCTGGGCCACCCGATCGACGCCCGTCCCTTGTTCGGACCGGAGCTGGCGGCGCTCCTCGACACCCTGCGTGGCCTGCGGCCCGCCGACTGGAGCAGGACGGCGGTCCCGCGCTGGACCGTGCATGACCTGGCCGCCCACCTCCTCGGCGACTACTACAGCCGCCTCGGTCGCGCCCCGGACGGATACCGGCGTGTCTTCCTGCCCGGAGAGACGCTGGAGGCGTTCATCCACCGCACCAATCAGGAATGGGTCGACCTCCGCGCCGATGACAGCCCGGCCGCGCTCATCGATGCCCTGGAAGCGGCCGGGACCGAGCTGGCCCGGCACTTCGCCACCGCCGACCTCGAAGCGCCCGCCCTCGGCGTGTCGTGGGCGGGCGCCGACCCGACGCCCGGATGGCTGGACATCGCCCGGGAGTTCACCGAGCACTGGACGCACCGGCAGCAGATCCGCCACGCCATCGGCCACGACACCGACCCGGAACCGTATGCCTTCTCCACGGTCCTGGACACCTTCATGCGAGCCCTGCCCCACACCCTGCGGCAGACGACGGCACCAGCCGGGACCCAGATCGAAGTACTCGTCGAGGGGCCGTCCGGCGGCAGATGGACCGCCACCGCCACCGCCACTTCCACTTCCGCTGCCACGACCACGGCCGGCCGCTGGTCACTGGCCCACCCGCCCACCGGCAGCCCGACCGCCTCGGTACTCCTGGACCCGGAAACCGCCTGGCGCCTGTGCACACGCGGCATCGAACCCGCCACCGCTCTCGGCCGGGCCCGCGTCCAGGGAGAGCACCGCCTCGCCGAAGCCGTCTGCCAGGTCGTGTCCATCGTCTACTGACGGCCGGGAGCGGCACCCACCCAGCGGTGATAGGCGTCCACGTCGACGTTGCTGCCGCACACGATGGTGACCACATGTCGCCCGGCGAAGCGGTCGCGGTCTTCGAGGATCGCCGCGATACCGAGCGCGGCCGACGGTTCGACGACGAGACCGGCGCGGTCGAGAAGCAGCCGCATACCGGCGATGATCGACGCCTCCCGGACGAGGACGGCGTCGTCGGCGACCAGGAGGAGATCGTCCACGACAGCCGGGATGGGACATCGCCCGGCGACGCCGTCGGCGATGGTGTCGGTCGAGTCGGTGGTGACGACGCGCCGCCTGCGCCACGAGTGCGTCATCGCCGGTGCGCCCAGCGGCTGAACGCAGATGACCTCGACATCGGGCGCCAGGGCCTTCAGCACATGCCCCACGCCGGTGGCCAGGGCACCGCCGCCGAGAGCGATCAGGACGGCGTCGAACGACGGCGCGCTGTCGACCAGTTCCAGTCCGATGGTCGCCGCGCCCTCGCAGGTCTCGATGTCCAGGCTGTCTTCGAGCAGCCGGATGCCGTCGCGGCGCGCGATGGCCGAGGCCCGCACGCGCGCCAACTCGTGGTCCCCGTCCACCAGTTCCAGCCTGGCGTCCAGTGCGCGGATGCGATCGAGCTTGGCCGCGGTCGCGAACCGGGAGGCCACGACGGTGACGTCGAGTCCCCGGCCGCGAGCGGACCAGGCGAGGGCCTGGCCGAGGTTGCCCGCGCTGGCGCACACCACGGCCCGTGGGCCATGGTCGGCGAGCAGGCTCGCGACGACCTCGGTGCCACGGCCCTTGAAACTGCGGACCGGGTTCGCCGTTTCGAGCTTGACGCTCACCGCACACCCGAGATCGGGCTCCAGCGCCTCGCAGCGGTACAGCGGAGTGTCGAGAAAAACCGGGTCGATCATCCGGCGAGCCGCCCGAATCCGGGCGGTGTCGAGGCGCGTCTTCAGCACGACACGGCAGCGTAGCGCCACCGACCGCCCACCCTGCACCCTCCGTCCCCGCACCTCCGGCTCGCGACCGGTGGACGGGTCGCGCACGCAGAAGGCCGCACCGGAGGGGCGGACGGGCTCAGCGCCCGTGGTTGTGCATGACGTGCTTGGTGCGCGAGTAGTCGTCCAGTGCGTAGAGCGACAGGTCCCGGCCGTAGCCGGAGCCCTTGAAGCCGCCCCAGGGGACTTCACTGGCCAGCACCAGATGGGAGTTGACCCAGACGGTTCCGAAGTCGAGGCGGGCGGCGATGTCGTGGCTGCGGCGGGCGTTCTCGGTCCAGACCGAGGCCGACAGTCCGAGCGGGACGTCGTTGGCCCGTCGTACGGCTTCCTCCTCGTCGGTGAAGGTCTCGACCGTGATCACGGGGCCGAAGATCTCCTCGCGGGCGACTTCTGCTCCTTCGGGGACGTCGACGAGCACGGTCGGGGCCACGAAGTAGCCGGGGCCGTCGAGGGCGCCGCCCCCGGTCGCCGCCCGCACGCCTTCCTTCGTCGCGCGCTCCAAGTAGCCCGTGACACGGTCGAAGTGGGCCTTGGAGACCATGGGGCCGACCTCGATGTCCTCTCCGGCCTGCGGTTCGCCGACGACCAACGTCCGTACCCCGTCGACGAGTTGTTCGACGAACCGCTCGGCGACGGATGCGTGGACGAGGACGCGGCAGGCGGCCCCGCACTCCTGGCCGGAGTTCCAGAAACCGGCGACGCGCAGCGACGAGGCGGCGGCCGTGAGGTCGGCGTCGGGGAAGATCACGACCAGGCTCCGGGCCTCCTGGGCGGCGGACAGGCCGGACGAGATCGCGGTCTCGGTGCAGAGGGTGCCGAGGTAGTCACCGGCCAGCAGGACTCGGCCACTGCGGCGGGTCAGTGTCTGCTGGAGCCTGCCGCGGCCGGGGAAGCAGTACGGGGCTCCGGTGGGCCAGCGCTGCACCTCGGCCTCGACGACCTTGTCGGCGAAACCGGGCAGGACCTGGTCGAGGTCGTCGAGGTAGATCCGGCGGATCTTGTCGTCGTCGTGCTCCAGCAGTTCCCGGGCGAGGCTGCCCGGTGAGAAGGTCATGATGCTGCTGCCGGGCCGGCGTTCCGCCGCGTAACCGTGTACGGCGTTGGACATGTTGAGCGCGACGTTGAAGGACCGCTTCGGCGTGGCGATGCCGTAGGCGTCGTCCCCGAACGCCTCACGGTCCCGTCTGCGTATGTTCGTCACGGTCCTGGACATGGACTACAGCCAGGCCTGCGACACCATCGCGGGCGAGGACACCGCCGTACACGACGCCTTGTGCGCCGCCGACGGGAACGAGGCGGCCCGGCTGTGGCGGGTCAAGATCGAGCGCTGCGTCCGCTACATGATCGCCCAACTCCCCGAGGACGACGTGGCCCCCTACCTCTGGACCACACTGGCGGGCAGGCCCCGCATGTGCCCGGGAGAACCACGGGGCACCGCACACTGAGGCGGAGGGACCGGGGTGTCGCGCATGGTCAGAACCGGCTCAGGTTTCGCGGCGTCCCGATCACACGGCTGATCGCCGAACGGTTTCCCGCCACTCGGCCATCACGTCGTGGGACCCGAAGGCGTAGACCGCTGGTTCGACGAACCAGCGGCGGAAGCTGGGGTCCGGGTCGTGGACGGCTGCGGCCGGCAACGGGGCGACAGGAAGCAGCGGCGGCTGACTCGTTGTGCTCTTCGTCAGCCATGGCGGCGTTCTGGACCGGGCCAGACCGAGAAGGTACGGGGTGTTGGTTGCTTCCCGCCGAGTGAGACGATCACGTTGTGGCTGGTGTGCACTGCCCCGATGGGCGGCAACACGACCCTGCTCGCCACGGTGACAGCCGACGCTGAACGCAGGCGGCCTGATGCCCCCGTTGCTTCTTCGTGTCACTCGGTCCGGGCTTGGGGGAGGAGAGGAGGCCGGGCCGGTTGCTCCCAGAGGTCGGTCAGGTGTTTGTGGAGGATGTCGTGGGCCTCTTGCGGGGTGAGGTGGCCGATGAGGACGTGTGTGGTGAGGCCGTCCGCGAGGGCGAGGAGGGTGCGGGCCTCGCGTTGTGGATCGAGGGGGACCGCGCGGTCGGTGCCCTTGTCAGCTTCCGAGATGAGGCGGGTGAACGCCTCTTGCAGGGCTGCGTAGTTCGCCTTCAGAGTCTCGGCGAGCGCCTTGCTGACGACCGCCTGCGCGACGAAGGCGAGCCAGACCCTGGCCTCGGCGCGGTGCTCTTCTCCGAGCAGTGAGATCTCGGCGGCCGCGTGGCCCAGAGCGGTGGCGGCCGACTGGGCCGGGCTCCTGACGAGGCGGGCCCGTACGCGTTCACTGATCCGCTCGCCGATGTGCCCGAGCGCGAAGACGAGCATCTCTTCCTTGGTGCGGAAGCACCGCTGGACGGCGCCCATGGACACCTCAGCGCGGGCGGCGACATCGCGCAGGGTCACGCCCTCAAGGCCGCGCTCGTCGGCGAGGTGGCAGACGGCCTCGGCGATGAGGCGGCGTCGGCCCACGTGATCCACCTGCTTGGGCATGACCGTTCGCCTCCCCGCCCCACGGCGCTCTGCTTCGCACCGCACCTTATTCGATGCGCCTGTATCGGTTCCAGGCTACGGTTGCGGTCGCGGTTCCGATACATGTGCATCGGAAGGTAGGGGAGGAAGGAAAAGCCATGCGGGACGCCCTGTGGAAGATGTCGGCCGCCGCCCAGGCGGAGGCCGTGCGCGGCGCACATGTCTCGGCACTCGAACTGGTCGACAGTCACCTCGATCGCATCGCCGAGGTCAACCCGCAAGTGAACGCGGTCACGCAGCTCCTGGCGGAGCGCGCACGCCGGGCCGCGAAACGGACGGACCGTCGGCGGGCCGCCGGTGAAGCGCTGGGGCCGCTCGCGGGGGTGCCGTTCACCGTGAAGGAGAGCACCGCCGTCGAGGGTGTGCCGACCACGTTCGGCACGGAGCGCTTCCGCGACCTGGTGGCGCCGGCCGACGCGCCCCCGGTGGCACGGCTGCGCGCGGCCGGGGCCATCCCCATCGGGCACAGCAACATTCCCACCCTGATCCTGGCGGGCATGCACACGCGCAGCGAACTGTTCGGCGACACGGTCAATCCGTGGGACGGCGGCCGGACCCCGGGCGGTTCCAGCGGGGGCGACGCGGTGGCCGTGGCCACGGGCATGGCGGCGCTCGGACTCGGCAACGACTCCGGCGGATCGGTGCGCGTCCCGGCCCAGTTCTGCGGTGTGGCCGGGCTGAAGCCGTCCACAGGCCGGTTTCCGGCGGACCACCGCGTCCTCGGCCCGGACGATCCGGGCCCGGCGTCCCAGATGCTGGTCACCGACGGCCCGCTGGCCCGGGGCGTGGGCGACCTGCGGCTGGCTTACGAGGTGCTGGCCGGGACCGATCCGCGCGACCCACGGGCCGTACCGGTGCCCGCGTACGGCGAAGCGCTCCCCGGGCCGGTGAAGGTCGCGGTCGTGGTGGACCCCGGCGGGCACGGCGTCCACCCCGCGGTGCGCGGAGCCATCGAGACCGCGGCCGAAGCGCTCCGCGACGCCGGATACGACGTGCGCGAGGTACGGGACGTGCCACGGCTGGACGAGGCTCTTGAGGCGTACGGCCGGATCACCGTGACGGAGTTCGCCCCGACCTGGCCGGTGGTACGTCAACTGCTCGGCAAGGGCGGGGACCGTTACATCGCGATGGCGATGGAGCGGACCCCGCCCGCGAGCGTGGAAGAGTTCATGAAGCTGATGGGCACCTGGATGAGCGTCCGCCGCTCGTGGGCCGAATTCCTCGACGCGTACCCGCTGTTGCTCGGCCCCTCGTTCACCGAGCCACCGGTCGAGCCGGGGCTGGAGTCGCGCGACAGGGCAGGCCGGGACCGGGTCGCGTCGGGAATGCGCCTGTGCAGTGTGACCAGCTTCGTGGGCGTGCCCGGTGTGGCCGTACCGACCGGCGTGGCCGACGGGCTCCCCGTCGGAGTGCAGATCGTCGGGCGCGCGTTCCGGGAGGACCTGTGCCTGGACGCGGCCCAGGCGGTCGAGGACCGGCTCGGAGTGCTCACACCGGTCGACCCGCGCGTGGGAGGCCGGGCCGATTGAGCCGTTACGCCGGGGAGGACGCGCACGGTGGCCCTCGTACCCCTCCCCCTCAACACGCCGCCCCTCGCCCGGAGGTCTGGCTGAAAACGAACCCGTTCGCCATAAATCGCTTTCAACGGCAGCCCGAGATCGCGGTACGTGTAGAGACGCCCGAGGCTCCGACGAAGAGCGGCGCCCGAAGGACAACCGGACAACCGGATTGGACACCATGAACACGGCCCCCACCGAGGACCATCCGCCCTCCTGCCGCGACTTGGTCGGTCTCCTCGCCCAGACCGACCGGCGTGCCGCCTACGCGGCCCTCGCCCTCGGCGCGACCTCCGTGGCCGAGGTCGCCGAACTGGCCAAGCTCCGCCCACCGGCCGCCGCCGCGGCGCTGCGGAAGCTGACGGACGGCCGGATCGCCGCCTTCGACAGCGAGAAGCGCATGTACACGCTGCTCGACGACACGTTCCGGCACGCGGTCCAGGCCGAGGTCAGGGTCTCCGGTCGGGGCGGCGGGGACGGGGCGGGCTCCTACTTCCGCCGTGGCCGGCTCACCTCCATTCCGGGCAAGGCGGAGGTACGCGGCCGCGTCCTGGCCGTGGTGAAGGACTCGTTCGAGCCCGGCGTGACGTACTCCGAGGCCAAGGTCAACGCGATCTGCGGCGAATGGTTCGACGACTGGGTGAGCCTGCGCCGTGCCCTCGTGGACGAGGGTCTGCTGCGCAGAAACGAGTCAGGCACCGCCTACGAGCGCGTCTGTCAATGAGGGAATGAGGGGCTGTGACAACCCGGGGTGAGACCCTCAGGCGCGACAGGTGAACCGGCCGAGGAAGTGAGGAAGTGCGGAGCGGTGCCGTACGGGTTGGTGGGCACCACGCCGGCTTCAGCCACCCGACGATTGCCGCCCAGGGAGAACCCTTCGCCCCAAGGGCCGCTCCCATGAACGCCGTTCCGGCCGATCCGGCCGGCCCGAGGACGACCGGATACAGTGCGCGAGACGGCAGCCCGGACAGAGGGGGGAAGCGTGACCGACACCAGCAGCACCCGGCCCGCCGAGGGTGAAGCGCAAGCGCCGAGGCACAGCCGACTGCACCGCCTGATGCGCTACATCCCCGTGATCGCCCCCGTCCTGCTGTGGGCCGTGCCCTGCTGGGTGCTCCTGTACACCGGCCAGCACTGGCCGTTGCCCGTCACACTGCCCGGCACCGTCGTGTTCGCCCTCGGCCTCATATGTATGCCGCTCGCGATGGTGCGCGGTCACGGCCGGCGCCAGCAGGACCGGGCGGCGATCATCGGTGACACCCTGCTGGGCACCAGCTGGGTCCTGTTCACGTGGTCCGTTCTGCTCGGCGTCCTGTTGCGGCTCGCCCTGACCGTGGCGGGCGTCGAGGAGGGTCAGGACCGGGCCCGTATCGTCACTTGGGCTGTCCTCGGCGTAACCGCCGCACTGCTCGCCTGGGGCTACACCGAGGCCCGCCGCGTGCCACGCGTACGCCGACTCGACGTGCAACTCCCGCGACTGGGTGCCGCGCTGGACGGCACCCGCGTCGTCCTCATCACCGACACCCACTACGGCCCACTCGACCGAGCCCGCTGGTCGGCACGGGTGTGCGAGACCGTGAACACCCTGGAAGCCGACCTGGTCTGCCACACCGGCGACATCGCGGACGGCACGGCCGAACGCCGCCGCGCCCAGGCCGCCCCACTCGGTACCGTGCGGGCCACCCGGGCCCGCGTGTACGTCACCGGCAACCACGAGTACTACAGCGAGGCCCAGGGCTGGGTCGACCTGATGAGCGAGCTGGGCTGGGAGCCGCTGCGCAACCGCCATCTGCTGCTCGAACGCGGAGGCGACACTCTCGTCGTCGCCGGAGTGGACGACGTCACCGCCGAGTCCTCCGGCCTGGCAGGCCACCGCGCCCACCTCGCCGGAGCCCTGGACGGCGCCGACCCCGACCTGCCGGTCCTGCTCCTCGCACATCAGCCCAAGTTCGTCGACCAGGCGGCAGCCGACGGCATCGACCTCCAACTCTCCGGCCACACCCACGGCGGCCAGATCTGGCCCTTCCACCACCTGGTCCGCATCGACCAGCCCGCCCTAGCCGGTCTCAGCCACCACGGCACTCGCACCCTCCTCTACACCAGCCGCGGCACCGGCTTCTGGGGCC
The DNA here is from genome assembly GCF_053592555.1 of Streptomyces sp. NPDC002643. Taxonomy (NCBI): domain Bacteria; kingdom Bacillati; phylum Actinomycetota; class Actinomycetes; order Kitasatosporales; family Streptomycetaceae; genus Streptomyces; species Streptomyces sp. NPDC002643. The sequence goes on from NZ_JBSFVY010000043.1 coordinate 43,473, forward strand.
CACCCTTCCGCGTCTTCGCCCCCAGCGAGATCACCCTGCTCGTACTCCGCTCCCCGCACCCGCCCACCTCTGCGTAGCACCGGGCGGGCGACCATGTCGTACCCGTTTCGACGCCACGTACATGAACAGCACCGTGCCCGCGATGCGGCACCCCGACTTCGACGTCGAGGACGGTGTGGCCCTCGTCCCGGTCAACCGGCTCGTGGACCTTGGTTGCGCGCCCGAACGCTTCACCGTGATCGGGGCCGGGAAAACAGGCCTCGACGCGTGCTTGTGGCTGCTCAACCACGGCGTCGACCCTGACGGCATCACCTGGATCGCATCGCGTGACGCCTGGCTCGTCAACCGCGGCCAGGAGAACCAGGCAGACTCCCGCCGGCTGGCGACGGAGCTGCAGGCATGCCAGTCGGCGGACGACGCGATCAGCGCGCTGGAACAGCTGGGCGCCATCATCCGACGTGACCCCGAAGTCACGCCCAGCGCCTTCCGGTGCGCGACAGTCAGCGCCGCCGAGCTCGCCCAACTCCGGCTCCCGTGTCTGCTCGCCCCCAGCGCCGCCGTCACCGGGAAGCTCAAGTGCCTCGGCCTCGACGACGACACACGCAGCGGCCTGGCCCCGCCGGCCCTCAACCCCAATACCTCCGGCGATCTGCTGGCCTTCCACGGCATCCGTATGGACCGGCTGCACCGGTGGTCCGACTCTCCCGAGCTGTTCGAATGGCTCCTCGGCCCCCGTCTGTCAGCGGCGCTGCCCGACCTTCCGAAGATGAAGGACCAGGGCAACCGCGCCACGGCAGCACTCCTCGCCGCCCACCTGGAGGACCTCCTGAAGAAGGACGGCACCCCCGCATGACCACCATGTCATGGACCGAAGCCGGCGGAGCCGAGGCAGAGGCCACATCGTCGCGGGTTCGAGCTCACCGGAGCTCCGACTGTCGGAATGCCGCCCCGGACCATTACGCGGCTGGCGGGCTACGACAGCGGTCGGTCTCCCGTGAGCGGGTCGCTGCCCTGGACGCGCCCTCCACTCAACCGGCGGTTATCGCTCGAATTTGAACGAAACCCGCCACTTGTGTAGACCAAGGACGGCGGCGGAAGGGTTCCGTTGTCCTTGGACACCGGGGAAGCCGCCGCGCGGCCTTCCCGCCGGTCGCATGGGGGGCCATGTCGGGCGGTGCCACGTACCGGGCCGCCTGTCGTCGCACCCTCTCCCGCGGCCAGTCCGGATGCCGGTTGCGCAGCTGGGCGACGCGTTCCTCGAAGTAGCTGAGCTGCAACTCCGGCGCCCGGTACCCCTCCACGATCACGAGCCGATAGCCGGCGGGCAGGGCGTGCCCCGCGATCGCAGCCGCCCGAGTACGCCCGTACGGACCCGCGCGTACAGGCCCGCGGCATCGGCCTGCCGACCGTCCACGTCAAGCCAGCAGACGGTCCGCAGATCCACCAGCGGCTCCCCGCCGTCCTCGACGGGCACCGCCCCGATCCGCTCGTCGTCGAGCAGCACCATCTCGGTCACCTCAGTCCTCCCTCTCTCGCCGGGGGCGCCGGTGTGGGCGCCGTACCGCGGACCACAGGTGAGCCGGGGCTCTCCAAGATCGCTTCAGTTCGTCTTCAGCCGGGCTGCAGACACATCGGTCCGGCCCTCGGCCAGCAACCGCTGAGCCGCGCACACCAGGGAGGAGCGCGACCGAG
>NZ_JBSFVY010000043.1:45174-75266 GCF_053592555.1 Streptomyces sp. NPDC002643
CGCGGGGCCCCCCCCCCCCCCGCGGCGGCGGCGGGCCGCCCCGCCCCCCCCCCCCCGCAGCGGGAGGGATTGCAGGAGGGGCCGCGCCCCGGTGAGGGGGAAGCCGACGTCAGCGTTCAGCGGGCTCGGATGGCATGGCGGAGGTCACTGCTGGGGAGTGGCGGTCACCTCAAGCGTCTCGATGGCGCCGTTGCCGTCGGCCAGCTGCGCCCCGTTCCACGAGCCGTCGACCCAGCGGACGTTGTGGAAGACCTTGCCCTCGACGAGGGTGAGCACGTGCAGGTCGCCGTTGGGCATGGTGGCCGCCGCGATCTCGCTGATGGCGCCGTTGCCGTCAGCCAGCTGCGCCCCGTTCCACGAACCGTTCGCGTACCGGGCGTTGTGGAACAGCTTGCCGCCGACCAGCGTCAGCACGTGCACGTCGCCGTTGAACACTCCGGCGGCGGCGATGTCGGTGATGGCGCCGTTGCCGTCGGCCAGTTGGGCCCCGTTCCACGAGCCGTTGGCCCAGCGGACGTTGTGGAAGACCTTGCCCTCGACGAGGGTGAGCACGTGCAGGTCGCCGTTGGGCGTGGTGGCCGCCGCGATGTCGGTGATGGCGCCGTTGCCATCGGCCAGCTGCGCCCCGTTCCACGAACCGTTGGCCCAGCGGACGTTGTGGAAGACCTTGCCCTCGACGAGGGTGAGCACGTGCAGGTCGCCGTTGGGCGTGGTGGCCGCCGCGACCTTGCTGATGGCGCCGTTGCCATCGGCCAGTCCCGCTCCGCTCCAGGAGCCGTTGGCGTAGCGGAGGTTGTGGAAGACCTTGCCGCCGACCACCGTCAGAGCATGCATGTCACCGTTGGACGCACCAGCCTCCGCGGTGTCGGTGATGAGGCCGCTGGGGTCGGAGACGTTCGCTCCGCTCCAGGAGCCGTTCGCGTACCGCATGTTGTGGAACGCCTGGCCACCCACTGTCGTCATCACGTGGAGATCACCGTTGGCCGCTGCCAGATTTTTGGGCTTGACGTATCCGGAGATGAGCAGGCTGTCGGTACCGGAGCGCTCGGTGCGGGGGTCGATGACGCGGCGGGCGACCTTGTCACCGTAGTTGCCGTCGACGGTGGTGATGGTGCCGTTGCTGTGCACCGCGGTGACGATGGAGACGTGCCCGCCACTGGCGTTGGCGGGGGTTCCGTAGACAGCGATGTCACCAGGTTCCGGATTGCCGATCCCGCCCGAGGGCCGTGCGCTGAACAGACCCTGTTGCTGACCCCAGAGTCCCACTCCCCGGGCTACCGCGGTGTCGGGAACGGGCGATACACCCGCGGTTCTCCAGACCCAGGAGGCGAAGTAGGCGCACCAGGGTGTCGTGGTGCAGGGACCGTACTTCGTGCATCCGCCGTTGCTCTCCGAGTTGCCGACCTCCGCTTCGGCGACCGAGGCGATCTGGGCCCGGGTCGCGGCGTGACTGGTACCGGTGCCCATCACCAGGGCCGCGGTCATCACCGCCAGCGCGACAGCCAGGTTGACGACCAGCCGGGCCGTACGGGCAGTCAACAATGCCGACGCAGACACATGTACGGGGGCGGGGGCGGAGATGGGCGCGGATGCGGAGGTGGGCTTCAGGCCCGTCGCTGTAGTCATGGCCCCAGCCTCCTGGGCCGGACTTCAGCATGCCTTCAGAGACTCAGCAGCCAGGCTTCAGCCCGACTCCACGACTGCGGGAGTTCGCCACCAAGGGCGAACCGGCCCGGCACATGGTGCTGAGGGCCCTCGCCTCGCCGCTGCCCATACCTGGGTCACCGCGGATTCCGCCTACGGCCAGGACAACCGATTGCGCCGGCTGCTGGAACCGACTATCAGGGTGAGGTCCCTCACCGGATGCGGTGGGCACCGGCCCGGCGCAGCATCAGCAAGCCCGACGAGATCGCCTACTACCTCGCCTGCGCGCCCCTGCAGGTCACCGTCCAGGAGCTGGTGCGGGTCGCCGGGGCACGCTGGGCGATCGAGGAGTGCTTCCAGGCCGCGAAGAACGAGTGCGGCCTGGATCAGTACGAGGTCCGCCGCTACGTGGGCTGGTACCGGCACATCACTCTGGCCATGCTCGCTCACGCCTTCCTGGCCGCCACGGCAGACCGGCCCTGGAAAAAGGGGCGGAACAGGTGAGGCACCTGGGCTCATCAGGCTCACAGTGGCGGAGATTCGGCGACTCCTGGCAGCTTGTCGCGCCCGGCCCCCGCACCTGAGCGGACGCCGCGGACGACACCACGCGCTGAGCTGGTCGAACTGGCGCCGCCAACGCCAAGCAGTCGCCCGCCGCTGTCACTACCTGCGGCGTTTCCGCACGATCGAGGGGCGGTCCCCGTGAGACCGCCCCCGCACGATCGAAGTCCCGCTACACTCCCGCCACCCGGCGAAAGACCAGGTCAGACAGCGAAATCCTGCTGGAGTACTAAGACTCCATTTCAGTTGGCGTGATCTTGCGGCAGTCTGGGGTGATGGCTGCTGCGCTTGTCGAACGGTTGGCGCCGGAGGACCCGTGGGAGTTGTTCCAACGGGTGGTTCCGCCGGCTCCGGAACGCCCGCAGGGTGGAGGACATCGCCGCCGACGGGATCGCGAGGCGCTGGCCGCGATCATCTTCGTGGCCACCTCGGGCTGTACCTGGAACCGACTGCCACCCGGCTTCGGACTGTCGGGAGTGCCCGCCTTCCGCCGGTTCACCGAATGGAGTGAGGCCCGTGTGTGGGCCAAATGCCACCGCCTGGTCCTGGACGAACTCGGCTCCCGAGGCGACCTGGACTGGTCGCGGTGCGCGATCGACTCCGTCAGTGTCCGGGCCCTCAAAGGGGGCAGTTGACGGGACCGAATCCGACCGACCGCGGCAAGAAGGGTTCGAAAATCCACCTCCTCGTGGACCGCAGTGGTCTGCCTCTGTCGATCGGCATCTCTGCGACGGACCTCCATGACAGCCAGTCCCTGATCCCGCTGGTCCGCGGCATCCCGCCCATCCGCTCACGCCTCGGCCCCCGGCGTCGGAAGCCCGGCAAAGAAGTCGCCCGCCAAGCATGCCTGGAGCCCAGCCCCGGCCACTGCTGCGGCCGCCCTTCGACCGGCTGCCTCCGATGCGCGTGTCACTCGGTCTCAAGTCCCGTCCGGCGGGTCTCCGGCAGCAGGGCGAGAAAGATGATCGCGGCCGTCAGTTCCAGGGCGATGACGTAGTAGGCGAGAGCGAGTGGATGGTCGTGGGCGATGGTCCAGGTGGCGAAGATGGGAGCGCTGCCGCCGAAGATGGTGATGGCGAGGTTGTAGGCCACGCCGACACCGGAGGTCCGTACACCGGTGGGAAAGAGTTCGCAGAACACCGCGGCGACGTTGCCGTAGGCGAGGGCGAGTAGCACATTGCCGACCACCGCCACCAGGAGGTAGGTGAGCATGGTCGGATGCTGCAACAGGCGCAGCATCGGATAGGCGAGGAGTGCGAAGCCCAGTGCTTCGGCGATGATCAGCGGACGCCGGCCGGTCTTCCGGTCCGAGACCATGCCGACCAGCGGGAGCACCAGCACGAAGGCCACCAGAGCCACGCAGTTCAGGGCCAGACCGGTCTTCAGCGGGAAGTTTCCGACCAGGTGTGCGTACGTGGGCAGGAACACCTGCCAGGTGAAGTACGTGACCTGGCTGAACTGGATCACCATCACCAGCATGAGGCTGCGCGGATACCGTTTCACGGCCGTTCGCAGCGGCTTGCGCTCGACTTGTCCCGTGGACTGCAGTGAGAGGAAGAGCGGGCTCTCCGGAACCGCGCGCCGCAGGCGGAAGCCGTACAGGCAGAGTGCCGCCCCGATCAGGAACGGGATGCGCCACGCCCAGTCGGCCACCACGTCCTTCGGGAAGACGGTGGTGAGCGTGGTCGCCACCAGCGTGGCGGACAGGATTCCGACGCCGGCGGTCATGTACTGTACGGCGCCGGTCGTCGCCCGGCGGTTCGCCGGGGCGTGCTCGACGATGAAGGTGGAAGCCGCTTGGAATTCCCCGGAGTTGGAGACGTTCTGCACAGCCCGGCCGAGGACGAGACAGATGGGCGCGAACACCCCGATGGTCCGGTACGTGGGCGACAGCCCGATGATCAGCAGCCCCGTCCCCATGAGAAACAGGCTGAGCGAGAGAAGTCTGCGACGGCCCCGCCGGTCCCCGTAGGGCGACAGCAGCATGGCGGCCGCGGGGCGTACGACGAAGGCGACGCCCACCACTAGACCGTAGGTGTAGAGCAGCGCGAACGCCTTGTTCTCCACGGGGAAGAACTGCTGGGCGAAGACGGGGGCGAGCAGGGAATAGATCGTCGCGTCGTAGTACTCGATGAGGTTGCCGATCGCCCCCGCCCTGACCGCCTTGCGGGACTTGTCGGGGAGGGCGGTCAGGGCTTTCACTGGCATGCGGGTCGGGGGCAATGCGACTCCAGGGATGCGGGAGGCGGCCCGGCGCGGTTCGCGGGCGGCGGCCTCGGACGTACCACCACGGCGCCTGGGACCTTTCCTCCACGGAGATCAATCAGAAGGGACCCGGGGCCCGGGCTCGGACGGGACCACCACCCGGGGGCAGAGCGTGGTGCTGTGCTCCGAGGTGTCCTGCGGGAGGGCGTGGGCGGTGTCTGCCGGCATCATGTGCCCGGTCAGCAGCCTGAACTGCTCCCGTACCTCTATGAGCAGCACCGCCCGGCCGTCGATGGTGGGCAGTCCGTGGGCGCGGGCCGCGGTCATCAGCGCGGTGGGCTCGTCCCGGTAGACGAGTTCCAGCACGACGGCCCCGGGGTCGGCGGCCGTGAGCGGGAACGGGGGCCGGTCGGCCAGCGGGGTGGCGTGCACCAGCAGCGAGTGCCCTCGGGCGGAGAATCCGGGGAGGGGCACGAAGGGCAGCCCCAGCAGGGAGGCGGCCCGCAGACCGCGGTCCTGGCTCCGGTTCACCATGGTCACCCGGGCACCCGCCTGACGCAGCGCCAGGGCGACGGCTCGTCCGGCTCCTCCGCAGCCCACGACGGCCGTACTGCACCCGGCCGGATCGATGCCGGCCGCGGCCAGCGAGTCGAGCACACCTGCCGGGTCGGTTGTGTCGGCGTGCCGCCGCCCGTCCTCCAGCGACAGCACGTTCGCCGCGCCGGCGCCACGCGCGGCCCCGGAGGCGGTGTCGGCCAGGGCCAGGGCCTCCTCCTTGTGCGGAGCGGTCACCGTGAGCCCGCGCAGCGGGAGTCCCACGTCCGTCCCCAGGGAAGCCGTCGTGTGCAGGAGACGGGACAGCGAGCGGCTCGGATAGGGGAGGTAGAGCGCCCGCAGGCCCAGCGTGCGCAAGGCCGTGTTGTGCAGCCGGGGAGAGAGCGAACGGCCGGGAGTCACACCGGCGATGCCGTAGAGATGGTCCAGTTCGGGCAACGCGGGCAGCCCGTAGTCCACGACGAGTTGACGCAGGCTCGGCATCCCGTCCGGCCCTTCGGCACCCATGTGACCGAACGCCACGGGCGCGCCGAGCCACGGGGCCAGGATTCGGGTCCAGAAGCCGGTCGGCCCGGAGGCGAAAGCCGTTACGTCGGGCCGGTTCAGGGCGCTGAGGAACACCGGCGCCGATGTGCTGCCTTCGGTGGTGGGCCTCACCGACAGCACGTACAGCGCCGCGGGAACGGCCGCCATCGTGTCGAAGAGCCGGAGCAATCCGTCGCGCTCGCTCTCGGCGCCGTGCCAGGAGACGCGTCGTCGGTGAGGCGGGACGCGGTCCAGCACGCCGGGCGTGAGGTCGTCGGGCCACTCCAGGTCGACCATGTCGTACTGGTCGGCGGCGTGCACGAGTCTGGCCTGCCGTTCGTCGGAGCCGCCCCGGTGACGACCGCCGTGTCGGTGGCTGCGCAGGCAGTACGTCAGCGAGCCGGTGAAGCTCTGCCGCAACCGCGTCGGGTCCGGATCACCCACCAGGTCGGCCCGGACCTCCAGCCCGTCGGCGAGGGGATCGACGGCGCTCAGCGGGGCGCGGTCGAGGTCACCGGGCGAGGTCAGAACGGCCACCAGCCGTGCCCTTCGCCCACCGTGTCTCATGCGTGCCACTGGATGTACTCCTCCGGGCTGACCCTTGTGAATTGGCCGACGGCCGGCGGACGAACGTCTGCCAGTAGACCGCACGGGACGACATGATCAAGGAGGCGCGCTCGCGGTGGAGGGGCGCTGGTGCGGACATCCCTCAAAAGCATTGATCGACTGTGCGGGTCGGTTGACGTTTCGTATCTCGGCGCCGGTCACCGCGGGGCCGCCGCGCCGGTTCATCCCGACGTCTCCGAACCCGGCGCCCGGCGTCGCTCGGCGAGCCCCCGCACCAGCAGGCCGAGCAGAACGGAGGTGCAGCCGATGGCGCAGACGGTGAAGACAGTGACGTAACCGTCGTCTGTCGGAAAGCCGTCGGGGGCGGTGTGGGCGGAGAGGATCACGCCGGTCGCGGCGCTGCCGATCGCGCTGCCGACGACACGGAGCACATGATTGAAGCTGGTGGTGGACCCGAGGTCGCCGCCCGGGACCGCGGAGTGGATCAGGGTGGCCACGATGGCCCAGACCATGCTGCTGCCCAGGCCGAGCGTCAGTATGGCGAGGAGCAGGTGCCACAGCTCGTCGTGGTGGGCGGTCAGAGCGGCATGGGTACCGGTGAGCAGAACTCCGCCGAGCCAGAGCAGCGCATGCGGCCCCGTGCGGTCGGCCGGACGACGTACCAGCCGACTCGCCAGCTGGCTCCCGGCGGAGAACGGGAGCATCACACAACCGGCCGCGAAGACCGAGAGCCCGAGCCCGTAACCCGTGCCGACGGGCGCCTGCACGAGAGTGGCGAGAGCGGAGACACCGGTGAAGGTCGCGGCGCCGAGCACGATCGTGGCGAGATTGGCGAGCAGCACATCGGGATGGACCAGCAACTCGGGCCGGATCAGAGGCTGAGCGACGCGCTGCTCCCACCATGCCCAGGCGGTGAGCAGCAGCGCGGCATCCAGCAGCACGCTCAGCACGATGACGGAGGTCCAGCCCCAACGCGACCCCTGGCTCAGTAAGAGGAGCAGATTCGCCAGACCGGCCACCAGAAGAACGGTGCCCGCCAGGTCGGCGCGTACGGAGGTGGACGGCGAGCCGAGGCCGCCGTCGGCCTCGGCGGCCGGGCGCTTGTCCGGGGGCAGGATCAGCAAGACCCCCACGATGGCCGGTGCGGCCAGGCCGGCCGCGCACCAGAACCCCCAACGGTGGTCGAGGTGCTCGGCGATCAGGCCGGTCAGCGGGAAGCTGAGCCCGGCCCCGGTGGCGGCGGTGACGGTGAGGGCGGTGATGCCGTCCGTGACCTTCGCCGGGGCGAGGTGACGGTGCGCCAGGGCGATCGTCATCGGCAGCATTCCGCAGGCCGGGCCCTGCAGCGCCCGTCCGATCAGGAGCTGAGGAAAGGTGTCGGCGACCGCCGCCAGAGAGGAACCCGACACCGTCAGAGCGAGCACCCCCAGCAGCGCCCGCCGGCTGCGGTGCCCGTCCGCCAGCCGGCCGAGCACCGGGGTGCTGACCGCTCCCACGAGCAGGGTCACGGTCAGCATCCACTGGGCCGAACTCACCGGCACATGATGGGCCCGGGCGATGGAGGGGATCAGCAGCGCGCCGAGCGAGCTCACCATCGTGGTGGACAGTGCGCAGTAGATGAGCAACGGCCCCACTGCGTTCGGTCGTTGCCGCACTCGTGGGCCCATTGCCACCGCCTTCTGAAAGCGCTCGCTCGGATCACCCACGATCTGGCTCTCGCGCGGCGGTGCGAACCCTGCGGTCACTCTCCCGACGGCGTGTCACTGGGCCGAACGGAGGCCTGCGCCCCAGGCCGAGATATCACAACGCAATCAGAATATCGGGAAGCACAATTTCAACCCGGGTACCGCAGAGAGTTATTCCACCGGCGCACGGGGGTCGCACTTCGACATTACGTCGGTCGCGCAACTGTGCGAGGTCGCGAGAATGTGTCCCGCAGTGGCATCCGGAATGCGAATCCCGCTCGATTCAGGGGCTTGAGGCACTTGCGCGGGCCAATCGATGCCTGCACACTCGAATGGGTCGGTGCACTGGTCCGCGCCTGGGCCTGCCGTATGCCTCAGATCATCGACACGGTTCCTTCCGTGCGTTCCGCTGCGAATTGACCAACTCTTCCGCTTGGGCACTCCGGAGGACCATGCGCATGGCCTGGCTCGCGCTCGGATATTTCCTCGCCTACATTCCCTACGCCATGCTCGTGAAAGCGATGTCCAGCGGGATTTCCCCGCTGACCGATGGGCCGGTCGACGGTTTGGTACTGCTACCGGCGGCTGCCCTCGGACAACTCGCCGCGATGCCGCTGTTCCTGACGGCCAGTGGGTGGTGGCGTTACGGCCGGCAGCGTGAGATTCCCGGGGTGGGACGCGTCCGCGTGCCGGGAAGGCAGACTCTTCTGGCGGGGTTATTCACCTCGCTGATCATCGGCACGACCACACTGAATTTCACCTTTTCCGGTGTCTCCATCCTCCTCGTGCTGCTCCTGATGCGCGGGGGAGTGCTGATCCTTTCTCCGCTGGTCGACTCGGCGCGTAAACGAAGCGTTTCGGTTTCCGCGTGGGCCGCGTTCACTTTCAGCCTGCTGGCGGTCTCGGTGGCTCTCGGCGATGTGGACAGTTACCATCTCACCCTGGCGACGGTTCTGAGCGTGCTCGTCTATCTCATCGGCTATGTGGGGCGATTCGAGATCATGAGCCGGGTGGCCAAGACCGGAGTGAAGGTAACCGATCGCCGCTATTTCGTGGAAGAACACGCCGCCGCACCGGTTTTCCTGGTCGGGTTCCTCGCGGCCGCCGCCCTGGCGGGACAGCCGGAACTGCGCACCGGGTTCACCACCTTCCTCGGCACCCCCGCCGCCTGGATGGCCGTCGGAATCGGCGTGGCCTACGAGATCCTGTTCGTGTTCGGCACGCTGATCTACCTCGACCGCCGCGTATACACCTGGTGTGTCCCGGCCAACCGGTGCGCCAGCCTGCTGTCCGGCCTGGTCGCCTCGTACGCCCTCGCCGGACTGGCCGGGTTGCCGGTCCCGGGGAACGCACAGCTGCTCGCGCTGGTCTTCATCGGCGTCGCCATCGTGTCCTTGTCCTACCCCGCGACGGCCTCGTGGTGGTGGGAACGCGGCCTACGCGCGCGGCGGGTGCTGTTCGTCTGCGGGGGCAACACCTCCCGTTCGCCCATGGCCGAAGTCATCGCCAGGGCCCACGCGGCGCAGGCGGGGGATGCCGCGCGTCGCGTGAGCTTCGCCAGCGCGGGAGTCTCCCCGGCCCGGAGCGGAGCGCCGCTGGCTCCCGCCGCCCGGGCCGCGCTCGCCGACCTCGGCATCCGGCGGGTGCCGGGCCCCGTGCACCCCCGCCGCCACCGGGCGAGGTCGGTCACCCCCCAGCTGTGCCGGAGCAGCTCCGTCATCTACTGCATGACGCGCGCGCACCGCGACGCCGTGCTCGCCCTGGTGCCCGACGCGGAGCACCGCACCCACTGCCTGGACCCGCACGGCGACGTCCCCAACCCCGAAGGGCAGCCGCCCGACGTCTACCGCCAGTGCGCACACCGCATCGACGAACTCGTCCGCACCCGCCTGCACGAGTTCCTCGGCGGCGACCCCGGCCCCGACGTCCGCTCCGCCGGGGTGGGTTGAGATACGGAAGGAGTGAGGCGTCCATGACGGCACACGCCGACCTGCCGTACGACGGCCTGTCCCTGATCGCGTCCCGTCATTGCAAGCGTGCCTTCCTCGACCGGCCCGTGCCCCGGCAGGTCCTCGCGGAGGTCCTCCTCGCCGCGGGCCAGGCACCCTCCAGCCGCAATCTTCAGCCGTGGCGGGTGACGGTGGTGACCGGCAGCACCCTCGACGCGTTGACCCGCACCCTCTGCGAAGCCTTCGACCGAAGAGAGCCCTCGCGGCCGGACCACGCCAACCGGCTGTCCGTGCTCGACGACACCGAAGCGGAGCGCGCCCGCGCGGCACTCTCCGGAGTACTGCGCGCCAAGGGCCTCGCACCCGACGACGCCGCGTCCGCCCGGGCCCACCTCCGCGACAACCTGCGCTTCTACGACGCCCCGGCCGCTCTCGTCTGTCACATCCCCGGCGACGCGGTGCCCGGGACCTTTCTGGAGACCGGCCTCTTCCTGCAGAACCTCATGCTCGGGCTGGTCGCCCGGGGCCTGGGCAGCTGCCCGCAGTTCAGCGTCGCGCGCTACGCGGACGCACTGCGCCGGAAGCTGGACATCGACGCCCACCGGATCATCGTCTGCACCCTCGCCGTCGGCTACCCCGACGAGGCGGCACCGGTCAACCGGTTCGTCCCGCCGAGGGCGCGCCTGGAGGAGTACGTCCAGTGGAGCTGACCTCACAGCGAACGCCCGTGGGAGGGAGAGCACTTCATGACCATGCGCTCGGCGGCCGGTACGGCATCACCGGCCGAGCCGTTCCCACCGGACGGCCCCGACGTCTCGGACCTGTTGGGTGACTGGCTCAACGCCGACCGGGGAGCGGTGTCCCAAGGACCGCTCCGGTTGACCGTCAGCCGGTGCGGAACGGGCGTCGCCGTACGGGCCTTCGGAGGCACCGCGCCGGAGGGCCACTTCGCGGCGGGCCGGCATCCGGACGACTGGGGCGAGGTACCGGCGACCGTGTACACCGCGCTCGGCACCCCGTCCGTGGCCTGGTCGTTCTCCGCCGTCTACGAACTCGGCGCATTCCGCACGGTTCTCTCCGGCTACCACAAGACGGGCATCCTGGTGGCCACCACCTCCACGATCGCCCTCGACGGAGACGGACGCCTCGGTGAGTGGACCAGGTCCTTCTTCCACCGAGTGGAGGAGCGCTCATGACGACATCGCACACCGACCTGGCCGGCCTCACGGGCATGTGGGCCAACTTCGACCCCACCGCCACGGGCATCCGGTTCGTCGACGCCACCGAGGACAAGGGCCGACTCGCGCTGAGCATCACCGAGGACGCCCCCGGCGCCGTCGACACCGGCGGCGCGCTCGCCGCCACGCCACTGGGTGACCCGGGCGGCGAGGGCCCGGCCGTGGGCTTCCTCGCCGAAGGGCGGCTCGGCACCAGGAACGTCATCCTCTGCGGTTACCTCAACCGCGGCCTGCTCACCCTCGACGTCCACACGGTCCACCGCGACGACCAGCGGGTGCCGAACGCGATGTACCGCGCCCATTACTACCGTCCGGGACTCGGCCGGCCGTCCGAACCTCCGGAAGGGGTTCCTCTCCCATGACCGCCGACCTGGTGCACGGCTCTCAGGAGCCGCACGGCTCTGTTCCCGGGCGCCGTGCCGCCCTCGACATCGCACAGAAGATGGCCGCGGAGACGTTCTCGGCCCGCGCGGACGACTACGACCGCAGGGCCGCCTTCCCCGCGGAGGACTTCGACGACCTCTTCACCGCCGGTCTGCTGGGCGCCGCCGTGCCACGCGAGTACGGCGGACTGGGCTACGGCCCGCAGCAGCGCGACACGCTGCCCTTGTGGGAGCTGACCACCGTCCTGGCCTCGGCGGATCTCTCGCTGGCGCGCTGCTGGGAGGGACACGCCAACTCGCTGGTGCTCATCGACGCGCTGGGGACACCCGAGCAGAAGCGGCGCTGGTTCGCGGGCGTGGTCGAGCGAGGCGAGAAGTGGGTGGCCTGGAGCGGCGAACCACGGGCCCCCAAGCCCGGGGAGGCCAGTCGTTTCGGTACGACGCTCACCTCGGTCGAGGGCGGCTGGACCGTACGGGGCAGCAAGGCGTTCGCCACCAGTGCCACGGGCGCCCAGTGGGCCATCCTCTTCGTCGACCCCGCCGGGCCCGGCGGAGCACGACACGCACCGTCCGTTCCGAACGGCCGCACGACGGGCAGCGGACTGCTGATGCTCGCCTGCGATCTGTCGGACCCGACCGTGAGCGTCGACGACTCGTGGTGGGACCCGGTGGGCATGCGCGCGACGGTCAGCCACCTCGTGCGGTTCGACGACACGTTCATCCCCCGGGACCACGTCATCGGCGCACCCGGCAGCTATCTCACCGGGCACTGGCAGGCCGCGTTCGTCCCCCACTACGCCTCCAGCTTCCTGGGCGCCGCCCAGGCAGCCCACGACTACGGGCTGGCGTACCTCAAGAAGCAGGGCAAAGGCACCGACCCGTACGTACGACAGCGCGCCGGCAGTATGGCCGTCAACGTGGACACCGCCCGCCTGTGGCTGCGCCATGTCGCCGCGCTGTGGGACGAGGGCCGGGTGGACGAGGCGAGGCTCGCCGGCAGCAAGGCCCGGCATGTCGTCGAGCACCTGGCGGAGGAGACCGTGCACCACTGCATCCGTGCCTGCGGCGCCCGCAGTCTGGTCCGCCCCAGCCCGGTGGAACGCATCCTGCGCGATCTGACCTTCTACCAGCGCCACGACAACGACGACCACATCCTCGCCACCATCGGACGCGCGGCGCTCGGCGAGGACCACGACCCGTCCTTCCACAAACCCTGAGTCGAGTGAGGAGGGACCGCGATGCCCGACCCGAACCGTCGTCCCGTCGCCTTCCCCTTCGACACCCGTGTCCACTCCGAGGTGTTCGAGAGGCTGGCCCGGCTGCGCGAGAACGAACCCGCTACCCGAGTGGTCATCGCCAGCGGACACGAGGTGTGGCTGGTGACCCGGTACGAGGACGTACGACAGGTGCTCCGCGACCGGCGGTTCAGCGTGACGGCCAACACCGCCTTCGACGCGCCCCGGTTGTTCACCGTCCCCTTCCCGCCCGGCGTGTCCCTCCTGCGGGACACCGAGCCGCCGGACCACGCCCGGCTGCGCCGGCTCGTCATGCCCGCGTTCCGGGCGCGCCAGGTCGAGCGATCGCTGTCACTGATCCAGAAGATCACCGACGGTCTCCTCGACGCCATGGCCGAAGCCGGCCCGCCCGCCGACCTCGTCGCCGACTACGCACGCCCCCTGCCCATGGCCGTGATCTGCGCATGGCTGGGCGTTCCGGTCGAAGAGGGCGACCGTATCCTGGCCCTGGCGGACACGATGAACAGCAAGGGCCCCCTGGAGCGCATCACCGCAGCCCAGCGGAAGATGTGTGACTATCTGGCCACCCTGATGGACTCCCGGCGCGCGGCACCCGGCGACGATCTGCTCAGCGCCCTGGTCACGGCACACGACGAACACGGCGCGCTCTCCGGCGCCGAGCTGACCGGGATGGGAGTCAGCCTGCTGTTCGCGGGCCACACGGTGGTGACCACCGTCATGGCCGCGGCCCTGCGCACCCTGCTGCACCGGCCCGCCGACCTCGCCCGGCTGCGCGACGACCCGGCGCTGGCGGACAGCGCGGTGGAGGAACTGCTGCGCTATCACCTGGTCCTGAGGGACGGTCAGATCAGGGTGGCCACCGAGGACGTCGACATCGCCGGGATCACCGTCCGCGCCGGAGAGTCCGTCGTGGCCTCCCTGAACTCCGCCAACCACGACACGGATGTCTTCTCCGACCCCGAACGCCTCGATCTGGGCCGCGACCCCAATCCGCATGTGGCCTTCGGCCACGGCATACACCGATGCCTGGCCTCCCACCTCGCCCGGGCGGAACTGCGCATCGGCCTCACCACGCTCCTGGCCCGCTTTCCCGGGCTGCGCCTGACCGCCGCCGAGGCGTCGGCGGACTGGAAGGAGCACCAGCGCCTGCAAGCGCTCGCCACCCTCCCCGTCACCTGGTGAGCGCGCATGGCCTTCCATTCCACCAAGACGGGCCAGTTCGCCTACTTCGACACCCAACTCGGCCGTCCGGACTGGACCGACCGCAGGGTGCTGGACTTCGGCGGGAACATCGGCGCGTTCCTGGAGGAGGCCGCGGGACGGGTGAAACCGCCGCTCTACTGGTGCCTCGATGTGGCGCGGTCCGCGATCGAGGAGGGCCGGCGACGCGCACCGGAGGCTCACTGGATCTTCTACGACCGGGGCAACCCGCAGTTCAATCCCGGCGGCGTCCAACGGCTCGCGCTGCCCGACCTGGGAACACGCTTCGACTACATCCTCGCGTACTCCGTGTTCACCCATACCCCCGACGCCGAGACCGTCGAACTGGTGGACGCGCTGCGGTCGATGCTGACCGACGACGGCACGCTCGCCTTCACCTTCATCGACCCGGGCTGGGCACCGCCGGGCGAAGGGCAGAAACCCAATGTGCGGTGGCGGCTGAACAGCCACTCCTTGGGGAACACGGCGGAGCCGCCCCCGGATTCGGCACACCTGGACGCCGCCGTCGAGCGGGCCCGCGAGGCTTCCTGGTGCGCGGTCGTGGACCAGACCCTGCTGTTCGACGCCGACGCCCCGGTCGGCCCGTGCGGACGGTACGACGTGCTCTGGAGCCCGGACCATGCCCGGTCACTGTTCCCGTCCGCCGAGGTACGCCCCCCTGTGGCGCCGGAGCGGCAGCACTGCTGTCTGATCGGCCCGAAGGACTGACGGCGCCTGCCCTCGTGGAGCGGGCGCCGTCAGGAGGCCGGCGTGCCGGAAGGCGTCAGCGGCCGGCGGTGTCGGTGTGCCAGATCGCCTTGCCCTTGTTGTAGATCACCACGTTCCCGTCGGCCTGCACGACGAGCTTGGCCTCCGGGTTGCCCGCGGTGCCGGAGCTGAAGAGCTTCTGGGCGGGGTTCTTCGGGTCGATGACGAAGAGCTCCCCGTTCTCGAACCGCGCCTGTGCCTTCGGACCGGCCGCGGTCTTCGCCGACCAGCGGACCTTGTTGTTCTTGCTGTCGACGACCCGAAGGTCGCCGTCCTCGGTCAGGAAGAGCCGCACCGTGCCCGAGTCGACGGTGTCCCGCTCGGTGTTGTCGAAGCTGTCGGAGGTGAAGATCGTGTTCGCGTGAACGACCATGTTGGTGTTCATCCGGCCCTCTGCCAGCTGGTCGATGACCGAGATGCACGGCGTGAAGGCGTACACCGCCCCCTCGGTCCGTACGAACTGGGCGAACTTCAACGGGACCGGCGGCTCACCGTTGTTCTCCGAGCGTTCCCACGAGACCACGGTCTCCTCACCCGCCACAGGGTCGGAGCCGGTGGGGTTCGGGCCGGGGTCGATCTGCTCGTGGTGGGTGTTGGGGTTGGGCTTGGGGAACGTCTCGTCGTTCATCCAGTCCCGCTGGATGAACTCGAACTGCCGGAAGAGGTCGGCCTGGTACGAGACGAAGACCAGACCACGAGGCGCGTCCGGGCCGTTGAGCGCCGAGGCGGACGGGTCGAACGGCAGGCCGTACGGAATGCCGCGGCGCATGATCCGGCGGTGGTTGAACTTCGTGTCGTCGACGAACTGGCCGGTCCTGGGGTCCTTGAAACCGTCCCTGGGGTTGGTCTTGCGCAGGTGGGACCAGAGCGGGGTGACCTTTCCGTCGGGGTCGTTCCTGAACGAGATCAGATTGTCGCTCGATGATTCCGCGTTGTACGACATGTCGGCGTGCGGACACTTCGCCACGGGGGTCCCGGTGCGCCAGCGTCCGACGAGCCGTGCCGCCAGCCACTCGGTCGTCGCCTCCGGGGGCGCCGCCTTCGCCTCCTTCAGCACCTTCAGCTGTGCGGCCACGCCGGCCCACCAGCCGGGGACGTCCTGAGCCAGTCGGCGCACCACCTGGAAGGAGCCCAACTGCGCCCACTCCGGGTACGGCAGGGGGTGCGGACGCTCACGCTCCAGGCCGACGACGAACTCGCCGGGCCTGATCAGGATGGTGCCCGGGTGGCCCTTCTCGTAGACCGGGTTCTTCGGGTCCGGCTCGTCGAGGTACTTGATCGCCGGCTCGCTGACGCCGTCCTTGAACCCGAAGTGCTCCCGGCCTCGGCGAGGGCCTTCGAGGGTGGCGCCCTCCTGCTCGTAGACGGTGACGATCTTGGCGCGGGCGAGGTCCTGGCGTACGTCTCCCAGGGTGGCCCGCAGTACGTGCGCCTGGTCGGCGGCGAGGGTGAGCACCGCGTGGACGCTGCCGCCGCCGAAGTTGCCGAAGAGCCAGTTCTGGGGGGCGTTCTGCCCGGTGTCGCCGAGCGCCGCCGCACGTTTGGCCGGGCCCTCGACGAAAGCCTTCAGCGGGCCGTCGGTGCTGTTGTTGTCGACGCCGGGCAGGGGGTTGTTTCCGGTGAGGAACTTCAGCCCGTCGAAGGTGAAGCTGATGCCGTACCACAGCGCGTTCAGGTTCTTCGGGTCGTCGCCACCGGAGTACGAGCGGGCCCGGGAGAACTCCCGGTTGAACTTCGCCACCTGACCGGTGGTGGCGATGAGCGGCCGCAACTGCTTCAGCCAGGTGTGCGTCAGTTGCTGGTCCTCGAACCGCAGGAACACCAGCTGCATGTGGTCCTTCTTGAACCCGGCGAGTACATCGCCCTGGATCTCGGTGTCCTCACGCAGGAACAGGTTTTCGGGGCCGGTTGGCCTCTTGGGGTCGGCCGACTCCGTGTACGTGGACATACGTGCGCTTCCTCCGATGAATTCGACGGCATATTTTCGCCTTCCCTACCCCGTGCGAATAGCAGCGAGAGGTGATTTCGAGTCAAGCATCCAAGTGGCATAGATATTCACCCGGTTGGTGGAGCGCATGAAGGGCGCACACTCCCTGACCGTGACCCCGGCATGTGCGCCGGTGCCTCTGATGCCGGTATCGACGTGCATGGAGCGGGAAATTCCTGGTATTCGTTTTGATTGTTGCAACGACAGCGTTGCGGGAAGGGTACGGACGTCTCGGGGCGTGCGCGTCGCGGGTTTCGTCTTTGGTTTCCTTTCTCTGAATTTCGATCCCTGGTTTCCTCAGGTGGCTAGGAGAGCCATGCCTCCAAAAAAGATTTCCGCGGCCTTTTCAGCGTGCGCGCTGGCAGCCGCGCTGGCCGTCACGACGGGGTTGGTCGTGCCGTCCGCCTACGCGCATGACGGCGCACATCACGAGGGCGCCGGCGCGGATGACACCAAGAAGGCCCATCCGTCCGATCGGCAGATCAAGAAGGAGATGAGACGCGACGAGGCCGCCGTCCTGGGTGAGGAACACGCCCGGGAGCACGCCCGGCTCCGGGCGACGGCCAAGGCCCTGGGCGAGTATCCGCAGACGACCCGTACCGAGCGCCTGAAGAAGCTGACGGAGTCCCAGGCGGAGACCAACAAGCAGTACGCGGCCGACCAGTTCGGCCGGTTCGCGGAGTACTTCCCCTCGCCGGACTACGGCGACCACATCGCCATGCTGCCCACCGGCAAGGTGCTGCTCTTCTCCTTCGAACCGATCGAGGACAACCCCCAGAAGGAGACCGCCCCCACCGACGTCATCGGCAAGGAGAACGCCGGCCGCGCGTATCTGTGGGACCCGGACAAGGGGACGGGACCCGACGCGTTCAAGAGCGTCCCCCCGCCGATGGTGGTGATGCCGGACGGCAAGAACGAGGAGCGCCCGGCACCGTTCTTCTGCTCCGGCCACGCGTTCCTGCCCAACGGCATGGTGGGCGTGTTCGGCGGCAACCTCGGCGGCAACGGCGGCAGCGGCGCCAAGCTGTCACTCGTCTTCGACCCCTGGACCGAGACCTGGTACCGCAACCAGGACATGTCGGTCGGCCGCTGGTACCCCGGTGTCGTGGAGGGGCCGGACGGTCGACTCCTCATCATGTCGGGCCAGTCGGAGATCGGCTGGGGCACCCCCACCCCCCTCGTCGAGCGCTTCCCCGCCAAATCGCACCCGGTGCCCTGGCAGAAGGACGACGTGCCGGTGAACGTACCGGTCGACAAGTTCCGTGCCACCGCGCCCTTCACCAGGGACTACCCGCACCTCTTCTCGCTGCGCGACGGCAAGATCTACGGCCTCGGCCGGATGGTCAACGAGCAGTACGTCTTCGACCTGCAGACGGAGTCGCGGGCGAAGCTGCCCGACCGGCCCAACATCCCCTGCAAGGACGCGAGGGACGGCAACGGCGAGGGCTGCAATCCGGAGCGCATCAACGGCTCCGCGGTGGCGCTGCCCAACGGCTACCAGGGCCCGGACTCGGTCCTGATCCTCGGCGGCAACCGGGACGACGCGAACACCTACGAGCTGAGCAAGGGCACGTCCTGGATCAAACGTGAGCCACGGGCCTTCGGCCGGTCGAACGACAACACCGTCATCCTGCCGGACGGCAAGCTGTTCACGGTCAACGGCTCCTTCCACATCCGCAACTACGGCAACGGCATGTACAACCCGAACGCCCTGCCGAAGTACCGCCACACAGAGGCGCGGGACGAGGACGGCAACTGGAAGCTCGGGCCCGTCCAGCGGCTGCCGCGCGGCTACCACTCCAACGCGGTGCTCATGCCCGACGGGCGGATTCTGGTCACCGGGGACGAGGCGCAGCAGATCGCCAACGACCCGGACATCAAGGACGACATGCACGGCAGCATCGAGATGTTCGAGCCGTGGTACATGCACGTCGGCAACCGGCCCCAGCTCAACAGGGTCCCGGCCGGTGCGCTGAACTACGACTCCGCCTTCTCGGTGCAGACCTCCACGCCGGGGCAGGTCTCCCGTGCCGTCCTCGTGGCGCCGTCGACCGTCACGCACTCGACGAACTCCAGCCAGCGCCACCTCCAGGTCAAGATCAACAACCGGGACGGCAACAGGCTCAACCTACAGACCCCGGCAACGGCCGCTGACGCCCCGCCCGGGTGGTACATGCTGTTCCTGCTGGACGAGCGGGGCGTACCGAGCACCGCGAAGTGGGTAAAACTGGAGCCCGCGTAAGCCGTGTCCTCACCAGGCGGTGACTGACGGATCACGAATCCCGGCCCCGCCGAACGAACCGCCCGGGGACCCCGCGACGACTACAGCGGGGTCCCCGGAACGCGGCCAGGCGCCTTCAGCCGGCTGGGGTGTGGTGGGGGTGGATCGGGAGGGGTACTCGTGCGGTGGCCCGACGGCAGCCGCCCAGTGGGGAGACGCAAGCAGTAGGGGGCCACGTATGGCTCGGCCCGATGACGAGGTTGCCGCGTCGTTCCAGGAGTACGCGGATCTGATCTCGATCACCGGAGGAGACGCGTTCCGGGTGCCGCTCATCGGCCCTACCTTGGTGGATTACCCGAAGCTCGTCGAGGTGGAGCCGAAGCTCGTGGTGTACACGCTGACCGAACAGCAGGCTGCCATGCTCCGCCAGATCGCTGCAGCGTCCAGTGCCGTGCCCATCGCGCCCAAGAGATCGAACACGGCTTGGGCCCTTGAGCAGCGTGGGCTGATCAAGCGGAGCTGGCGCGGTAGCGGGCATGTCGCAGTGGTGACGTCGGACGGCCGCTACTTCCTCAAACATGGCAAGCATCCCAAGGAGGTCCAGGCCGAGAAGGAGCGCTTGGCCGGTGATGCCGAACAGGCCGAGCGCGCTCCTGCCGACGGAGCCGAGCTGATCGCTCGGCTCCAGTCCGCCACTGCCGGGAAGCTCACCGTCCCTCATCCGGGCCCGCGGACCCGGGGGCGGTGGCGGGCGGCCTACTACGACGCACTCCATCACGGTCACGTACCGGGAGAGCACAAGCTGCGCTGGACCGGACGGCAGCGTGGTGACTGCGTCTTCACGTTGGCCGATGAGGAAGCCGAGAAGGCTGCGCAACCGCCGCCGGTACCGACCATCGACGTCCCCGACATGCTGGGCCGTCCTCATAGGCTCGTCCGTGCCACACGCAAGGCCCTCGGCAGGTCCAAGACCGTAGTCGACACCCGCGGGACGGCCGAGGCGGAAAGCCGCAGCTACGAGGTGGAAACCCGAACCGACCTCCATCGCGGCCAAGCCGAACACCAGATGGTCATCGTCATCCGCGGACACGCGCTCCCGCTCGCGATCACAGGGCAGACGACCAAGGTGCCACACGAGCCGACCGCTCAGGAGATCCGCCACCAGCAAGGCAATCCCTGGACGCGTATCCCCAAGTACGACCACGAGTCGACGGACGCCTCGAACTCGGTGCGCCCGCCAGAAGCTGGTACGAGCATTCGTACACCCACCGGGACAGCGCACGGTGGACACTGGAGTCCCGCCTGGGGCACCTTCTGCACGATCTCGAACCACGTGCCGCGGCGGCCGAACGCCGGCAGCGGGAAGAAGAACTCCGCAAGGCCGAGCAGCGACACCGCTGGTACGCGGCTGTTGCGCAGGCACGGGAGCGGCAAGTCGAGCGGCATCGAGCGAAGGTCCTGGTCGAGCAGGTGGAGGCGCAGCATCGTGCCGACGAGATCCGCGCCTTCTGCCGCGCGGCCCGAACGAGAGCCGACGGCGCGTCCACTGCGGCCGCGCGCATCATGGAGGACATCAGGTTGTAGGCCCGCTTGATCGCAGCGGCCCCCGCCCCCTTCTCGATCAGGGTCCGGATCCAACTCTGGACGCCCATACGGGTGATGGCCCGCATCTCCCAGTTCGCCCAGTAGGGCATGACGTGGTGCTTGATGCTGGATGCGTCACCGCGAAGCGTGCGGGGCACGACGATTCGGGCGTTCCACCACCGGTTGTGCCACTCGCGGAAAGACATTTCACCGACCCGCGGGTCGCGCATACCTCCACGGGCGAACTGGGTCTCCATCTCGATGCACCAGGCGCGCGCCCGCGCCTTGGGCACGGCCAAGGGGAGCTGCGAGCGGTCGAGTTCGGCCACCGGTACGGGAGTGACCGTACGCGGCCACCGCCCGCACCCGCCTGCGCAGGCGCGCGGGATGTGGCTGGCCCTCGATCACCTCCATCCCGGACTGGTCCGCGACTTCGGTGCCGAGCAGCTGCGGATCGGCGCCCCGGAGTGCGGCTCCTGGGTCCGTGTGGATCTGGACGGCGACGGCACCTGCTCGGTCACCCAGTGCGGGCCGCGGGCCATCTGGCCGGAGATCGAGGAGACCGTGGAGTGGTGGCGGGCAGCGGGTGAACCGTCCTCGTACCGCATCGAGTTCGACGCGGACGGCACTCAACGCGCCGTCGCCAGACACGGCCGCACCAGCTGTCCTGGACGCTTAACGACGACCGCGCCCAGCGCAACGTGACCGCGCAGTGAACCAGTCCGCCGCCCCCGCGACCCGGTGCCGTCGTTCGGACCGACCTCGTGGCCATCCTCACTACCGTCAGCCGGGTGGGAGACAACATTCCGCAACGTCCTCTGTAGGGACGACCTCGGCCTTCAACAAGGCCCCGCGAAAGCGATTACGTCTCGCCCTGGGCGCAACCGGCCCGTCCTCCCCGTCTGTTCAGCGGCACATCAGGCCACCGATGCCCACCCCTGATTCTGGAAAGGACCTCGATCACCATGCCAGCACCGCCCCGGAGAACCAACTTGGAGCAAGGCCCAGGGGCGCCACGACCCGCCTACGACCCACGAGCCCGCTCACGACATCCATACCGACGCCCGCGTTGTCTATGTCGACAACGACCCCATGGTGTGTGCACTGGCCCGCGCGGCCCTGGACGTGTCCGGCGAAACCACCGTGATCCAGGCCGACGTCCGGCAGATCGACCAGCTGCTCGACCACCCCGAACTCAAACTCCTCGACCGAGGCCGGCCGATCGCGGTCCTGGTACACGACCTGCTGCCGTGGCTGAGCACCCGCAACGCCACCCGGACGATGACGACACTGCACGACTGGCTTCCTCAAGGCAGCGCCGTCTCCATCACCCACGCCACCGTCGACATGAAGCCGGACGTGATGAGAGTCCTCAGCGCCCGGTACGCCGACGCCGATATCGCGTACCACCCGCGTACGCGGGTGGAGATCCAAGCACTGCTGGACACGTGGGCCCCGCTGCCCGATGACCTTGCTCGTTGTGGGCGCAAAGCTCCCGATGAGCGGCGGCTCGGCGTGCCGTTGTCGGCCGTTGGCCGGGGTTGTGGGACACCGGCCGATGTCGCGCCCTTCACGCGGGTGTTCCGGAACCGGCGGGCCCTCGTGTGAGTCAGTCAGATGGAGCGCAGCCAGGTCCCGTCTCCTCGATCGCGGTCAGGCCCTCGATGCATCGGCGCCGGCCGACTACGGACCACGTTGCCTCAAGTTTGAGTTGATCAGACCAACAGTTGGGAGCTGAGGGTGTCGTACGCCCATTGCTCCCACTTGGCCGGTGGCCACATGCGGTCGCGGGTGAGGACCAAGAAGAGTTCGGGGCTGAGGATGGCGTAGATGATGTCCGCCGCTTCTTCGACGGGTATGGCGGGGCTGGCGCCCGGCTTCTTGGTCAAGGACTGCGCTGCTGTTGAGATCACCGTGTACCGCGGGTCTGTCCGATCCGGCCACAGCTCTCGGATCTCCGGGTTGGTCGCTGTCGCGGCGTGGACCATCTCGTTGATGGCCGCCACGCGTTCGAGTGTCTTGCGGGTGCCGGCGGTCAGTGCGGCCAGTGCGGACTCGGCGGTGGGCGCGGTCGTGACCTCCGTGAACCAGGGCCGGTGCATCGTCGGCACGGCTTCGTCGTCGCCCGCGATCGCGACATCGACAAGTTCCTTGAGCAGCGAGGGCTTGTTGCGAAAGACGAAGTAGATCGTCTGCACCGCCACCCCCGCCCGGTCGGCGATCTCCTGCAGCTTGGTAGCCCCGTAGCCCTGCTCGATGAAGAGCGCGCCGGCCGCCTCAATGATCCGGCGCCGTGTCTCCTGCGCCCTGAACATCGGAGGGCAAGCCGTGCACACGATCGCCAACCGTCAGCAGGCAAAGGCATGGAACGACTGGGAGGGCATTCTCTGGGCGGAACGACCTGAGCGTTACAACGGGATGATGGGAGCGTTCAACGCGCCCCTGTTCGCCGCCGCGGGCATCAAGGCACAGGACCGGGTCCTCGACGTCGGCTGCGGCACCGGCCAGACGACGCGCCTTGCAGCGCAACGGGCGTACGACGGAAACGTCGTGGGAATCGACCTGTCCGGGCCGATGCTGGAACGCGCCCGCCGTGACGCGGCGACGGAAGGTCTCGACAATGTCACCTTCGAGCAGGGCGACGCACAGGTGCATCCGTTTCCCGACCGCGGGTTCGATGTCCTCATCAGCCGCGGCGGTGTCATGTTCTTCGCCGATCACGTCGCGGCCTTCACCCATCTCCGGCACGCGCTCGTGCCGGCCGGCCGCCTCGCGTTCCTCGGCCCGCAGCCGGCGGGCCCGGACAGCGCCTACGCCCGTGCGACCGCCGCGCTCTCGCCGTTCCTGCGCGAGGCATCCCCCGCTTCCCGGGGCATGGGGTCGCTCCTCGACCCCGCGCGCATCCGCCAAGTACTCGCCGCCGGCGGGTTCACCGACATCGAGGTGGCTCCGTTCGAGGCGCCCATGACCTTTGGCGCCGGACGACGCCGCCGACTTCCTCTTCTCCATGGGCCCGACGCACCACAACCTGCGGGATGTCGCCCCACCAACCGTCACCCGTATCCGTACCGAAGTCCAAGACGCCCTCACAGAGTTCGAGACTGCAGACGGTGTCCGTATCCCCGGGTCGGTCTGGATCGTCACAGCGGCCCGTGAGCCCATCTCTTCGAGCAAGTGACGCGTTGTTCCGGACGTGATCAGCAGGGAGGATCTGACGGACGAGGAGTGGGCGCTGCTGGAGCCGCTGCCGCCGGTGAGCGACAACAGTGCGGCCGGTGGCGGGGACCACCGCCAAGTGATCGACGGCATCATCCACCGGCTGGGCACCGGTGTGCATGAACCGGCAGATTAGGAGCATCGCTCCTGGAATCTGCGAGTGATTGCAGAAATCTCACGCCGTCATGGGATGCCTTGAACAAGGGCCGCCCACCAGCTACCTTCCCTCGCTCAGGCCCTCATCCACTGGTCCGGAAACCCGCGCGTACTTCCCTCCGGACGGTTGCCTCCGCCAGCTCAGAAGGGTTTGCCGGTTTCCCGGAAGATAGTGAGCGCCTTCGTTCGGGCGGCAATGGCCTTCTTGAATCGCCCCCTGTTCGACAGAGCGTTGCTGAGGTTGAACAGGGCTACGCCCTCAAGGTGGCGGTCACCCGTTTCCCGGAAGATGGTGAGTGCCTTCGTCAGAGCGTCGATGGCTTCCTTGAATCGCCTTGCTTTCGCCAGAGTGGCGCCGAGGTTGTGCAGCGCCAAGCCTTCACGGTGGTGGTCGCCGAGGTCGCGGTAGATGGCCACAGCCTGGGTGTGAGCGTCGATGGCCTCGCTCAACCGCCCCATCTCGCACAGAGGCCGACCGAGATTGTTCAGCGCCTGGCTTTCACCATGGCGGTCACTGGTTTCACGGAAAATAGCGGCGGCCTGGGTGTAAGCATCGATCGCCTCGCGGAATTGTCCCACCTCGACCAGAGCCAGGCCATGGTTGTTCAGCGCAATGCCCTGACGGTGGCGGTCGCCGGCCTCACCGTAGATCGCGGCGGCCTTGGCGTGAGCATTGATGGCCTGGTCGAACCGTCGCAGCCCGACCAGAGCCCTGCCAAGGTTGTTAAAGGCGAGTGCTTCACGGTGTCGGTCACCGTGGGTGCGAAAGACGGTGGCAGCCGCCGCATGGTATTTGATGGCCCTTTCGAACTGCCGCTGCTCGGTCAGGACGCCGCCCGCGTTGTTCAGCGCCTGGGCGGCATCCTGGCGGTTGCCGGTCTCGGTGAAAATCGTGGCCGCCCGGGTGTAGGCGGTAAAGGCGTCATCGAACCGCCGCAGCCCGCTGAGAGTGACGCCGAGGTTGCTGAGCGCATGCCCTTCCCTCTGACGGTCGCCGGTCTCATGAAAAATCGCGGCCGCCCGGGTATGGGCGTCGATGGCATCGTCGAACCGCCGCAGCCCGGTCAGCGCGCTGCCGAGATTCGTCAGCGCCCCCGCTTCACCGTCACGGTCCCCGAGGTCGCGATAGACGGTTGCGGCCTTGTCGTGGGCGTCGATGGCCTTGCCGAACTGCCGCAGTCCCGCAAAGGCAAGGCCCAGCTGGTTCAGCGCCACTGCCTCACCGCGGCGGTCATCCAACGCACGACAGATGGCCAGGGCCGTCGTTGTGACGGTCACCCAGTCATCGAAGGCATAGCGGTCGTGGAGGTATCGGGTAAGAGCATCCGCAAGGTCAAAGCTGGTTTCCTGGAGGCCGAACTGCGGTCCCGCAGTGACGGTGGCAACAAGGTTGGGGCGTTCGGTATCCAGCCAGGCCAGCGCGCCGTCGCGGTCCGGGAAACGGGCCGAGGGGGTGCCGAGTCGGGCATCCAGATGGGTGCCGGCGGCCTCCGCGGTGGTCTGGTAGTAGGTGAAGAGGCGGGCGCGGGCCGCGTTGCGCTCGTCGCTGTCGGCGTGGAAGCGTCCCTTCTCGTCGGCGTACAGGCGCACGAGGTCGTGCAGCCGCCAGCGACCCCAGACGGGTGCAGGTTCGAGCAGGTGGGCGCGGGCCAGGTCCTGAAGGAGTTCCTCCACCTCGTACAGGTCGCCGTCGGCAAGGCTCGCAGCGGTCTCGGTGGAAAGGCCGTCGCCAGGGTTGAGTGACAGCAGCCGGAACAGGCGGGCCTGTTGGTGGCCAAGGTGCTGGTGGGAGAGATCGAAGGCAGCGCGTACCGCGCGCTCCTCGCGGCGGAGCCGGTCCAGCCGGCGGTGCTCTGCTTCAAGGGCCTGCGCCAGGGATGCCAGCGGCCGCTTAGGAGCATCAGCGAGCAGGGCGGTTGCGATGCGCAGGGCCAGCGGCAGGCCCGCACAGAGCCGGGCGATGGCGTTCGCGTGCTCTGGCTCGTCCTGAACACGGGTGTCGGCCGGGCCAAGGGCGTTGTGCAGGGCTTGGTTCAGCAACTCGATGGAGGATCGCGCGTCGAGGACGTCGAGGTCGTGCAGACGAGCGTCGACGTCCAGAGTGTGACGGGAGGTGAGCAGAGCAGCGGTGGTGCCATCGGTGGGCAGCAGGGGGCGAGCTTGCTCCTCGTCGGAGGCGTTGTCGATGACGACCAGTATTCGCCGTCCTTGCTGCGCGAACGTGGCCAGCACACTGCGGTACAGCCGCGTACGGTCCTGCAGTCCGTCGGGGATGTGCTCGCCGGGCATTCCCAGAGCCCGTAACAGGCCGTCCAGGGCATGATCTGCAGACAGTCGGCGTTCGCTGTCGTAGCCGAACATGTCGACGAACAGCACGCCGCCGGGAAACCAGCCCGGCTCCTTCAACGCCCGGGTGGCTGTCTGTACAACCAGTTCGGTCTTGCCGACCCCGGCCAGCCCCGCCACCGCCGCTACCAGCGGTGTTTTCCGCTGCTCCGTGCCGGGAGCGAGGCCCTTGAGCAGCCGCTCCACCTGCTCCTCACGACCGGTGAAAGTGCCGGACGCTGCAGGGAGTGCGGACAGCGCCGGGGTGACCTGCGGCGGCAACTGTACGGTGATGTCCCGGCCCTGGATCACGGCGTGGAAGAACACACCACCACTGACTGTGTTCGACACCGCCCCGCTCGCGCTGTCCCGCCCGAAGGCATCCGCCTCGGCCATACCGCTCAGCTCTGGGCCGACGGTGCACTGGTGCCGGACGTGTCCACCGCGGCCCTCAGCCCCGCCCATGTCTGCCGCCCGAACTCGCCACCGGCGCCGCCTGCCAGCGCCGCCAACAGCGCGATCGATATCGGCTCCACCCTGCACCACCCCGTTGGCACATCAATCGCTCACCGAGATTGGACACGATAAGGGGTACCACGTTGCGCAGATAGGGGTCGCGCGTTGCCACCTGGCCGATGGCCACGTCATGGCAGTGGGGCCACAGCGAAGCCCTGAGGCACTCCTGGGCTGGAACGGGTTGACAGCCCGCACAACCGGGGTGGTGAGCCAGACAGTCGCAGGACGAGCCCGGGGCGATCGTCCAAGGCGGGCGCGTGTGAGGCAGGCCCCGAGATCGAAAAGATGACTTCAGGAAGCTGGTCGGGAGGCAGGTCTCCAGCGGGAACGGGCATGGGCAGGGCACGTTCGCGTGTGGCTATCTGGATTCGGACCAGGTGCGGGTGGCTCCGAGGGTGACGGGCATGGTGTCGGAGACGTCGATGGTGAAGCGGAACCCGGTGCGGGATCGCAGGCCGCCGTCGGGGTCGAAGAAGCGGAGTTTGACGTCCCAGGTGTCCCGGCGTGCCTCGCTGCCGAAGTCGTAGCCCACGGTGCCCAGCGCGTAGACCGGGCCGGTGGTTCGGGCTGACAGCGCTGGTCACCACGCCCGGGTCCGGGGTCCGGCTGTGGGGCCGCGGATGATGTCCATGGCGCCGAGTACCTCGCCGTCCGCGCCGAGGAGGTCACCGGCAGCGGATCGCAGCGATCATGGGATCGGCTTCGTGGGGATCTGGGGCGGAGGCGTTGGCACCGGGTCGGCGTTCGAGAGTATGAGCTGAAGGAGCAGGTCAACGGGGAGTCAGGAGGCCGTCTACCAGGGCTCGGAGCCCATCCAGGTAGGTGTCCTCGGCGGTCAGTGGTGACCATTGGTCCGCGACCTGTGCCAATCGGGGTAGCTCGCTCGGGTCGAGATCGGTGAAGACGCGCTCCCGGTAGGTGGGACGGTCGTCGTCCGTGCGCCGCCGGGCCGCTGTCACGCGGACCACGATCTCTCCGGCGGTGTAGTACCAGATCGCGCGGTAGCCGTGTACGGCCCGCTCCGGGGACAGGCCGCATTCGACCAGGCCGTCGACGATCTGCTCGACGAACCAGAGAGCGGATGTGGCCATCAGGTCATCGGCTGTCAGCACCTCCACGATCCAGGGGCAGGCGGCGAGCGCCTCGTGGATCGTGGCAGCGGCGACGACGATCCGCTCGCGAGGCCGGGCGGGCAGTTCGGGTCGGTGCAGCGTCCGTGTGGCGTAGTCGTCCAGCAATAGGACGAGCAGTTCTTCCTTGTTGCGGACGTGGTGGTAGAGCGCCATCGGCGTACTGCCGATCTCCGTGGCCAGCCGCCGCATGGTCAGCCGGTCCACGCCTTCCGCGTCCACGATCCGACGTGCCGTTGTGACGACCTCCTCGCGGGAGATCCGGGGAGGCCGGCCAAGGGTTTTGCGCGGTGCGGACGGTTGCGACATGCCCTCATCATCCCCCAGGTGTCGACAACGGTGATCCCCTGACGCTACTTTCTATACATGTATAAAAACTCGCGAGGGCGCCCCGGAATGGTGCTGGCCGCCGTGGCCGTCGCCCAGTTCGCCGTCGCCCTGGACTTATCCGTGGTCAACGTCGCCCTGCCCGCGATCCGCACCGCGCTGGGGTTCGCACCGCTCGACCTGTCGTGGGTCGTGCATGTCTACGCGCTCACGCTCGGCGGATTTCTGCTGCTGGGAGGCCGCGCAGGTGACCTCTACGGCCGCCGACGGCTGTTCGTGCTCGGCTTGGTCGTTTTCGGGCTGTGCTCACTGGCGGGCGGGCTCGCCCAGGCACCCTGGCAACTGATCGCCGCGCGCGCCGGCCAGGGCCTGGGGGCCGCCGCGGTCACCCCGGCCACGCTGGCGATGCTGACCACCACCTTCCCGAGGGCCCGCAGCGCGTGCGCGCGCTCGGGGTGTGGAGCGGGGTGAACGCCGCGGGCGGAGCGCTGGGCGTGCTGGCGGGCGGGCTGCTGACCCAGTACGCGGGCTGGCAATGGGTGATGCTGATCAATCTGCCCATCGTCGCGGTGGCTCTCGCGCTGGTCCGGGCAGGCGTGCCCGCCGAAGCACGCCCCGCCCGGCGCGAGCGGCTGGATGTGCTCGGTGCCGTCCTGGGCACTGGTGGAGTCGGGCTGCTGGTGACCGGTGTCGTGCGCGCCGACGCCCAAGGATGGGACTCCCCGGCCACATGGACGATGCTCGTCGCCGCGGCCACCTGCCTGGCCGCCTTCGTCGCCACCGAATCCAGGGTGGCCGCACCGCTGTTGCGCCTCGGTCTGCTGCGCAGCCGCTGGGTCGCCGGCGCCAATGTGCTGGTCTTCTTCTCCACCGCCGGGCAGTTCGCGGCCTTCTACTTCGTATCCCTGTACATGCAGCAGGTTCTGGGCATGGGCGCCGCGGCAACCGGTGCCGCGTTCCTGCCCTTCTCCGCGAGCCTGGTCGCGGGCAGCGTCGTCGCGGCCCGTGTCACCGCGGCACACACCCCCCGCGCGTCCCTGGTGCCCGGCGCCCTGCTGGCCGCCACGGGCCTGGCCTGGTTCGCCTTCATCAGCCCCGACGGCGGCTTCCTCACCGATGTGCTCGGCCCCTGCGTCATCACCGGCACCGGCGTCGGACTGGTCCTGGCCCCGATCGTCGCCGCCGCGACCACTGGCGTCGCCCCCCGTGAGGCCGGCATGGCCTCCGGCCTCATGAACAGCTCCCGCCAACTCGGTGGCTGTATCGGCCTGGCCGCCCTCGCCACCGTCGCCGCACACCGCACCGGCACAGCCACCGACCCCGCCGCGATCAACGACGGCTACGCCCTGGGCCTTGCCATCGCCGCCGCCCTCTTCATGTCCGCGGCCATCGTGGCGATCGGCGTGCTGCCCCGCCGCCAGGCCGAAACACCTGCCCCGCAACCCGCCATCACGGCAGAGAATCGACTGGAAGGAACGCCGTCATGACGACCACACCCCTGTCACCCATCGACCTGTTCGCCACGGAGCTGCACATCCACCCCGACGGCGACGTCCGAGCCGCCGAACGACGGACGACGAACAACGACTCCGGCGCCTGGCAGCTCGCGACGTTCCACGTGGAGACCGACGCCGACGTTCACGCCGACCACTGGGAGATGCACCCACAAGCCGAGGAGGCGGTGTGCTGCCTGACCGGCGGTGTTCGCGTCTACTTCCGTCCCGCCAGGCCCGACGACACCAAGGAGGTGGTGCAGTTGCGGCCAAGCACCGCCGTGATCGTCCCCCGTGGCCGCTGGCACCGCTTGGAGCTGGACGCCCCCAGCGACCTGATGTCGATCACCCTTCGCCACGGCACCCGCCTGGAAAAACGTACCGAAACGCGCTGACAGCGAGGTGGCCCGGCCGAGCCTGCCGCCGGGCCACCCTGCGGCAACTGTTCTGAGGAATGCGGTCGCCGTAGCATGCCTCCTCGTTGATTCGTCCGCTGGAATCCGTCAGCCCCTAATACTGCAGCCGCAGTTATGGGGGTCGGTGGCCTCGTCGGCGGTAGTGGCTGAGGCGGGCGCGGTGTTGATGGCGGCGGCGCCAGTGT
>NZ_JBSFVY010000044.1:0-23738 GCF_053592555.1 Streptomyces sp. NPDC002643
AGCAGGGGCTGCACCCCGTGCTTTTCGGCCCGCAGGGCCGGATCTTTTAGGGGCGCGGGGAACTGCGCGACCAGCCACACACCACCCGCACCCGCCCTACAACCCGGTCCTCCCGAGCTCGTAGGCGGTGCGGCGAGCCCAGCTCAACCGGCCGGCTCCGTCTCCCTGGTCTCCGGCAGAGCCACCACGCACAGCAGGCTCACCAGGCACAACCCACCCGTGTAGAAGCCCAGCACCAGCGGCGACGACCACTGGCTGTTCAGCCAGGTCGCGACCAGGGGGGCGAAGCCGCCCCCCAGGGTGTTGGCCAGGATGAACGTCGCCGACGCCCCGGTGTAGCGCAGCCGCGCCGGGAAGAGTTCGGCGAGGAAGGCCGCCACCGGGGAGAACATCATGGCCAGCAGCATGAGGCCGATGGTGTAGGCGCCGGTGATGACGACCGCGTTGCCCGTGCTGAGGGACGCGTACATCGGGACGGCCCACACCACGCTGCCGACCGCACCCGCCAGCATCAGCGGGCGGCGGCCCACCCGGTCGGCCAGCCGCGCCACCGGCAGGGTGATCGCGATACCGGCCGCCGCCCCGATACTGGCCGCCGTCAGCATCGTGTTCTGCGGGATGCCGAGGGACTTCGGCCCGTAGGAGAGGCTGTAGACGATGGTGATGTAGTACACGGCGGAGCCACCGATCGCCGCGCCCGTGCCGAGCAGCAGCCGCCCGGGGTGACGGGCGATCAGGGTTCCGAGCGGGAAGCGGGACTCCGGCGCCGCCTCGGCCACCGGTTCCCGGCGCACCCCACGTGCCTCCGCCTCGAACACCGGTGACTCGGTCACCGTCGACCGCACCCACAGCCCCACCACCACGAGCACGGTGCTGAGCAGGAAAGGCACCCGCCAGGCCCACTCGGTGAATCCGTCCCGGCCGACGACATTGAGGGTGGGCAGGATGACGGCGCTGGAGAGCAGAAAGCCCAGCGAGGGGCCGATGTTGGGGACGGCCGCGTACATCGCCCGGCGTCCGGGCGGCGCGTGCTCGGCGGCCAGCAGGACGGCTCCGCCCCACTCGCCGCCCATGCTGACGCCCTGCAGCAGACGGAGGGTCACCAGCAGGACGGGGGCGAGGAGACCGGCGGTCTCGTAGGTCGGGAGGAGACCGACGCCGATGGTGGCCAGGCCCATCAGCAGCAGGGAGGCGACCAGGGCGTTGCGGCGGCCGAGGCGGTCGCCGATGGTGCCGAAGAGGACGACGCCGAGGGGCCGGGAGAGGAACGCCGCGGCGAAGGTGAGGAACGCGGCGAGCGACGAGACCGTGGCGTTGCCCGAGGGGAAGAAGGCCGGCCCGAGCACCAGCGCGGAGGCGGTGCCGTACACGGCGAAGTCGTAGTACTCGATCGTCGTGCCGATGAGACTCGCGGCGGCGACCTTGGACGCCTTGGCGGGCTCCGCGGATGCCGACGGTAATGCGACCGATCTCGGGCCCATGGGCTCGGTGACGGTCTTGGACGGGGATTCGGGCATGGGGGGCTCACTTCCGGTTCGCCCGGACACAAATGGTCCGGGCCCCGATGGGGGACGGCCACGCATGTAACACGAATCGGAGTGCGGCTGTCACCCTAGGCGGCCGAATTTGATTTCGACAAGTTTCGACAGTGGATCGACAGAATCGACAGAGAAGAGCCCGGTCGAATATCCCGGCACTGGGTCTCGTCCGCTTTAGCGACCCATGATTTACGCGATTCAACAGCAATGAAGTGTGTGATGTCCCTATGCGTGCGGACAGGTCGGACGAAACACCATAAGAACCAGCGAACACCACCCCGCGATGACGTCAACCCCGGGCTTCCTGTCAAACCGCTGTCAATATTCATACATTTGCTCACATAAAAATTTGCTCGCAGTCACGCCTTGCCAACTCGCGATCACGCACGGAATGCTGACGTCCGGGGGAACTTGAAAGTTCTACGACCGATGTTTTTCGGCCATGGAGTCCGCAGTGCGTTGCCGCAGTTCGACTTTCTTGAATACGGCCTCCGGGCCGGGAAGGCTCATTACCCATGCTGAAAACAGGCAAGCCATTGCGTTTGAGGAGACTTTCCCTGGCCGGCGACGACCGGCACTTGCTCATACCACTCGATCACAGTGTTTCCGATGGCCCCGTCGCTCCACCGGGCCAGTGGGAAGAGCTGTTGCGGGCCCTGGTGGCCGGCGGGGCCGACGGGATCATCGTCCACAAAGGGCGGGCCCGCACTCTCGGCCCGGAGCTTCTCCAGAGCTGTGCGCTGGTGGTACATCTGAGCGCGAGTACGGCCTGTGCCACCGATGTCGACGCCAAGGTGCTCGTCGGCGATGTCGAGGAGGCCGTGGCGCTCGGCGCGGACGCGGTGAGCGTCCATGTGAACATCGGCTCGGACACCGAGGGGCGGCAGCTCGCCGACCTCGGCGCGGTGGCCCGTTCCTGCGAGACCTGGGGCATGCCGCTGATCGCGATGGTCTATCCGCGCGGCCCCCGTATCGAGAACCCGCACGATCCCGCGCTGCTCTCGCACATCGTGAACGTCGCCGCCGATCTGGGCGCCGACCTGGTGAAGACCTCCGTGGCCCTGCCGCTCGACCGCATGGCCGAGGTGGTGGCCCACAGCCCCATCCCCGTACTCGCCGCCGGCGGACCACCGGACGGCTCCGACCTCATCGAGTACGGCACCGCCGTGATGGCCGCCGGCTGCCGGGGCCTCGCCGTCGGCCGACGGATCTTCTCCTCGCCCTCCCCCGCCTCCCTGGTGTCCCGGCTCGCGGCGGTGGTGCACGGCGACGCGGGCTCCCCCGGCGCCGGCGAGGCCGAGAGCGGCAGCGGGCTCAGTAGTGACATGAACATGACTGATTCTTCCTCTACCCATTACTCGACGATCGTGGCAGGTGTCGCATGAGGTTCGCGTGGATCGATCTCCGTGAAGTCCCCCGTCCGCAGCTCCAGGCGGTGGTGGACGCGGCCGTTCACGC
The DNA here is from genome assembly GCF_053592555.1 of Streptomyces sp. NPDC002643. Lineage (NCBI taxonomy): Bacteria > Bacillati > Actinomycetota > Actinomycetes > Kitasatosporales > Streptomycetaceae > Streptomyces > Streptomyces sp. NPDC002643. Next base: position 2,997 of record NZ_JBSFVY010000044.1, read on the forward strand.
CCGGATGGCCGGAGTGGTCTCCGCCGACGCGGAGTTGCTCGGCACCCTGCCCCCGACCGTCACCCGGGTGCACGTCCCCGCGGGGCCGGGCGCGACGGCCGCCGCCGTGAAGAAGGGCGAGGCATCCAAGGAAGCGAAGGACGCGAAGGGCAAGGGCGACGCCAAGTCCGGCGCCGAGGCGGCCCCCGCCGGGGACGGCTCCGGAATCGACGTCCTGCTGCGGAAGTTCACCGCCCAGGAGGAGCTGGACACCCTCTCGGCCCAGAACCGGTCGGCCACCGGGGCCGGCAGCGCTCCCGTCGCCGGCTTCATCGACGTACGCGACGACCGCACCCTGAAGCTGTCGTGCGCGGGCGCGATGGCGCTGCCGTACACGGTGATCCACTTCGCCGATCCGACGAAGATCCCGCTGGAGATCGTGCTCGCGGCGGCCGAGTCGGCCGAGGGCCAGCTGGTGACCGTCGTCGGGGATCTGGAGGAGGCGGCGATCGTCTTCGACGTCCTCGAACGCGGTTCCGACGGCATCCTCTACGCGCCCCGCTCCGCCGACGAGGTCTTCGCGCTGGCCCGGCTGCTGGAGGCGACGACCCCGCAGCTGGAGCTGTCGACGCTGACCGTGGAGAGCATCCGCCATGTCGGGCTCGGCGACCGGGTCTGCGTCGACACCTGTTCGCACTTCGAGGAGGACGAGGGCATCCTCGTCGGCTCGTACTCCTCCGGGTTCGTGCTCTGCTGCAGCGAGACCCATCCGCTGCCGTACATGCCGACCCGGCCGTTCCGGGTCAACGCCGGTGCCCTGCACTCGTACACGCTGGGCCCCGACAACCGCACCAACTACCTCAGCGAGGTCGGCTCCGGCAGCGCGCTGCTGGCGGTCGGCGCGGACGGGCGGACCCGGCGGGTGGTGGTGGGCCGGGCCAAGCTGGAGTCCAGGCCGCTCCTTGAGATCCGTACGCACGCCCCGGACGGCCGGCTGGTCAGTCTGACCGTGCAGAACGACTGGCATGTCAGGGTGCTCGGCCCCGGCGGCAAGGTCCTCAATGTCACCGAGCTTCAGTCGGGCGACGAACTGCTCGGCTATCTCGCGCAGGACAAGCGCCATGTGGGCCTGCCCATCGGCGAGTTCTGCAAGGAGGTCTGAGACCCCATGGGCGAGCCAGGCAGTCCGCGCGGTTCGGCAGCGCCCCGAAGGGGCGCGGGGAACTGCGCGACCAGCCACGATGACGCCGCAGACGGCCGACGGCCCAACGCGGCCCCGCGGCGGAGCCGCACATCGGCACAGCCCGCGGAGCGCTCGGCGGCGGTGGCCGAGTTGGCGGCGGAGGGCATGGGCCCTGTGGTCCAGCGGCTGTTCGACGCGCGGGACGACGCATTTCCCTATCTGACGCATCTCGAAGAGACCGTCACCCGGGGGGAGTTGAGGGAGCGGGTGGCCAAGCAGGCCGCCGTCTTCGCCGGGTACGGCATCGGACCGGACAGCACGGTCGGACTGCGGACCCCGCCCAGCTTCACCCAGGTCGAGGTGCTGCTCGCGCTGTGGCGGCTCGGCGCCCAGGTCATGCTGTTCGACTTCCGGCTGAAACCGGCCGAGGTCGAGGCGCTCTGCGCGACCTGCGCCCCGCAGTTCATGGTGAGCGCCGGTACGAATGTCCGGGCCGCGTTCGGTTTCCGTTCCGAGTACGAGGTGGCCACCGAGTGCCGCCGCAAGGGACGCCCGGCGGCCACCGCGCACCGGCTGGTGCAGTTCAGCTCGGGCTCCACCGGGCGGCCCAAGGTGATCGGCAGGACCGTGGAATCGCTGGCCGCCGAGGTGGCCGCGTTCGGTGAGGTCCCCGGGATGCCGGGCGAGGGCGACCGGCTGCTGCTGCTCAGCTCCACCGCGCACAGCTTCGGCCTGATCGGCGGTCTGCTGCACTCCCTGGCCACGGGGGTGTCGGTGGTCTTCGCGCCCCGGGTGTCCGCCCGCGACATCCTGAAGACCGCCACCGACCACCGGATCACGGCCCTGTTCGGGGTGCCCATGCACTACGAGCTGCTGTCCGTCGCGGTCGAGCCGCCCGAACTGCCCGAGTTGAAGATCGCCGTGTCCGGCGGTGAGCTGATGCCGCCGGAGGTCGCGGACCGGTTCGCCAAGCGGTACGGCATCCCGGTCGGCGAGGCCTACGGCACCACCGAGACCGGGATCGTCGCCATCGACGTGGGCGGCACCCTGCGGCCCTCGGTCGGTCGGGCCGCGCCCGGCGTGGAGGTCCGGGCCCACCACGGCGAACTGGACGTCGCGCTCGCCGAGTCGCCGTATCTCTTCGACTCGGGCGGCACCCAGTACGCCGACGGCTGGCTGCACACCCGCGACCGGGCCACGGTCGACGCCGACGGCGCGGTCACCGTACGCGGCCGGGCCGACTCCCTCGTCGTCATCGGCGGTCTCAAGGTCGACCTCACCGAGGTCGAGCACGTCCTGCGCGAGCACCCGGCGGTCGAGCAGGCCGTCGTCGTCCACGAGCACGTCACCGAGGCGTACGTCTCGGTGACCGCCGGCGCCGAGGGCCCGTCCACGGCGGAGCTGCTGCGCTGGTGCCGGGACCGGCTGGCCGACTACAAGCTCCCCCGCGTGATCCACCTCCTCGACGCCCTGCCCCGCACCTCCAACGGCAAGCTCCTGCGCCAGACGGAGACCCTGCGGGCGGCGGCGACCGGCACGACCTGACACACCGCTGATCCCTTGATCCCTCTACCGACACCTCTCGCACCCCCAACGCACCACATTTCACCTGGAGATGGCGACCCATGAGCACGTCAACCCTGGAAGACGAGATCCGCGAGTTCGTTCTGACGTCGGTCATCGACGAGATGAACATCCTGACGAGCCGGGACGGCCTCACGGACGACAGCCCGGTGACCGTCGGCGGGCTGGAGGTGGACTCGCTGAGCCTGATCGAGCTGACGCTGCGCCTGGAGGCCCGGTTCGGTGTGGAGATCCCGGACACCGACATCGAGCCGCTGGCCTCCCTGACCCTCGGCGGGCTGGTCGCCGAGGTCGTCCGACGCGGTGCGAAGGCATGAGCGCGGACGCCACCACGTCGTCGCCGGTCACCACCACGTCGTCGCCCGTCATCACCGTCGACACCGTCCGGGAGCTGCTGTCCGACCGCAAGATCTTCCCCGGTGTGCCCGAGGACCTCGCCGAGGACGACGAACTGGTCCTGGACTCCCTGGGGTTGGTGTGGCTGCTGCACGAGGTGGAGGAGCGGTACGGACTGGTCGTGGAGCCCTCTGACGAGGACATCGACGGGCTGACCTCGCTGCGCGGGCTCACCGAGTTCCTGAGCGCGGCCGGGGTCGACGGGTCGCGAGGAGGTGCCCGCGTTGACGGGTGAGTCGACCGGTGGGGTGACGGTGACGGGCTTCGGCGTGCGCACCGCCTTCGGCACGGGCGCCGAAGCCCTGCGCCGAGGGGTCTTCGCCGGCGTCCCCTCCTTCGCCCCCACCACCCGCTTCGACACCGGCCCGTACCGTACGCCGATGGCGGGCGCCGCCCCCGACGGCCCCGACGCGGTCGAGGACTGGGCGCTGCGCCACGCCCTCGCCCGGTGCGGCACGGACGCCCTCGCCATGGCGGGCCTGCGGCAGGGCACGGACGCGGCGGTGCTGTTGGGGATCGCCGGGGACTGCACGAGCATCACGCGGTACTGGCGGGAGGCGGCGGCCGAGGAGACAGCGGGCGAGGGCTCCGAGACGGACAGGGAAGCCGAAGCCCTCGGCACGGCCACGGCAGAGGCCCGCCCCGCCGGTGCCGCACCTGCCCGCCCCGCCGACGCCGTCCCCGCCCGGCTCGCCGAGCTGCTGGCCGGTGGCCTCGGGCTCTCCGGCCCCCGGCTGACCTTCACCAACGCCTGTGTGGCCTCGGCCGCCGCGATCATCCATGCCTGTCGGCTGATCTCCTCCGGGCGGATCGACGTCGCGGTGTGCGCCGGTGGCTATCTGGTGGAGGAGGAGACGTTCGGGAAGTTCGACTCGGGGCGGGCGTTGTCGAGGGACGGCATGGTGCGGCCGTTCAGCGCGGACCGCAGTGGGCTGTTGCTCGGCGACGGGGTGGCGGCGGTCGTGCTGGAGTCCGCCGGGCACGCCCGGCGCAGGGGTGCCCGTCCGCTGGCCGGCATCGTCGGCTGGGGCGCGGCGACCGACGCCCACCACATCGCCCAGCCGCACCCGGAGGGCCTGGGCCTTTCCCTCGCCGCAGGCCAGGCGCTGCGGATGGCGGGTGACCCTGACGGGGCGGCGCTCGGCTATGTCAACGCCCATGGCACCGGCACTAAGTACAACGACGGCGCCGAGACCAGGGGTCTGCGCGCGGCCTTCGGCGAGCGGGCCGAGTCGATCCCGGTCAGCTCCACCAAGAGCACCACCGGCCACATGCTGGAGGCGGCGGGTGTCGTGGAGTTCGTGATCACCCTGCTGGCCCTGACGGACGGGGTCCTCCCCCCGACCGCCGGCTACACCGCCCCCGACCCCGAGTGCGACCTCGACTACGTCCCGAACGAGCCCCGCGAGGCCGATCTCCACCGCGCCCTCTCCATCAACGCGGCCTTCGGAGGCGCCAACACCGCACTCGTACTGGAGCGGCCGTGACGACGAGCGACACACAGAGCAAGGCGCCCCTGCGCTCCCCCCTCGGCATCCTCACCACCGCCACCGCGACCCATGGCACCGGGCGGGACGGCGATATCGCGCTGCCCCGGCTGCCGGGGTTCGTGGAGTCGGCGTTCAGTCCGCTGGCGTTCGAGGTGGCGGCCCGCTGTCTGACCGAGTGCCCCGGCGAGGGTGGCCGTACGGCGGTGGCGCTGGCGAGCCTGATGGGGGACACGACCACCGCCGATCTGGCCAGCCGCCGGGTGGTGTCCGGCCGCGTCCACAACCCCCTCCTGTTCATGCAGGCCACCGCCAACTCCGTACTCGGCCATATGAGCCGGGAGTTCGGCATCACGGGCCAGATGTTCAGCCTCTCCACCCTCGACGATCCGGCGACCGAACTCCTCGCCATGGCCGATCTGCTCCTCGAAGACCCGGAGCTGGAGCGCGTCCTGGTCATCGGTGTGGAGCTGGGCGGCGGCGCACGGGTGGCCGCCGCCCACCGCGAACTCACCGCCGACACCGGCCAGCCGGCCCCCGACCTCCCCGAATCCGCAGGTCTGGCCGCCGCCGCGCTCCTCACCCGCCCCGGCCCCGGCTCAGCGGTGACGCTCCGGTCCACGGAGGCGGCGACCACGGCACCCCCCGCCACCCACCCCGGCGGCCTCCGGTCCCTCTTCGACCTCGCGGCCCTGCACCGGCGGCTGTCGCGGGACGGCGGCAGCCAGGTACTCGCCACCGGCCCCCACACCCCCGCCTTCCTCCTCACCACCGAACGGCCCCCGGAACAACCGAAACAGCCGAAACAACGGGAACAACAGGAACGAAACGAGACGGACACCCATGCTCATCAGTAGGCAGGAGCGGGCACGGATCTGCTCCGACGACGAACTCGGCGCGGGCAACGTCCTGCACCGCATCAAGACATACGACCGTCCCCTCGACGAACCGGTACTGCGCTTCGACGGCAACTGGCGTGCCCCGGACGGCAGTCACCCCGAGGTACTCACGCTCGGACAGCTCGACGAGGTGGTGGAGGCGTACGCGGGCTGGTACGCGACCCGGGGCGTACGCCCGCGCGACCCGGTGGCGATCCACTCCTACTCGGCGGCCGAGTTCGCGGTGAACTTCCTGGCGCTGACCTCACTCGGCGCCGTCCCGTCGTTCGTGAACGGCAATCTGTCCCCGGAGACCGCCCGCGAGTACATCCGCAGACAGGGCGCGGTGGGCGCCTTCACGGACGAGGAGCACCGCGAGGTACTGGCCGACTCCGGTCTCGGCTTCCACGTGACCGCCGCCGAGATCCGCCCGGAGCACCGTACGTCGCTGCCCGCCTCGTACCCGTACCGCCACGACCCGACCGACCCGGTCCTCATCTCGCACTCCTCCGGCACCACAGGCCTGCCGAAGGGTGTGCCGCACACGCATCGCACGCTGATGTACGCGCAGACGCACCGGCTGCGCTACTCCACCGGCACCGACATGCGGCGCACGCTGGTGGGGCTGCCCGGCGCGCACAACGCGATGGTGGCGACGCTGATGTACTGCCTGCTGCTGCGCGCGGACATCAAGCTCATGTCGAGTCAGCGCGGCACCGATGTGCTGGACGCGATCGAGGAGTTCCGGCCCACGACCGTGCTGGCGTTCGCCGGGACGTTCGGTGAGATGGCCGCCGAGGATCTGGCGGCCCGGGATCTGTCGAGCGTGCAGGTGTGGTTCAACACCGGGGACGCGGCGCACGAGGCGCACATCAGGGCGCTCGTAGCGCACGGCAACCACATCGAGATCGGCCGGGATCTGAAGCACCGGCGGGTCGACGGTTCGGTCTTCGTCGACGGGCTCGGCTCGTCCGAGGCCGGTTACTCGGTCTTCCACAACCGGCACACCAAGGACACCTCCGCGTACGCGCGCCGCATCGGCAAGCCGATCAGCTTCGCCGAGGCCGCCGTGCTCGCTGAGGACGGCACCCCGCTGCCGCCCGGCGAGATCGGCCGTCTGGGCCTCAAGTCCCCGACGCTGACGCCCGGTTACTGGAACGACTCGGTGACCTGGAACCGGATGCGCCTCGGCGGCTACTGGCTCACCGGCGACCTCGCCCGCCAGGACGACGAGGGCAACTTCTACCACCTGGACCGGGCCCCGGACGCCATCCGCACCCGCGCAGGCATCGTCTTCAGCACCCGCACCGAGGAGTTGCTGCTGGCCGAGCTGCCCGGACTCGCCGACTGCACGGTGGTCGGGGTCGCCCCCGACGGCGTACGGGCGGACTGGGACGGGGACGGGGTGGCGGAGGCGTACGCGCTGCTCCAGCCGGCTGATGCGGGCGGCGCAGGCGACAAGGGCACCGAAGGCGATGAGGAGTGGACCGCGCGCGTCAACGCGGTGCTGGCGGAGGCCGGCTTCCCACCCCTCTCCCGGGCCGTGCCGATGAAGCCGGACGACGTGGCCAAGGGCGCCACCGGCAAGGTCCTCAAACGAGTGATGCGCGACAGGTTCGCCGCCAAGGAGCAGCACGTATGAGCACGACTACGACTGGTGGCGAGGGCGTCAACCACCGCGCGCGGGCCGGTGAGGCGTACCGGCTGTGGTGGCAGCACGACGCCAACTGGTACCAGGGCGTGGCCGCCCGCTTCGGGCAGGACGTCGCGAACGAGATCAACGCGGAGGCGATGCGCAAGGTCGCCGTCCATGTGGGCCAGCGGGTCGGCCGGCTCTCCGGACCGCTGCCCGACACCGGTGACACCCGCAAGGACCTGGAGGAACTGCGCCGCCGGTACGACGACTGCGGCGACCGGATGTTCCCGCCGGAGCTGCGCAACGCCGCCACCGAGGTCGAGGACGACGACCTGATCGTGCTCACCCTGAAGCGGAACTTCGCGATCACCATGGTCCGGATGGCCGGCTCCCTGGACGGCTATCGCTGCCCGTGCACCGACATCCACGCGGGCTGGTCGGAAGGCCTCGGCGTGACGTTGACGGAGAACCGCGCCGAGAGCTGTCTGCGGAACGGCGACAAGGCGTGCCGCCTGCTGATGCGGGTCGCCACGCCCCTTTCAACCGATGGGGAGAACTGAAGGACATGCGGGTACTTGTCGCCGGGGCCACCGGAGTGGTCGGACATCCGCTGGTGGGCGCGCTGCGCGAGCGGGGTCACGAGGTGAGCGCGCTGGTGCGGCAGGGGTCACGGGGCCGTGCCCCCGAGGCCGACGAGGTCGTGGTCGCCGACGCGCTCGACCGTGACGCCCTGCTGTCGGCGGTGTCGGCCGCCCGGCCCGAGGTGGTCGTCCACCAGATGTCGGCACTGCGCATGCTGCGCGACGACCCCCCGGGCGCCTTCGCCCTCACCGCGCGCCTGCGCACCGAGGGCACCGCCAACCTCATCGAGGCCGCCCGCGCGGCCGGCGCCCGACGCCTGGTCGCCCAGTCCATCGCCTTCGCCGCCACCCCCGCCGGGGAACCGGTCCTCGACGAGGACGCACCCCTGTACGTGGACGCCCCCGACCCCGGCTGGGCCTCCACGGTACGGGCCGTGGCCGACCTCGAACGCCAGGTGCTGGCCACCGACTTGGCGGGCGTGGTCCTGCGCTACGGCACCCTGTACGGCCCCGGCACCGCGTACTCCCGCAACGGCGGCGCCACCGCCCAGGCCGTCCAGTCCGGCAAACTCCCCCTACCGGGCGACGGCTCCGGAATCACGTCGTTCCTGCATGTCGAGGACGCGGTGGGAGCGACGGTGACAGCCGTGGAGTCGAACGTCACGGGCGTCTTCCACATCACGGACGACGACCCGGCCCCGGCGGCCCAATGGCTCCCCCACCTGGCCCGCGCCCTCACCGCCCCGTCCCCCCGCACGATCCCGCCGCCCCTGGCCCCCCGCCTCCTCGGCTGGTTCATGGCCCACCAACTCACCTCGGCCCACGGCGCCTCCAACGCGCGTGCCCGCACGACCTTGGGCTGGAAACCAACAAGGCCAAGCTGGCGAGACGGGTTGGGCAACTGATGCGGCTGCCCATAGCTGCGGGCAACCGTGCCGCTAGGACGGCGCCCACCCTGCAGCCGTCGTAGCTGCGGGCAATCGTGCCGCTAGGGGCGGCACCCATCCCAAAGAGAGCGGCACCCTGTCAGCGCCGGTAAGCGCAACCCCGCCCCGCCCAGCCAAAGCCGCCGAGCACGAAACCGGAAGAGGCAGACGATGACCAAGGCCAGCGCCCCAGTCACGCAGGCCACCCCCATCCCCACCCGAACCTGGCCCATCCTCCTGGTCGTGGTCTGCGCCCAGATGCTGATCTGGCTGGACACCTCCATCCTCAACGTCGCAGTCACCACCCTCGCCGCCCCCGAGGACGGCCTGGCCGCAACCCCCGCCGAACTCGAATGGGTAGCCGGCGCCTACACCCTGGTCCTCTCCGGCACCCTCTTCGCAGGCGGCGCCCTCGCCGACCGCTTCGGCCCCAAAACCACCCTCCTCACCGGCCTCACCCTCTTCGGCGCCGCCTCGGCCATGGCCGCCTTCGCCCCCACCCCCACCTGGCTGATCACAGCCCGAGCCTTCATGGGCGCGGGCAGCGCCCTGCTGATGCCGGCCACCCTGACCGTCATCATGCAGACCACTCCGGAGGAGAAACGCACCCGAGCCATCGCCATCTGGTCCTCCTCCAGCGGCCTCGGCGTAGCCATCGGCCCGGTAGCGGGCGGAGCCCTGCTCAGCCACTTCTGGTGGGGCTCGGTCTTCCTCGTCAACGTCCCGATCGTCGCCCTCTGCCTGCTGGCGGCGATCACCCTCGTCCCCCGCCTCGGCGGCTCCCACCGCCGAGTCCTGGACCTCCCGGGCCTCGCCCTGTCCGTCCTGGGCCTCGGCGGCCTGGTCTACGGCATCATCGAACTCGGCAACGGCCGCACCTGGTACGGCCCCCACGTCCTGCTCCCCCTGGCCCTGGGCGCAGCCCTCCTCGCCGCCTTCGTCGCAGGTCAGCGCCGTTCCCCCACCCCCAGCCTGGACCTACGCCTGTTCCGGCAGCCCGGTTTCACGGCCGGCAGCGTGGTCCTGCTGATCACGTTCATGACCCTCGCCGGACACCTGTTCTACGCGGCCTTCTACCTCCAGGGCCCCCGCGGTCTCTCCCCCGCCGACGCGGGAACCGTCATGATCGCCGCCGCGGTGGGCATCGTCCTCGGCAGCCAGGCATCCCCCGCGACCAGCCGATGGCTCACCCCCCGCTGGACGGTCTCGACCGGCGTCCTGGCCACCGCCGTCACCTATGTCGCCTACGCCTGGCTGGACGGGCGCACCCCGGTCTGGGTCATCGCCGTGCTGCTGTGGGTCCAGGGCTACGGCATGGGCCTGGTCGGCACCCCGGTCACGGCGGTGATGATGCGCGGCGTGCCACCCCAGCTGGTCGGCGCCGGTTCCGCCGTCACCAACGTCACCCGGCAGGTCGGCAACGTCCTCGGCGTGGCCCTGGCCGGCTCGGTCCTCTCCGGCGTCTACCGCTCCCGCATGGCCGACGCCGAACTGCCCGGCACCGGCCAGGAACTCTCCCCCTCCGCCGAGGACCAGGCCCGCACCTCCCCGGAGGCCGCCCGCTCCCTCGCCGACTCCCTCGGCCTCCCCGATCTGGCGGCCCTGGCCGACCGTGCCTTCCTCGACGCCATGTACGCCGCCACCCTCACCGTCGCCGCCCTCGCCCTCATCGGCTTCGCGGTCTCCGTCGTAGGCCTGCGCACCCGGGCACCCCGGCCGCAGAGCCCGCCCGAGCGAGCGGCACAGGACGACGAACGGTTGGAAACCGCGTGACCCCGCCCCATTCCCCGGAAAGGCACAGCCCCATGCCCCAGCCGACGCCCCGCTCCGTCCTCGTCACCGGCGGAAACAGAGGCATCGGCCTCGCCATAGCCCGCCGCTTCGCAACGACCGGCGACCGGGTCACCGTCACCTACCGAGGCGAGGAGCCGTCCAGAACCGAGAACATCCTGCCCGTACGCTGCGACGTCACCGACAGCCACCAGGTCGACCAGGCGTTCAAGGAGGCCGAGGAGGCCCACGGCCCCGTCTCCGTGCTGGTCGCCAACGCGGGCGCCACCCACGACCGGCTGCTGATCCGGATGACCGAGGAGGACTTCACCTCCGTCATCGACACCAACCTCACCGGCGCCTTCCGTGTCGCCCAGCGCGCGATACGCGGCATGCTCCGGACGGGCCACGGCCGTATCGTCCTGCTCTCCTCCACGGCCGCCCTGCACGGCGCCCCCGGCCAGACCAACTACGCGGCGGCCAAGGCGGGCCTGATCGGCTTCGCCCGCTCGCTCACCCAGGAACTGGGCGCCCGCGACATCACCTGCAACGTCGTCGCCCCCGGCCTCACCGAGACCGACATGAGCCGCGCCCTCACCCCGGAGCAGCGCCGCGAACTCCTGCGCACCACCCCCGCCGGACGCCTCGGCACCCCCGAGGAGGTCGCCGACGCGGTGGCCTTCCTGGCGGGCGCCGGTTACATCCGCGGCGCCGTGATCCCGGTCGACGGAGGCGCCGGGCTGGGCCACTGACGGCGGACGGCGCCGCCACCGGCATGCGCCACCGCGGCCTCATCGGACCCTCGGCCCACTCGGACCGGGTGGGGAAGCGGACGTCGCGCGGCCGCCCACTTCCCCACCCACCTGTCCTGCTTCCTAACGTCCGCGCAGCTCCCGGTACTTGGCCACCAGCGCCTTGGTGGACTCGTCCAGACCGGGCACATCGGCGCCCTCGGTCAGCGCGGGCTCGACCCTCTTGGCGAGGACCTTGCCCAGTTCGACGCCCCACTGGTCGAAGGAGTCGATGTTCCACACGGCGCCCTGTACGAACACCTTGTGCTCGTACAGCGCGATCAGCTGGCCGAGCACCGACGGTGTCAGCTCCTTGGCCAGGATCGTGGTCGTCGGATGGTTCCCCTTGAACGTCTTGTGCGGCACCAGCTCCTCCGACACCCCCTCGGCCCGCACCTCGTCCGGCGTCTTGCCGAACGCCAGCGCCTGGGTCTGGGCGAAGAAGTTGGCCATCAGCAGATCGTGCTGGGCGCCGAGGGCGTCACTCAGCTCGGCGACCGGCCGCGCGAACCCGATGAAGTCCGCCGGGATCAGCTTCGTGCCCTGGTGGATCAGCTGGTAGTAGGCGTGCTGCCCGTTGGTGCCGGGCGTGCCCCACACCACCGGACCCGTCTGCCACTCCACCTCACGCCCGTCACGGCCCACGTACTTGCCGTTGGACTCCATGTCCAGCTGCTGCAAGTACGCCGTGAACTTGGAGAGGTAGTGGCTGTACGGCAGCACCGCGTGCGACTGGGCGTCATGGAAGTTGCCGTACCAGATGCCCAACAGGCCCAGCAGCAGCGGGACATTGGACTCGGCGGGCGCGGTGCGGAAGTGCTCGTCGACGATCCGGAACCCGTCGAGCATCTCCCGGAAGCGGTCCGGCCCGATCGCGATCATCAGCGACAGGCCGATCGCCGAGTCGTAGGAGTACCGCCCGCCGACCCAGTCCCAGAACTCGAACATGTTGGCGGTGTCGATGCCGAACTCCGACACCTTGCCCGCGTTGGTCGACAGCGCCACGAAGTGCTTCGCGACCGCGTCGGGCCCGGCCTTCAGCTCACCGAGCAGCCACTCCCGCGCGGAGGTGGCGTTGGTGATGGTCTCGATGGTGGTGAACGTCTTCGAGGCGATGATGAACAGCGTCTCCGCCGCGTCGAGATCCCGCACGGCCTCGTGCAGATCGGCCCCGTCCACGTTCGACACGAAGCGGAGGACGAGGTCGCGGTCGGTGTAGGAGCGCAGCACCTCGTACGCCATCGCCGGGCCGAGGTCGGAGCCGCCGATGCCGATGTTGACGATGTTCCTGATGCGTCGGCCGGTGTGGCCGGTCCACTCGCCGGAGCGGATGCGCTCGGCGAAGCCGCTCATCTTGTCGAGGACGGCGTGCACGGCCGGTACGACGTTCTCGCCGTCGACCTCGATGACCGCGTCACGCGCGGCGCGCAGCGCGGTGTGGAGGACGGCCCGGTCCTCGGTGGTGTTGATCTTCTCGCCGCGGAACATGGCGTCCCGCAGTCCGAAAACGTCGGTCGCGGCGGCCAGCTCGCGCAGCAGCCGCAGTGTGTCGTCGGTGACCAGGTGCTTGGAGTAGTCGACGTGCAGATCGCCGACCTCCAGCGTGTACCCGGCACCGCGCCCCGGGTCGGCCGCGAACAGCTCACGCAGCTGTACGTCGCCCTGCTGTTCCCGGTGCTCGGCCAGCGCCGTCCATTCGGGCATCTGATTGAGCCTGGCACGGCTTTCTGCGTTCATCTCGGACTTCAGCCTTCTTTCCTACCTGGTCCTGCCTGCGTACCCCGCTGCCGATCCCAACCTAATCGATCAGAGGGCAACACAAGCGCAGTAGCAAGAGCCCAGGAATCACCAGCCCCAAACACCTCCGGCCAGGCACCCCTCGGTGCCCGGCCGGTGTCAACTTCTAGATCTCGCCCCGCAGTTTGGCGAGCGCCTCGGCGAGGATCGCCTCACCGTCCGCGTCGCTGCGCCGCTCCCGCACATAGGCGAGGTGCGTCTTGTAGGGCTCGGTACGCGGCGGGTCCGGCGGATTGTCCCGGTCCTGCCCGGCCGGAAAGCCGCAGCGCGGGCAGTCCCAGGTGTCGGGGACCTGCGCGTCGCTGGCGAAGCTGGGCTGGGTCTCGTGCCCGTTGGAGCACCAGAAGGAGATGCGCAGCCGGGGGGCGGACTCGCCGCGCTCGGCCTCGCCCATCGGCCCCGCCCCGACCCGGCTTCCTCGGATCGCGTTGCCACTTGCCACGGTCGTAACTCCCTGCGTGATGGTGCGGCGAAGCGAGTCGGCGTTTCGCTTCGCTGCGAGCGCCTCAGTCTACGTAAGGCCCAACGCGCGTCCAGTGATTGGAGTTACATCCCACCCCAGACGCAAGCCCCATGATAGGCCGCGCTCGAAGTCGCGTACCCAGCATGGGGCTTTACGTGCGGATTGGTGCGTCCGTGACGCGTTGTCGTACGTCTGACCTGCCGATCAGTTGTTGACCTTCATCAGGATGCCGAGTACGACAATGCACGCGAACCACAGCAGACCGACCACCACGGTGATCCGGTCGAGGTTGCGCTCGGCGACGGAGGAGCCACCGACGGACGACTGCATACCGCCACCGAACATGTCGGAGAGGCCGCCGCCCTTGCCCTTGTGCATCAGCACCAGCAGCATCAGCAACCCGCTGAAGACGATCAGGGCGATCGAGAACCCCATAACCACGGCTGGACCAACTTCCTCGGATCTGGATGGACGACAGGGGCATGGCCGCAGCGCCATGCCCCCGCAAGACTACGACGTTCGGCCGCAGACGCCTACTCGCTGCTTCCCGGATCGCCGCCCGGGCGCTCCGGTCGACGGCTCACTGGTCGCGGAACCGCACGATCTTGACGAACTCGTCGGCGTCCAGGGAGGCGCCGCCCACGAGCGCGCCGTCGATGTCGGGCTGCGCCATGATCTCGGCGACGTTGCCGGCCTTGACGGAGCCGCCGTACTGGATGCGGATCTGGTCGGCGGTCTCCCGCGAGTACAGCTCGGCGAGCTTGCCGCGGATGGCCGCGCAGACCTCCTGGGCGTCCTCGGCGCCGCAGACCTTGCCGGTGCCGATGGCCCAGACGGGCTCGTAGGCGATCACGATGGTGACGGCGTGCTCGGCGGGGACGTCCTTGAGGCCGCCCTCGACCTGGGCGAGGGTGTGGGCGACGTGGTTGCCCGCCTCGCGGACCTCCAGCTCCTCGCCGACGCACAGGATCGGGGTGAGGCCGTGCTTGTAGGCGGCCTTGACCTTCGCGTTGACGATCTCGTCGGTCTCGTTGTGGTACTGGCGGCGCTCGGAGTGGCCGATCGCCACGAACGTGCACTTCAGCTTGGCCAGCATCGGGCCGGAGATCTCACCGGTGTAGGCGCCGGAGTCATGGGCCGACAGGTCCTGGGCACCGTACTTGATCTTCAGCTTGTCGCCGTCGACGAGGGTCTGGACCGAGCGCAGATCGGTGAAGGGCGGCAGGACCGCGACCTCACAGGCCTCGTAGTCCTTGTCGGCGAGGGCGAAGGCGAGCTTCTGGACGTGCGCGATGGCCTCAAGGTGGTTGAGGTTCATCTTCCAGTTGCCCGCCATCAGGGGCGTACGCGTGCTCATTGAGGGTCAGTCCTCCAGTGCGGCGAGGCCGGGGAGCGTCTTGCCCTCGAGGTATTCGAGGGAGGCGCCGCCACCGGTCGAGATGTGGCCGAATGCGTTCTCGTCGAAGCCCAGGATGCGCACGGCGGCGGCGGAGTCGCCGCCGCCGACGACCGTGAAGGCCTTGGAATCGAGGAGTGCCTGGGCGACCGCCTTGGTGCCCTCGGCGAAATCGGGGTGCTCGAAGACGCCCATGGGGCCGTTCCAGAAGACGGTGGCGGCGTCGGCGATCTTCGAGGCGTAGAGCGCGGCGGACTCCGGACCGATGTCCAGGCCCATCTGCTCGGCCGGCATGGCGTCCGCGGCGACCGCGGTGGCGCCGGCCGGAGCCTTGGTCTTCAGGTCGGGGAACGCGGGCGCGACGACGGCGTCCACGGGCAGGACCAGCTCGACACCGGTCCGCTCCGCGCGCTCCAGGTACTCGGTGACCGCGCCGAGCTGGTCCTCCTGGAGGAGGGAGCCGCCGACCTCGTAGCCCTTGGCCTTGAGGAAGGTGTACGCCATGCCGCCGCCGATGAGGATGCGGTCGGCCTTGCCGAGCAGTTCGTCGATGACGGCGAGCTTGTCGGAGACCTTGGCGCCACCGAGGGCGACCACATAGGGGCGCTGGACGTCGTCGGTGAGCTTCTTCAGGACGCCGACCTCGGTGGCGATGAGGAAGCCGGCGTAGTGCGGCAGCCTGGCCGGCAGGTCGAAGACCGAGGCGTGCTTGCGATGCACGGCGCCGAAGCCGTCGCCCACGTAGACATCGGCGAGGGCGGCCAGCTGGTCGGCGAACGCGGCGCGCTCGGCGTCGTCCTTGGACGTCTCACCGGCGTTGAAGCGCAGGTTCTCGACGACGGCGACCTGGCCGTCGGTGAGAGCGGCGACGGTGGAGGTGGCGGACTCGCCAACGGTGTCCGTCGCGAACGCCACGTCGGCGCCGAGGAGTTCACCGAGGCGGGCGGCGGCCGGGGCGAGGGAGAAGGCCGGGTCCGGGGCGCCCTTGGGGCGGCCCAGGTGCGAGGCGACGACGACTCGCGCGCCCGCCTCCGCCAGCGCCTTCACGGTGGGCAGCACGGCGCGGATACGGCCGTCGTCGGTGATGGTGGTGCCGGACAGCGGCACATTGAGGTCGGCGCGGACGAAGACCCGCTTGCCGGCGACTGGCTCGGCGAGGAGTTCGTCGATCGTCTTCATAGAAGGGGCTCCCGAAGAGGACGTGTTGATGCTCGTGATCGTAAGAGGGCCGGTCTGCACGTGAGTCAGGGCCCGGGCTGCGCGTCACTGCGCCGCCCGAGCCCTGCCTTCACATCAAGGTGCCTGCTCTGTGGATCAGAGCTGGTTGCCGACGAAGACCGTGAGGTCGACGAGGCGGTTGGAGTAGCCCCACTCGTTGTCGTACCAGCCGAGGATCTTCACCGAGTTGCCCTCCTGGACCATGGTCAGGGAGGAGTCGAAGGTGCAGGAGGCCGGGTCGCTGACGATGTCCGAGGACACGATCTGGTCCTCGGTGTAGAACAGGATGCCCTTGAGGTCGCCGTCCTCGGAGGCCTTCTTGAACGCGGCGTTGACCTCGTCCTTGGTGACCTCGCGCTGGAGCTGGACGACCAGGTCGGTGGCGGAGCCGGTCGGGACCGGGACGCGCATCGCGATGCCGTCGAGCTTGCCCTTGAGCTGCGGCAGGACCAGGGCGGTGGCCTTCGCGGCACCCGTCGTGGTCGGAATGATGTTCTCGGCGGCGGCGCGGGCGCGGCGCAGGTCCGAGTGCGGGAAGTCCAGGATGCGCTGGTCGTTGGTGTACGCGTGGACGGTCGTCATCAGACCCTTGACGATGCCGAAGTTCTCGTCGAGGACCTTGGCCATCGGCGCCACACAGTTGGTGGTGCAGGAGGCGTTGGAGATGACGTGGTGGTTCGCCGGGTCGTACTTGTCCTGGTTGACACCCATCACGATGGTGATGTCCTCGTCCTTGGCCGGAGCCGAGATGAGGACCTTCTTGGCGCCACCGGCGAGGTGCTTGGCGGCGTCGGCCTTCTTCGTGAAGATGCCGGTGGACTCGATGACGATGTCGACGCCCAGCTCGCCCCACGGGATGTCGGCGGGGTTGCGCTCGGACAGGACCTTGATGGTGTGTCCGTCGACGGTGATCGTGTCGGCGGTGTGCGACACCTCCGCCTTGAGGCGGCCCAGGATGGTGTCGTACTTCAGCAGGTGAGCGGTGGTCGCGGTGTCACCCAGGTCGTTGACAGCCACGATCTCGATGTCTGCACCCTGCTCCAGCAGCGCGCGGAAGTAGTTACGACCGATGCGGCCAAAGCCGTTGATGCCTACGCGGATCGTCACGAACCGATCTCCTCGTTGGTACGCCGGCTCAGCGCCGACGAGCTGTATGGGATGTCCCCGACCGCCTACGACCCTACCTCCCCCGGGCCCGTCGAGTGGCATCGAGATGCCCTATACATGCCGGTGCGGTCCGTACCCGCCGGTAGGGGTACGGACCGCCCGGGTTTTACAAGGTGATTACCTTTTGAGCGGCCCCCTGATCATCTGATTCCAGACGTTCCAGACGGCCTCTCACGAGCCTCTCGTCCGCCGTTCGGCGCAGTCGGCGCTCACTTCCTCAGCGCGTTCAGCGCCCTGCCGATCAGTGCCGTCCGGTCGGCCGCGATGGTCACCTGCTCCAGGCCGAAGCCCAGCAGCACGGTGTCCTTCGTGGTGACGGCCCCGTACGTCTTGAACAGCTCGCCGGACAGCCCCCAGTCCCGTACGACGGCCGGGCTGCCCGCGGGCGGGCCGGCGACGGTCCAGGCGCCGAGGGAGGTCTCGAAGCCCTCGACGGCACCGGTCGTGCCGCCGATGACGACGGTGGCGTTGTCGGCGAGGAGCCCACGCCCGCCGGAGCCGGGGTCGGTGATGTAGCCGAGCGAGATCTCGACCGTCTTCCCGGCGTACGCGGACAGATCGAACTCGACCCGCTGCCAGCCGTCGGAGGCCCCGGTGAGGCTGTTCCAGGAGCCGCTGGTGCCGGTGGGCGCGCAGCCCTCGGCGGTCCGGGTCAGATACCGCGTGAGCGCGGGGTGGGCCTGGATGAAGTACCCGGCCTCGCACTCGGTGGGCACGGCGCTGGAACTGGCGCCGCCGGCCTCCGGCAGCGTCGTCCAGTCGTCCGCCCCGGCCGTGTGCGCCTCCAGGACCGCGTGGTCGTAGCCCTCCTCGATGCTCCACAGCAGCTGGGTGCGGAAGGCGGGCTTCTGGTCGGCGGTGACCGAGGTGAGGTCGATGGTGCGGGTCAGCCGGTTCCAGGCGTAGTCGGAGTGGGTGACGGCCGCCATGGACGCGCCCTCGTACGGGCCGTACGGGTTGACGGTCCCGGGGTACTGGCCCGCCCCCGCGCTCGTGAACTGCGGGAACGTGTCGGCGGGCAGCGCGTCCGAGGTGACGCCGAACGATCCGGCGGTGTCCAGCGGGTTGCCCGGCGCCGCGCCGAGTGCGCCGGAGGCGCCCGCCAGCCTGCCGCTGCCCTGGAAGGCGGTGGCGTTGGGGAGGGACGTACGGCTGTAGGCGCCCAGGTAGTACTGGCTGAAGTCGTTCGACAGGGTGCCGCCGCCGAGGTCGACGGAGCCGCCGGCGCTCTCGCCCGCCTCGATCAGCTTGCCGCCCTCGTTGAGGTGGGCGCGCAGTTCGAGCTGGGTGGCGACACCGGGGCGTACGGCGCCCGTGTAGTGCACGACCTGCTTGAAATGCTTCAGCACGCCCAGCGCGTCGGGAGCGCCCTGGGTCGCGACGTCCCAGACGAGCGCCTTCTTGCCGTTGGCCTTCAGCGCGTCCACGTACGCCTGGGCATGGGTCTGGGTCGCGCCTTCCTCGGCGATCACGAGGGTGTCGGCCTTGGGGCGTTCGGCGATGGTGTAGGTGAAGGGCTCGCTGCGGGTGGGCCTGCCGCTCTTCGTCTCGCCGGTGAACCAGACCTCGACCTTGTCGCCAGTCCCACCGCCCCGGACCTTGGCCCGGTACTCGTCGAAGTACAGATTGTCCTCGCCGCCGAACGTCTCGCCGCCCTTCCAGGGCTTGAGCGTCCGTTCGTAGGTACGGCCCTTGCCGTTGATCCGGTACTTCATCTCCTTGTCGCGCACCGACTTGCGGGCGACGACGGAGATCTCCTGGTCGGCGCCGCGCGAGTACGACGTGGTGAAGGGCGCCGGGGTGAAGTCGGGGGCGTCGATGCCGACCGAGGACTTCGGCTGGTCGGGCCTGACGGCGGACTCGGCGACGGAGAGCGCGAACGGGATGTTCTTCTCGAACTCCTGCTCGATCAGCTTCTCGTCGTCCGGGAAGGTGAAGACGGAGGCGCAGTCCTCGGGCTTCCAGGCGTCGTTCGGGTCGATGCTCGACGCGGTCTGGCAGGTCGACATCTCGGGGGTGAACATCGCCGTGCCGTTGACGTTGGCCGCGTGGCCGTCCGCCTCACCGTTGGTGGTGTACAGCTCGGAGGAGAGCTGGGGGTGGTAGCCGGGGATCGCGGAGTTCTCCGGTGTGCCGGCGAGCGACTTGTAGAGCACGTCGTCCGGAGTGGGGGTGGCGACCTGCCAGCCGACGCCGTAGAGGAGGAGTTCGGCGGCGGAGTGGTAGTTGATGCCGTACTCGAAGCCGATACGGCGTTCGAAGGCGTCCAGGGCCTGGGTCTCGGGCTCGGAGTTCGGGCCGGCGCCGCGATAGGTCTCGCTGGTGGGGAACGGGGAGGAGCCCTCGTTGTCGTAGCCCCACTGGTAGGCGAAGTTGCGGTTGAGGTCGACGCCGTCGCCAACGGTGATGGTGCCGTCGCCGTTGATGTCCCGGAGGTTCTTGCGCCACTGACGGTGGGCGGTGTCCTGGTGGGTGAAGTCGTAGCCGTCGGGGTTGGCGGAGATCACGAACCACAGCTCGGTGGTGTCGACGATCTTCTTGATCCGCTTGTCGGTCCTGTAGTTGTCCAGGTAGTGGTGCATCAGCCGCCGGGTCATCTCCGGGGTGATCCACTCGCGCGCGTGCTGGTTGGACACGTACAGGACGGAGGGTTTGGCGCCGTCCTTGGTCTTCTTGGCGTTCTTGGTGAGCTTGAGGGCGAGGATGTCCTGCCCGTTCAGCGTCTTGCCGATGGAGACCACCTTGGTCAGGGACGGGTTCTCCCGGCCCGCCTCGATGATCTCCTCCTTGATGCCCCCGGCACCGCTGTAGGGCCGGTACACCCCATCACCGGCGGCTTCCACCCGGGCCTCGGCCTTGCTGGTGAGCTTGTGCTCGGTGAGCTCGACTCCCTGGTCCTCCAGGGCCTCGGCCTGCTTGTCGGTGAGGTAGACCTCGACCGAGGCGGTGCCCTTCTCCGGTGCCTGCTCGCTCAGTTCATGACCGTCCTGGCCGGCCGCGAGCAGCAGCGGGATCTGCTGCTTCGTCACCTCGGCCCGGAAGACCTTGACTTCTTCCGTGTCCGTGGAACTGTCGTTCTCGGCCGCCTGGGCGAGGGGTGCGAGTCCCGCACCGCCGCCGAGGAGGAGCGCGCCGGCAGCGAGGACCGATCTCGCTCTTCGTCTCATGAGCCCCCCTTGAAGTGGTCTGCCACAGTGGTGATCAGACGCCAGGCTCATGTCAGATTTGGGGCAAGTCAAGGGTGTCACACAGGCCACACACGGAATTCACGCCGAAAGCGGAACACCGGTGCCGAACGCCACAACTGGGCGTCGACACCGGCGAGTTGATCCGGACGGGTGAGGGGTGACGGGGTGTCGTCCCAGTGCGGGACTGACGGGGTGTCGCCCCTGTGAGCGGCTGACGGGAAGCCGCTCCGGTGCGGGAGCGACGGGAAGCCGTCCCGGTGCGGGAGCGACGGGAAGCCGTCCCGGCGCGGGAGCGACGGGAA